>NZ_CP027666.1:3297150-3599080 GCF_003008535.1 Ottowia oryzae
GCCGCGCAGGTTGTCAAAGCCTGTGGCGTAAGCCTTTTTCACGCCCAGCTTCAGCCCCGGCTCGCGCAGCATGACGCTGAGCTCTGCCAGCGACTGTTTGATGGAGGCGCTGCCCAGCAGCTTGAACACCTCGCGCAGCAGCTTCATGTGCGCCGAGCGCACGGTCAGCACACTGGCGGCGCTGCCGTCGAACTCGGCCTTCTCCCGCTCGACGCGCAGGCGCATCTGGCGGATCACGGTCTGGTTCTTGCCGCGCAGGCCTTTCAGTTCGGACAGTTGTTCAGTCAATTCGCGCCGGCGCACGCTCATGGTTCGGGCGGCCTGCTCGTTCAGCTGGCCCACCACGTTGTCGATGGCCGAGATCAGCATCGCCTGGCGCGCGCCCAGCACCTGGGCGCCCAGCAGGCGCTCAAAATCGGGCAGATGGCTTTCGCTGAGCAGCATGCCGTCGCCGCGCACCTTGGCCAGCAGCCCTTTTTGCGCCGACAGCGCCAGCACCTGCTCCACCGGCAGATCCAGGGTGCGGGCGGTTTCCTGGCGCTGGCGCTCGACCTGGGCGCGGATCTGTGCGGGCGTGCTCAGCTCGTCCCATAAGGTGTCGATCTTGTTCAACACCACAAAACGCGTGGCCGACGACGACTGCAGCGTGGCCAGGTGCTCACGCCAGATCGACATGTCCGAGCGCGTCACACCGGTATCAGCGCCCAGCACGAACACCACGGCCTGGGCCTGGGGAATCAGGCTGACGGTCAGCTCAGGTTCGGCGCCAATGGCGTTCAGCCCCGGCGTGTCCAGCACCACCAAGCCCTGCTTCAGCAAGGGGTGGGCCATGTTGATCAGAGCGTGGCGCCAGCGGGGCACCTCGACAAGCCCCTGGGCATTGACCGGCGGGTTGTCTTCAGGCTGTTCGTCGTGCCAGAAGCCCAATGCGCGCGCCTCGTCTTGCGAGACGTAGCGCACTTCCGACACCTTTTCCATGGCGCCGGCCAGTTGGTCGGGGTTGTCCACGTCCAGATCAACGCGGGTCCACTGCTCGGGCACCAGGCGCCATTCCAGCAGCGCCTTCGATTCAAGCCGGGTTTCAATGGGCAGCAGGCGCAGGCAGGGTGGCAGGGCCGGGTCGTAACCCAGCTCGGTGGGGCACATGGTGGTGCGGCCGGCGCTGGCGGGCATGATGCGGCGGCCGTAGGCGGCGAAGAAAACCGCGTTGATCAGCTCAGACTTGCCGCGCGAGAACTCGGCCACGAAGGCAACCATGACCTTGTCGGTCTGCAGCCGCTCGCTGAGGCTCAGCAGGCGCTCTTCGGCGCCGTCGTCCAGCAAGTCCTGCTCGCGCAGCCAGTCGCCAAGCACTTTGACGCGCAGGCCCATTTCCCGGCGCCAAGCGCCGTGCCTGTCAAAGTGTTCGTTGAAACCCGTCACTGTGGCCGCCCCGCAAGTTAACGGGGAATATTACACCGCGCACTTGCGCGGCCCTAGCAAGGTTTTCACGCCAGCGGCCATCCGGTTGGCCAATTCACGGCTTCTGGCACGTGGGGCAGTAGAACGTAGACCGCTGCCCCATGCGCACCTGCCGGATGGGCGTGCCGCACACGCGGCAGGGCAAGCCTTCGCGCGCGTAGACCGCCGCCTCCACCTGAAAGTGGCCCGTCTCGCCCAGCGCGTTGGAGAAGTTGCGAAACGTCGTGCCCCCGCGTTCCACGGCACGGTGCAGCACGCTGCGAATGGCGGCGTGCAAGCTGTTGGCACGCGGGCGTGACAGCTTGTTGGCCCGGGTGGTGGGGCGAATACCCGCCTTGAAAAGCACTTCCGAGGCATAAATGTTGCCCACGCCCACCACCACTTCGCCCGCCATCAGCACCTGCTTGATGGGGGTGCTGCGCCGCTGCAGCGCCGCGTAGAAGGCATCGGCCGTGAAATGGTCGCCCAGCGGCTCTGCCCCCAGCTTGGCGAGCAGTTTGCGCGCAGGGTCGGCATCCAGACTGGGCGACCACAGCACGGCGCCAAAGCGGCGCGGATCGTGCAAGCGCAGCACGCCCCGGGTGGTGGTCAGGTCGAAATGGTCGTGCGCGCCAGGCGCGGGCGGGTTTTCACGCACGCTCAGGCTGCCCGACATGCCCAGGTGCAGCAGCAAGAGCCCCTCATCCAGGTGCAGCAACAGGTATTTGCCGCGCCGGCCCACGTCCTGCGCCGTGCGGCCCACCAGTTCACTTGGCTCGATGCCCAAGGGCCAGCGCAGCGGCAGCCCCATGCGCACATCCAGCACGCGGCCGCCCACGACACGGTCGGCCATGGTCTGGCGGGTTACTTCGACTTCGGGCAACTCAGGCATGCGCGTCCACACACTTCAATGGCATGGATTATTATGAGTTGATGATGCATTTCACGCGTGTTCTGGCTGTGTGGGCCTTGGCCAGTGTGGGCGGCGCGGCCCTCTCGCAGACACCCCCAGCGCCCCCGCAAGCCCCGGCGTCGGCCCCCGCAGACGCGGCCTCTTCCTCATCCAAGCCCCCTGCGCAGTCGGCCATGACGGCCCGGCTGATGTACGAGCTGCTGCTCAGCGAAATGTCGTTCCAGCGCGGCGACGCCCAAAGCGCCGTTTCGCTGATGCTGGACGCGGCCCGCCGCACGGGCGACGAGGCGCTGTACAAGCGCGCGGCAGAGCTCGCGATCCAGTCGCGCTCGGGCCCCGCCGCGCTGGAGGCCATGCGCGCCTGGCGCCAGGCCTATCCCAAATCAGTGGCGGCGGGCCAGTACGAATTGCAGGTGCTGATCGTCATGGGCCGCGTGGCGGACACCGAAGACGCCGTGCGCCGCTTCATCACCACCCTGCCCGCGGAAGACCGCGTGACCTTCCTCACCGCCATTCCGGCGATGTACCAGCGCGTGCCAGACAAGGCCGAGGCCGCCGCGGTGGTTGAACGCGCCCTGGCCGACTCGTTGAAAGACCCGGCGCTGGCGCCCTCGGCCTGGACGACCATCGGCCGCATGCGCCTGCAGGCAGGCGACAAGACCGGTGCTTTGTCAGCCGCCTCGCTGGGGCAGAACGCAGGGGCCCAGTCCGAATGGCCCGCGTTGCTGGCATTGCAACTGTTGACGGCAGGCGAGCCCAAGGCCGAATCGCTGATCCAGCGCTATCTGGCCAGCCCAGGCGCCAAACCCGAGGTGAGCATTGGCTACGCCCGCGCGCTGGTGGAGCTGGGCCGCAACGCCGAGGCGCACACCCTGCTGCAAGGGCTGACGCAACAGTCGCCCAACGAGCCCGACCCGTGGCTGGTGCAAGGCGCCCTGTTCGCCGACGAGCGGCAGTACCCGCAGGCGGAAACCGCTCTGCAACGCTACCTCGACTTGACCAATCGCCCCGCCAGTGAAACCGGGGTGGACCGGCGCGTGGGGCGCGATCAGGCCCGCATGATGCTGGCGCGCATCGCCGACCAACGCGGCGACTACGCGCGCGCCACCAAGCTGCTCGACGCCATCGAGTCGCCCGAACAGACGCTGGCCGTTCAGGCACGCCGCGCCGACATGCTGGCGCGCCAGGGCCAGATGGACGCGGCACGCCGCGCCATCCAGTCGGTGCCCGAGCGCGGCCCCGACGACGCCCGCCTGAAGATCCAGGCCGAATCGCAGCTGCTGCGCGACCACAAGCAACCCGAGGCCGCCTACCAGTTGCTGGCCGATGAACTCGCCAGAGATCCGGACGACGAAGGCCTGCTGTACGACACAGCCATGGCCGCCGAGCGCGTTGGCAAAGTGGACGAGATGGAACGCCTGCTGCGCCAGCTGATTCAGGTCAACCCCGAGGCCGCCAACGCCTACAACGCGCTGGGCTATTCGCTGGCCGATCGCGGTGTGCGCCTGCCCGAGGCCAAGCAGCTGATCGAGAAAGCCGTGCAACTGGTGCCGGACGACGGCTACATCCAGGACAGCCTGGGCTGGGTCGAATTCAAGATGGGCCGCCACCAGGAGGCCAGGCGCCTGCTGGAAGGCGCCTACAAGTCGCGGCCAGACGCCGAGATCGCCGCCCACCTGGGCGAAGTGCTGTGGACGCTGGGCGACCGCGAAGGCGCGCGCAAGGCCTGGCGCGATGGCCTGCGCCTGAACCCAGAAAACGACACGCTGCTCAACACCTTGAAGCGCTTTCGGGTGACGCCTTGACTGGGCAAGGTGCACGCACATCGTTGAGCGGTTTCGGTCGGCCAGAGAGTCCTGCAGGTCTATCCCGACGCAGCCTGGGCGCGCTGGCAGCTACGCTTTTGATAGCTGGCTGCGCAAGTAGCACGGGCGCCAGAGGCAGTTTTGACACTGAAACCAATGAATGGAGCGGGCGCCTGGCGCTCTCTGTCGCATCCGAGCCGCCGCAGTCTTTCTCAGCCGGCTTTCGTCTCACGGGCCACGCGGACGCGGGCGAGCTGAGCCTGACATCGCCGCTTGGCAACATCCTGGCGGTGCTTGAATGGCAACCGGGCCAGGCCATGCTTCGGCAAGGCGATCAAACCCGGCAGTTCGCCTCGGCAGAAGCCATGGCGGCTGAGTTGACCGGCGCACCCATTCCCGTGCGCGCGCTCTTCGCCTGGCTGCGTGGGCAGCCAGAGCCGGTGGAAGGCTGGCAGGCGGATCTGACGCAACTGCCCTCCGGCCGCCTGAACGCGCGGCGCGAGATGCCGCTGCCGACGGCCGAGCTGCGCATCGTGCTGGACCGCTGAAGCATGCGCGCCTTGTGGGACGTGCCGGCGCCGGCCAAGCTGAACCTTTTTCTGCACATCACCGGCCGCCGCGACGACGGCTATCACCTGCTGCAATCGGCTTTCATGCTGATCGACTGGTGCGACACGCTGCACTTTGAAAGGCGCGAAGGCGGTGCCCTGTCGCGCGAAGACCTCACCACCGCGCTGCCTGCGGACGATCTCATCCTCCGAGCCGCGCGCGCCTTGCAGAGCGCCACGGGCTGCACGACCGGCGCGCACATCCAGGTGCACAAACGCATTCCTGCCCAAGCGGGCATGGGTGGCGGATCGTCCGACGCGGCCAGCGCGCTGCTGGCGCTCAACCGGCTGTGGGACTTGCAGCTGTCTGTCTCGGCGCTGGCGCAGCTGGGGCTGACGCTCGGCGCGGACGTACCCTTCTTTTTGCGAGGGCACAACGCCTGGGTAGAGGGCGTGGGCGAGCGCATCACGCCTTTGACACTCCCGGGAGCGCAGGTCGTCGTGGTAAAACCGCCTCAGGGATTGAACACCGCAGAAATTTTTCGCGCGGGCGATCTGGATCGCGATTCAAAGCCTGCTACAATCTCTGGCTTTGCTGCAGATGCTTACGGCTTTGGCCGCAATGACCTGCAACCCGTTGCCGAGCGGCTTTGTCCGCAGGTTGCCGAAGCGGTAGCGCTGTTAAAGCGGTACGGTCTTTCGGGCAAAATGACGGGTTCAGGCAGCGCGGTCTTTGCGGTGGTTCCGGGGTCTGTTCAGGCGCATAGCCTGGCGATCGAAGTTCCACCGGAATGGCAGGTTCGTGTGTGCAGCAGTATGAAGTGTCATCCGCTTGTCGGGTGGGCTTCTAGCGACAATTGAAGGCGGTTGCTTCGGTATTTTGGAAGCAGCAACCTGCGTAGGGGAGTCGCCAAGTTGGTTAAGGCACCGGATTTTGATTCCGGCATGCGAGGGTTCGAGTCCTTCCTCCCCTGCCAAACCGTATATGCCAGCGCGCGCGGCTAGCGCCAGCCGCAGCGCGATACCGGCACAGTTTCTGCCACATCGCTTCAGCTACCAGCCGGAAAGCTCATGCAGCCCCATTCCCACTCTGACTTTCTGGTTTTCACGGGCAATGCGAACCCGGCACTGGCGGCGGAAATTGCCAGCAACCTGGGAATCGGGCTGGGCGCAGCGGATGTCGGCCGCTTTTCGGATGGCGAAGTCACCGTCGAGCTGAAGCAGAACGTTCGTGCGCGCGATGTGTTCGTGGTGCAGTCCACCTGCGCGCCCACGAACGAAAACCTGATGGAATTGCTGATCATGGTCGATGCGCTCAAGCGTGCGTCGGTCGAACGCATCTGCGCAGTCGTTCCGTATTTCGGCTATGCCCGTCAGGATCGCCGCCCGCGCTCCACGCGGGTGCCGATCTCCGCCAAAGTGGTGGCCAATCTGCTGCAGACCGTCGGCGTGAACAGCGTGCTGACGATGGATCTGCACGCCGACCAGATTCAGGGCTTCTTTGACATCCCGGTCGACAACATCTACGCTTCGCCCGTGCTGCTGGGCGATTTGCGCCAGAAGAATTACGACGACCTGCTGGTCGTCAGCCCCGATGTCGGTGGCGTGGTGCGGGCGCGCGCGCTGGCCAAGCAGCTGGGCTGCGACCTGGCCATCATCGACAAGCGCCGCCCCAAGGCCAACGTGTCGGAAGTGATGCACGTGATCGGCGATATCGAAGGCCGCAACTGCGTGATCATGGACGACATGATCGACACCGCCGGCACGCTGGTCAAAGCCGCAGAAGTGCTGAAGGAACGTGGCGCGAAGAAGGTGTACGCCTACTGCACGCACCCCATTTTCTCTGGCCCCGCCATCGAACGCATCGCCAAGGGATCGGCCCTGGACGAAGTCGTGGTGACCAACACCATTCCGCTGAGCGACGCTGCGTCGCAATGCCCCAAGATTCGCCAGCTTTCCGTGGCCCCGCTGTTCGCCCAGACGATTCAGCGCATTGCCCGTGGAGAGTCGGTGATGGGCTTGTTCCAGGATCAGGAAAACCTGTTCTAAGGAACGGCAAGTGCCGCGCCGCCCATTCACGGGCCGCGCGGTTTTTTAATCGGAGTCGCACTGGTCGCGGTCGGCTCCACCAGGAGTTAAGCAAATGAAATTCGTCGCTTTTGAGCGCGCCAAGCAAGGTACGGGTGCGAGCCGCCGTCTGCGCAATGCTGGCAAGGTGCCCGGCATTGTTTACGGCGGTGAGGGTGAGCCTCAACTGATTGAACTGGACCACAACGCGCTGTGGCAAGCCCTCAAGAAAGAGGCGTTCCACGCTTCCGTGCTCGATATGGAACTGGACGGCAAGTCCAGCAAGGTGCTGCTGCGTGACCTGCAAATCCACCCGTTCAAGCAACAAGTTCTGCACATCGACTTCCAACGCGTGTCGGCCAAGCAGAAGATCCAGATGAAAGTGCCGCTGCGCTTCACAGGCGAGGAAGAATCCAACGCCGTGAAGACCGACAAGGCCCTGGTCAACCACATCCTGACCGAACTGCAAGTGTCCTGCCTGCCGGCCGACCTGCCCGAGGCCATCGAAGTAGACCTGTCCAAGCTGGAAAAAGGCCAGACCCTGACGCTGAAGGACATCGCGCTGCCCAAAGGCGTTGAAGCCGTGCTGCACGGCCACAGCGCCGAAGATATGGTGCTCGTGTCTGTGGTGATGCCCGCGGTTGAAGCAGAAGCCGAAGCCGCCCCGGCCGCTGAAGCGCCTGCCGCCCCCAGCGAAGGCGAGAAGAAGTAAGTTCCAGCCAACGGGCGGCGCGCGCTGCGCTCACCGCCCCAGCTCAACGGCCCGCTTCGTGCGGGCCGTTTTGTTTTGCACCTTGGCAAGCGTCACTGGTCTGCCCCAGCACTTCACAATGCGCCGCCGCCCCTGCGGTGCGCAAGCCCTGCGGATAATCACCCCATGATCAAGCTGTTCGTCGGCCTGGGCAACCCAGGCCCTGAGTACGAGGCCACGCGGCACAACGCGGGCTTCTGGTGGATTGACAACCTCGCCCACGCCTTGGGCGCGCGGCTGGTGCCCGAGCGGGGCTACCACGGCCTGGTGGCGCGCACCAGCATCGACGGCCACACCGTTTGGCTGTTGGAGCCCCAGACGTTCATGAACCTGTCCGGCAAATCCGTCTCGGCGCTGGCGCGGTTCTTCAAGATTGCGCCGGAAGAAATACTGGTCGTGCACGATGAGCTGGACTTGCCCGCTGGTGAGGCCAAGCTCAAGCAGGGCGGCGGCCACGCGGGGCACAACGGCCTGCGCGACATCCACGCGCAAATGGGTTCGTCGGACTACTGGCGCCTGCGCATCGGCATTGGCCACCCCGGCAGCAAGGACGAAGTTGTGGGCTGGGTGCTGCGTCGCCCGCCGCAGGACGAGCTGATCGGCATCGAGCAGGCCATTGACCGATCCATCAAAGCGGCTTCAGCGCTGGCGGCGGGCGACATGACCAAGGCCACCCAGCTCATTCACACCAGCAAGCCGCCACGGCCCAAGCCCCCGCGCAAGGCGCCGCCATCAAACGAGCCGGACAGCACGACGCCCGGCTCGGCAGATGCGTCCTAAGCAGCGCTGCACGCCAGCCAGCCGCACGCCTCGGCGCTTAGGGCGCGCCGCCTGTCACTCCTTGACCAGCATCAGGCGCCGGTACTTGGTCCACAGCGCGTCCTGGCTTTCCGTGTGCGACGGATCGACGGGAATGCATTCCACCGGGCACACCTGCACGCACTGCGGCTCGTCAAAGTGGCCCACGCATTCGGTGCATTTGGCCGGATCGATGACGTAGATCTCTTCGCCCATCGAAATCGCTTCGTTGGGGCATTCGGGTTCGCAGACGTCGCAGTTGATGCACTCGCTGGTGATCATCAGCGCCATGGTGGCAGCACTCCTGGGGGCAAGGCCTTGATTATCGACGCCCGCGGGCCGCGGCGCGCACCGCCTGGCCGATGCCGCTACCGATTGTGCTGATAATGCCGCCACGGTCGCCCGCCCTCCCGCATGAACTACTTCTTATTCAAACGTGCCCTCACGCTGATCGCCACCTTGCTGGCCACCAGCGTGATCGTGTTTGCCGTGCTGGAAGTGCTGCCCGGCAACGCGGCGCAGGTGCTGATGGGCCCCGACGCCGACCCGGCCGCCGTGGCCGCCAAGGCGCAAGAGCTTGGCCTGGACCGCCCTGCCCTCGCCCGCTACGCCGATTGGATGCGCGGCCTGCTGCACGGCGACATGGGCTTGTCCTATGCCTACGGCACGCCGGTGACCGAGCTGATTGCCGAACGCCTGACGCTCACCGTGCCGCTGGCCGTCTTCGCCATGCTGTTGACCACGGTGATGGCCTTGCTGGCGGGCGTGTACGCCGCGGCCAACCACAACCGCGCAGGCGACGTGGGCCTGATGACCTTGGCACAGATCGGCATCGCCATTCCTAACTTCTGGTTTGCGATGCTTTTGATCCTGCTGTTTTCCGTCAAGCTGCAGTGGTTTGCCGCGGGCGGGTTCGACGGCTGGTACTTTGACGAAGGCGTCTGGGCCGGGCTGTGGGCGGGCCTCAAGGCGCTGGTGCTGCCCGCGCTGGCGCTGGCGGTGGTGCAGGCCGCCATCCTGGCGCGCTTTACCCGCTCGGCCGTGCTGGAGGTGCTGCGCGAAGACTTCGTGCGCACCGCGCGCGCCAAGGGCTTGTCACAGCGCGCCACGCTGTGGGGCCATGTGCTGCGCAACGCGATGATCCCGGTCATCACCGTGATGGGGCTGCAGTTTGCCGAGCTGCTGGCGGGCACCATCGTGGTCGAGAACGTGTTCTACCTGCCTGGCCTGGGTCGCCTGATCTTTCAAAGCATCGCCAACCGCGACGTGATCGTGGTGCGCAACTGCGTGCTGCTGCTGGCCGCCATGGTGGTCATCGTCAACTTCGTGGTCGACGTGCTGTACGCCGTGATCGACCCGCGCGTGAAGGCCAGCCAAATATGAGCTTCCCCCTGGGGCGCTTCGCGCCTCCCCCCCGAGGGGGACGCCGCCTGTGGCCGGAGCAAGCCACGGCCACGGCGACAGTCGGGCGCGATGGGTGCCGAGCTCTCTTAGGACACGGCATACGCTATCGTACTGATAGCTGCTCGCGCTTATCCCTCCAGCGCCAGATCCGTTTTTCCTCCATATTTTCATGAGCAGCGCCGCCCTTCCCGCCACCACGCTCACGCTGCGCGCCGCGCCCAGCTTCTGGCAGCGCGCGCGGCGCCACCCTGGGTTTTTGATCGGCGGGCTGCTCACCTTGCTGCTGCTGGCCGCTGCGGCGCTGTCGTACGTCTGGACGCCCTACTCGGTGTTTGACGTGAACATGGACGCCAAGCTGCTGCCGCCCGGCACCGCGCACTGGCTGGGCACCGATGCGTATGGGCGCGACATCGTTTCGCTGCTGCTGGTGGGCGCGCGCGCGTCGATCCTGGTGGGCGTGATCGCCGTGGGCATTGGCCTGGTCATCGGCACCGCGCTGGGCCTGCTGGCGGCGGCGCGGCGCGGCTGGGTCGAAGAAACCATCATGCGCGTGTCGGACTTCGGCTTTGCCTTTCCAGCCATCCTTTCGGCCATCATGCTGACGGCGGTGTACGGGCCCGGCATCGTCAACGCCATCGTCGCCATCGGCATCTACAACATTCCCACCTTCGCGCGCATCACCCGCGCCGCCGCCAACGCGGTCTGGAGCCGCGACTACGTGCTGGCCGCGCGCGCCTGCGGCAAGGGCCCCTGGGCGATCACTTTCGAGCACGTGCTGCCCAACATCAGCGCCGTGCTGGTGGTGCAGGCCACCATCCGCTTTGCCGTGGCGATTCTGGCCGAGGCCGCGCTGTCTTACCTGGGGCTGGGCACCCAGCCGCCGCAGCCCAGCTGGGGCCGCATGCTGGCCGAGGCGCAAACGCTGATGTTCGACGCGCCACTGCTGGCCGTGTGGCCCGGCCTGGCCATTGCCCTGGCCGTGCTGGGGCTGAACCTGCTGGGCGACGGCCTGCGCGACGTGCTGGACCCGCGCCTGAATCGCCGAGGCTGAAGCTGCCATGACACCCCTGCTCGAAGCCTCTCACCTGCGCGTGGACCTGCACACGCACAACGGCACCACGCCCGCCGTGCGCGACATGGGCTTTGCGCTGCAACCGGGCGACACGCTGGGCCTGATTGGCGAAAGCGGCTGCGGCAAATCCATGACGGCGCTGGCGCTGATGGGCCTAGCGCCCGACAACGCCGCCGTCAGCGGCAGCCTGAAGCTGGCCGGGCGCGAGCTGATCGGCCTGGCCGACCGCGACTGGCGCGCCCTGCGCGGCGACCGCATCGCCATGATCTTCCAGGAGCCGATGACCGCGCTGAACCCGGTGCACACCATCGGCAACCAGATCATGGAGCCGATGCGCCTGCACCGCGGGCTGGGCCGCGCCGAAGCGCGCCAGAAGGCGCTGGCGCTGCTGGAACGCGTGGGCATTCCCGCGCCCGCGCAGCGCTTTGACAGCTACCCGCACCAGTTTTCGGGCGGGCAGCGCCAGCGCATCATGATCGCCATGGCGCTGGCCTGCGAGCCCGATGTGCTGATCGCCGACGAGCCCACCACCGCGCTCGACGTAACGGTGCAAAAGCAGATCCTGGCGCTGATTGCCGAACTGGTGGCCGAGCGCGGCATGGCGCTGATCCTGATTTCGCACGACCTGGGCCTGATCGCGCAGAACGTGCGCCAGATGCTGGTGATGTACGGCGGCGAGGTGGTCGAGCGCGGCGCCGCGGCCGAGGTGTTCGCCCGCCCGGCGCACCCCTACACGCGCGGGCTGCTGGCGGCCCGCCCCAGCCTGGCGCAGCGGCTGGTGGCGCACCGCAGCGAGCGCCTGCCGACCATTGCGGGCACCGTGCCCAACCTGTTTCAGATGCCGCCAGGCTGCCCGTTTGCCGGGCGCTGCGCCTTTACCGCCGACGGCTGCGCGCAGCGGCCGCCGCCTGAGGTGCGGCTGTCGCCAGCGCACAGCTTTCTTTGCAGCCGCGCCGACGTGGTGCTGGCCGGCAGTCCACATGCTATGCAAACAGGAGCTTTCAGCGCATGACCAGCCAGCGCCAGAGCCCTTTTTTGCTTGATATCCGCGATGTCACGCGGGCGTACCCGCTGCCGCGCGAATCGGTGCTGCGCGCGCCCGGCACGGTGCAGGCGCTCAAGGGCGTGTCGCTGCAGGTGACGGCGGGGCGCAGCATGGGCATCGTGGGCGAATCGGGATCGGGCAAGAGCACGCTGGCGCGCCTGGCCATGGCGCTGGAGCGGCCCACCAGCGGGCAAGTGCTGTTCGAGGGGCGCGACTTGAACGCCCTGAGCGCCGCCGACCTGCGCGCCGCGCGGCGCGATTTTCAGATGGTGTTTCAAGACCCCTACGGTTCGCTGGACCCGCGCCGCGCGGTGTGGCGCACCGTGGCCGAGCCCGCCGCCGCGCTGGAAGGCGCCAGCCGCCGCCAGCAGCGCGACCGCGCCGCCGAAGCGCTGGCCGCCGTCGGCCTGGGCGCCGACGCGCTGGACAAGTACCCGCACGAATTCTCGGGCGGGCAGCGCCAGCGCATCGCCATCGCCCGCGCGCTGATCACCCGGCCCAAGCTGATCGTGGCGGACGAGGCCGTGAGCGCGCTGGACGTATCCGTGCAGGCCCAGGTGCTGAACCTGATGGCCGATCTGCGCGACGCGCACGGCGTGACCTTCCTCTTCATCAGCCACGACCTGGCCGTGGTCAGCCACTTGTGCGCCGACGTGGCGGTGATGAAGGGCGGCCTGGTGGTCGAGCACGGGCCGGTGCGCCAGGTGCTGAGCGCGCCGCAACACGCCTACACGCGCACGCTGCTGGCGTCGGTGCCCGAGCTCGTCCCCCCGCCCGCGTTCTGAGGCGTTGTACCGCTGCGTGGCTGCCGGACGTGTGCGGCAAATGGGCGTCGCGCCCGGTCGTGCTGAAGAACGCCACCCTGCGCTACCATGCGCGCGACACTGCCCCAACCGGAGAAGCACGACGATGATCAAGCGCCGCGAATTCGCCCTGACCTTGCCCGCCCTGGCTGCAACCCTGCAGCTGCCCGCCCTGGCGCAGTCGCGCAAAGACAGCATCGTGCTGGGCATGACGCTGGAGCCGCCGGGCCTGGACCCGACCGCGGGCGCCGCGTCGGCCATCGCCGAGGTGACGCTGTACAACATCTTCGAGACGCTGACCAAGATCAACGCCGACGGCAGCGTGTCGCCGCTGCTGGCCGAGCGCTGGGAAGTCTCGCCCGACCTGCGCACCACCACGTTCTACCTGCGCAAAGGCGTCAAGTTCAGCAACGGCGAGCCATTCAACGCGCAGGCGGTCAAGTTCAGCTTCGACCGCGCCGCGGGCGAAAAAAGCACCAACAAAGACAAGCGCACCTTCGCCGCCATGGAAAGCGTGCGCGCGGTGGACGATTACACGCTGGTCATCGTCAACAAAGAACCGGACCCGGACTTCCCCTTCCTGATGGGCCAGGGCACGGCCATCATCGTCGAGCCCAAGAGCGCCGACACCAACGCCGCCAAGCCCGTGGGCACCGGCCCCTACGTGCTGGACGGCTGGGCCAAGGGCTCGTCCATCACGCTGAAGGCGTCGCCCAGCTACCGCGCCCCGGGCGCGCTGAAGATCAAGCGCGCCACGTTCCGCTTCATCAGCGACCCGGCGGCGCAGGTGGCGTCGGTGCTGTCGGGCGACGTGGATGCGTTCGTGCGTGTCACGCCGCGCGGGCTGAACCAGTTCAAGTCCAACCCGCGCCTGCAGACGGTGGTGGCGGGCTCGCGCGCCAAGACCGTGCTGGCCATCAACAACGCCAAAAAGCCCCTGAACGACGTGCGCGTGCGCCGCGCCATCAGCGCCGCCATCGACCGCAAGGCCGTCATCGCGGGCGCGGGCGACGGGCTGGGCGTGCCCATCGGCAGCCACTACGTGCCGGGCGCGCCGGGCTACATCGACACCACGGGCATCAACCCCTACAACCCCGACAAGGCGCGCGCGCTGCTGAAAGAAGCGGGCGTGGCCACGCCGCTGGAGCTCAGCCTGGTGCTGCCGCCCCCGCCCTACGCGCGCCAGGGCGGCGAGGTGATCGTGTCGCAGTTGGCCAAGGTGGGCATCAACGCCAAGGTGCAGAACGTGGAATGGGCGCAGTGGCTGGCCAACACCTACGGCGGCGCGCACAACTACGACCTGACGATCATCAGCCACGTCGAGCCGTTTGACCTGGACAACTTCACCAAGCCCGACTACTACTGGGGCTACCAGAACCCGAAGTTCAACGCGCTGTACGCCAAGATCAAAACCACGCCGAACGTGGCCGAGCGCAACCAACTGCTGGGCGACGCGCAAAAGCTGCTGGCCGACGACGCCGTGCTGGCCTGGCTGTACCAGCCCCAGTGGGTGACGGTGGCCAAGAAGGGCGTGCAGGGCCTGTGGAAAGACATGCCGCTGTTCGTCAACGACCTGTCGGCGCTCAGCTGGGCGTAACGCCGGGCGCTGGCGCGGGGCGCGGCCGACTATGTTTTTGATAGCTGCCAGCGCAGTCTGCACCAGCGCCAGAGGCCGATTTAGCCAAGAATCCGCGCTTTTCACATTCACCACAGGCTTCAGACCATGACCCAGCATCTGCACCAGCTGAGCGCCCAAGAACTGCTGGCAGGGTACCGCCAGGGCGCCTTCTCGCCCGTCGAGGTGCTGCGGGACGTGCTGACGCAGGTCGCGCGGTGGGAGCCTGAGCTGGACGCCACCTGGCGCCTGCGCCCCGACCAAGCGCTGACCGACGCCCGCGCGTCGGAGGCGCGCTGGCTCAAACGCCGCCCGCTCGGCGCGCTGGACGGCGTGCCCATCACCATCAAGGACAACATCGCCACCCAGGGCGACCCCACGCCGCTGGGCACGCGCGCCGTGCCGCTGGTGCCCGCCAAGGCGGATGCGCCGCCCGCCGCCCGCGTGCTGGAAGCGGGCGCCGTCTTCTTCGCCAAAACCACCATGCCCGACTACGGCATGCTGTCTTCCGGACTGTCCACCTTCCATCGCATCGCGCGCAACCCGTGGGATCTGTCGCGCACGCCCGGCGGCTCCAGCGCCGGGGCGGGCGCGGCGGCGGCGGCGGGCTACGGGCCGCTGCACCTGGGCACGGACATCGGCGGCTCCATCCGCCTGCCCGCCGGCTGGTGCGGCGTGGTCGGCTTCAAGCCCAGCCTGGGCCGCGTGCCGATCGATCCGCCCTACATGGGCCGCGCCGCCGGCCCCATCACCCGCACCGTGGCCGACGCCGCCTTGCTGATGCAGGTGCTGAGCGCGCCCGACGCCCGCGACAGCATGAGCCTGCCCGCGCAAACCATCGACTGGACGGCCACCTGGAAAAAGGCGAAGCCCCTGCGCGGCCTGCGCATCGGTTTGCTGCTGGACGCGGGATGCGGCCTGCCGGTCGCGCCCGCGATCCACGCTGCGGTGCAAAGCGCCGCCGAGGTGCTGCAAGCCGAGGGCGCGCACATCGTGCCCATGGCCCCGTTCATGACGCCCGAGATGCTGGCCGGGCTGGACCACTTCTGGCGCATGCGCTCGCTGATCGACTTGCAGGCCTTGAGCGACGACGCGCGCGCCAGCGTGCTGCCCTGCATCCGCACCTGGGCCGAAAGCGCGCAGGGCATGTCGGGCGCCGACGTGTTCAACGCCTACGCCCAGACGCACGCCGTGCGCGTGGCCACGCACCAGGCGATGCAGGGGCTGGACTACGTGCTGTCGCCCACGGCGCCCTGCGGCCCGGCGCCCTGTGACTGGCCTTCGCCCACCAACGACCCGCTGCGCGGGCTGGAACACATCGGCTTCACCGTGCCGTTCAACATGGGCGAGCAGCCCGCGATTTCGCTCAACGGCGGCTACGACGACGACGGCCTGCCCATCGGCATCCAGATCGCCGGGCAGCGCTTTGACGACCTGGGCGTGCTGCAGCTCGCGCGCGCTTTCGAGCGCCTGCGCGGCCCGCAGCGGCCGTGGCCAGATCAGCCGCTGACGCCCGCGCCACCCCAAGGGTGAAGGCGCCGGCGGGGGTGCGTCCGTAGAATCGGCGGGTGACCCACCCCATCAACGCCGACCTGCACTGCCATTCCGTCGTCTCCGACGGCACCTTGACCCCCGAAGCGCTGGCCGCGCGGGCCCACGCCAACGGGGTGGACCTGTGGGCGCTGACCGACCACGACGAAGTGGGTGGCCAGCAACGCGCCATCGACGCGGCGCAGGCGCTGGGGCTGAAGTACCTCACCGGGGTGGAGATATCGGTCACCTTCATCGACACCACGGTGCACATCGTCGGCTTGGGGTTTGACCACACCGACCCGCGCATCGTCACGGGCCTGAACGACACGCGCGATGGCCGCGGCCCGCGTGCGGTGGAAATGGGCGCGCAGCTGGCCAAGGTGGGCATCACCGGGGCTTACGAAGGCGCGCTGAAGTACGCGGGCAACCCGCGTCTGGTGTCGCGCACGCACTTTGCCCGCTTTCTGGTGGAAAGCGGCGTGTGCCGCGACACATCTGAAGTCTTTCGCCGCTTCCTGACCGAAGGCAAACCAGGCTATGTCGAGCACCGCTGGGCCAACCTGGGCGACGCGGTACGCTGGATCACCCAAAGCGGCGGCCTGGCAGTGATCGCGCACCCTGCGCGCTACCGCTTCACGCCCAACGAGGAATACGCGCTGTTCTCTGAATTCAAGCAGCACGGTGGGCGTGGCGTGGAAGTGGTCACCGGCAGCCACAGCGCTGCCGAGGCGGTGCGCTACGCCGACATGGCGCGCGAATTTGATCTACTGGCTTCGCGCGGCAGCGACTTCCACAGCCCGGACGAAAGCTATACGGACCTGGGCACCCTGCCCGCGCTGCCCGCCGACCTGGGCACGGTCTGGTCGGCCCTGGCCCATCGCGTGCACTGACGCAGGCCGCACGGCCCGGCCCGCCTTGCCGTACGGTTTGCGACCACAATAGGCGCATGGCCCAGTTTTTCAGCGTACACCCCGACAACCCCCAACCGCGCCTGTTGAAGCAGGCGGTCGCCTTGCTGGCACAAGGCGGCGTGCTGGCGGTGCCTACCGATTCCAGCTATGCGCTCGTCTGCCACCTGGACGACAAGGCCGCGGTGGACGCATTGCGCCGCATCCGCGGGCTGGACGACAAGCAGTTGCTGTCGCTGGTCTGCCGCGACCTGAGCGAGCTGGCCAGCTATGCGCGCGTGGACAACGCGCAGTACCGCCTTCTCAAGCTGGGCACGCCGGGGCCGTTTACCTTCGTGCTGGAAGCCAGCAAGGAGGTGCCGCGCCGCATCAGCCACCCGCAGCGCAAGACCATCGGCCTGCGCGTGCCCGAGCACGGCGTGCTGCTGGACTTGCTGGAGTTGCACGAAGGCCCGCTGCTGGCCACCACGCTGATCCTGCCGGGCGAGACCGACCCGCTGAACGACCCCGAGGAAATTCGCGACCGGCTAGAAAAACAGGTGGCAGGGGTGATCGAAGCGGGCGCCTGCCCCTCAGCACCCACCACCGTGATCGACCTGACCACCTCGCCCCCCGAAGTGCTGCGCCTGGGGCGCGGCGACCCTGCATCGCTGGGGCTGTGAGCGCAAGGCGAAACCCCGTCTGAGACAATCAGGCGGTGGACATCGCCAACATCATCCAAACCATTGCCATCTACGCCCTGCCGGTGCTGTTTGCCATCACCGTGCACGAGGCGGCCCATGGCTACGTAGCCCGCCACTTCGGCGACAACACGGCCGCCATGCTCGGCCGGGTCACGCTGAACCCGTTCAAGCACATCGACCCGATCGGCACCATCGCGATGCCGCTGTTTCTGTACATCGTCACGCAGGGCGCGTTCCTGTTTGGCTACGCCAAGCCTGTCCCAGTCAACTTCGGGCGGCTGAAGAACCCGCGGCGCGACATGATTCTGGTGGCGCTGGCCGGGCCCGCCTCCAACCTGGTGCAAGCCCTGCTGTGGGGCGCAGGCTTTGTGGTGCTGCAAGGCGTGGGCGTGCAGGAGCCGTTCTTTACGGGCATGTGCCGCGCGGGCGTGCTGGTGAACGTCATCATGTTCGTGTTCAACCTTTTCCCGCTGCCGCCGCTGGATGGCGGCCGCGTCGTCACGGGGCTGCTGCCGCCCAAGGCCGCCATGGCCTACAGCCGCATCGAGCCCTGGGGCTTTTTCATCGTGATGGGCCTGGTGGTGGCAGGCGTGATCAGCAACCTGTGGATGCGCCCCCTGATGAGCGTGACCTTCAGCGCGCTGGATGCGGTGCTTTCACCTCTGGCGGCCCTGTTCCGTTGATTTTTTCTAGCTGTCTTTTCTCATGAGCCAAGCCTCCTCGCGCCGCGTTCTGACCGGCATCACCACCACGGGCACGCCCCACCTGGGCAACTACGTGGGCTCCATTCGCGCAGCGGTGCGTGCCAGCCGTGCGCCCGGCGTGCAAAGCTTTTACTTCCTGGCGGACTACCACGCGCTGATCAAGTGCGATGAGCCGGCCCGCATCCAGCGCAGCACGCTGGAGATCGCGGCCAGTTGGCTGGCCTCCGGCCTAGACCCAGAGCACGTGGTGTTCTACCGCCAGTCGGACATCCCGGAAATCCCCGAGCTGATGTGGATGCTGACCTGCGTGACGGGCAAGGGCATGCTCAACCGCGCGCACGCCTACAAGGCGATGCTGGACAAGAACGCCGCCGCTGGCCAGGACCCGGATACCGACGTCAGCGCGGGCCTGTTCATGTACCCCGTGCTGATGGCCGCGGACATCCTGATGTTCAGCGCCCACCAGGTACCCGTGGGGCGCGATCAGATCCAGCACATCGAGATGGCGCGCGACATCGCCTCCAGCTTCAACCACCTGTACGGCGAGCACCTTGTGCTGCCCGAGGCGCTGGTGGACGACAACGTGGCGCTGCTGCCCGGCCTGGACGGCCGCAAGATGAGCAAGAGCTACGACAACACGATTGCCCTGTTTGGCCCGCGCGAGCAGCTGCGCAAGCAGATCATGAGCATCGTGACCGATTCGCGCGCGCCGGGCGAGGCCAAGCCGACCGACGGCTCCGCCTTGTTCCAGATATACCGCGCCTTCGCCGACGACGCCGAATCGGCCCAGTTTGCCAAGGCCTTTGCCGACGGCATTGCCTGGGGCGACGCCAAGCAGGCGCTGTACGAGCGCATCGAGCAGGAAATTGGCCCGATGCGCGAGCGCTACGCCTATCTGATGGCGCACCCGGAAGAAGTGGAAGCCTTGCTGCAGCGCGGCGCCGAGAAAGCGCGCGCGCTGGCTGTGCCGATGCTGCGCGAGCTGCGCCACGCCGTCGGCCTGCGCACCTTGTCAGCCCAGGCCACGTCGCAAAAGGTGCCGGTGGCGGCAAAAGCCTCACTACCCACGTTCAAGCAGTACCGTGAATCCGACGGGCAGTTCTACTTCAAGCTGACCGACGCCAGCGGCCGTGTCTTGCTGCAGAGCACGGCTTTCACGTCGCCGCGGGATGCGGGCCAGATCGTCAAAAGGCTGCAGCAAGAAGGTGAAGCCGCGCTGCCCACGTTGACCGCTCACCTAGCCCCGATTGACGCCCTGGTTGACGCAGATTTGCGACTGGCTCTGCAACAACTGGTGGAATCTCAATCGACTTGATACTGCCCACCTGTATATCTTTTCAGCATCCACCCCGGAGTATGAAACCTCGCCTGTGCAACGGTACATAATGGACACGTGACGCCAAATTTAAACCCGATTTCACCCCTATAAAAGAACCGTCACAAGGGAGTGCAGGAGCGCGGAGATTGACTGTTTACGTAATTGACGACCACCCTTTGATGCGTGAGGCGGTCGTGATGCTTCTGCGCCGCGTCAGGCCCGGCGTCGAAGTGGTAGAGCTTTCGCAGCTTTCTGGCATTGAGCGAGAGGTGGCTGAGCGCGGAGAACCCGAGTTTTTCTGCCTCGACCTGAAACTGCCCGACACGGTGGGGGTGTCTGGCGTCAAATATCTGAAGGCGCAGTTTCCCGACGTGCCGCTGGTGGTGATTTCAGCCTCGCCCGCGGAAGACGCCGAAGAGTGGTGCCGCGTGGCCGGCGCCGATCTGTACATCGAAAAATCCGCCGGTGCGAGCGAGATGACCTCGGTGCTGCGCTCGATCATGGTGGTGGACAGCCAGCTGGGCGATCTGGACGACACCACCGGCGAGCTGGGCTTTGACGCCCGCCTTTCCAAGCGCCAGAAGCAGCTGATCGTGATGCTGGATCAGGGGCTTTCCAACCGCGAGATCGCCGACCAGCTGGGCATCAGCGAGCACACCGTCAAGGTGCACCTGTGGCGTCTTTTCCGCCGCCTTGGCGTCAAGTCGCGGACGCAGACGCTGCACTTTGCGCGCCGTCACGGCCTGCTGACGCAATAGCCGCGGTGTCTGCGCCTTGCCGCGCACCCAGCGTGAGCGGCACACGCACCCGGAACATGGTGCCCCGCGCCAGGCGCGAACGAAGCGTGAGCGGGTAGTCCATCAACTCTGCCAAGCGGCGCACCAACGCCAAACCCAGACCAAAACCGTCGTTGGTGCCGCGCTGAGGCACCTTGTAGAACTCATCGAAGATGATGACGTGCTGGTCAGCGGCGATGCCGATGCCCGTGTCCCACACTTCAAACAGCACGTGGTCGCCGCGTTGTCGGGCCGCCAGCAACACCCCGCCGTTGGAGGTGTAGCGAATCGCGTTGGACACCAGGTTGCCCAGAATGCGGCGCAGGATGATCGGGTCTGACACCAGTTGCGCGTCCACCGTGCGCAGCCGCAACGTCAGCCCCTTTTGCACGGCCAACGGCCGATATTGCACGTGCAGGTCTTCCAGCAAATGCCTGACCTGCACGGTGCGCAGATCGGGCTGGATGCGATGCACGTCGAGCTTGGCCAGATCAAACATCGAGTCGAACAAGGTGTTGATGGCCTGGGTGGCCTGCAGGATCTTGGGGGCCAGCTCGTCCACCAGCTGCGGCTCGCTGCCCAGCCATTCGGCGTAGATGCCCAAGGCGCTGATCGGCTGCTTCAGATCGTGCGCTGCGCCGGCCAGGAAGCTGGTGCGAAACTCAGCCGCCGCCTTGGCCGCGCGCGTTTGCGCTTGCAGCGACTGGATGAGCAGCTTGTTCTGGTAGAGCACGTCGATGCTCTCGGCGTTGCGGGCATAGTGCACCCGGATCAGGCGGGCGAAAAGCAACAGGTACAAGACCAGCACCACGGGCATCGCCCAGCGAATCATGCCCAGCGGAACGTACAGCTCGCTCACCAGGCCCACGCCCACGCTGAGCGTCAGTGCCCCCGCGATCACCGACAGGTACATCCGTGCGGTGTGCAGGTGCGATGCGAGGTACGACGTGCGCCCCAAGCCGCCCGCGATCACCGGCAACCAGGCCAGCAAGGCCGTCTCGGTCGGCATGTAGTGAAACAGCATCAGGGGCGTCAGGCCCCAGAACATGGCGTTGAACAGCCAGAGTGGCCTTTGCGCCCGGGCGAAGCGCAGCTGGCGCGCGGCGTCGCGCTGGCGGCGCCCCAGCTTTTCGTAGTGGCGGCGCACCAGCTTGAGCCACAGCGCCTCGCACAGCACTGTGATCGTCCACGCGAGCAGCAGCCAGTCGGGCACGTAGCGGTAAGCCAGCGCCACCACAATCGAGGCCAGTGCCAGGCCCGTGAGCTGCGTGGTGCGCATCCCGCCGTAAAAGGCGTTGTAGGCGGCCGACTCGGCCCAGTCTGCCTTGAGGCGGCGTTCGGTATCGGCAGCGCCAGGCGTAGGCATGACGGCATTCATGGCGCGGCGGACACTATTAAATCAATAGCTGCCAGCGCTTGTGGCACCAGCGCTGCAGGCCATTTTTATGCTCAAACCGGGTGCGCCACGTCGCCGCACTGCGCGCGATGGCGCAGTGCATGGTCCATCACCACCAGCGCGAGCAGCGCCTCCAGGATCGGCGTGGCGCGAATGCCAACGCACGGGTCGTGCCGCCCCTTGGTGATCACCTCGACCGGCTCGCCGGCGGTGTTGATGGAAGGCCTGGGCACCAGGATCGAACTGGTCGGCTTGATGGCCACGGCCACCTCCAGGTCTTGCCCTGAACTGATGCCGCCCAGCACGCCACCGTCGTGGTTGCTGGCGAACTGCCCGCCCGGCAGGATGGCGTCGCCGTGCATGCTGCCCTTGTGCGCCACGCTGGCAAAGCCGTCGCCGATCTCCACGCCCTTGACGGCGTTCAGCCCCATCATCGCCTTGGCGATGTCGGCGTCCAGCCGGTCGTAGATCGGCTCGCCCAGCCCGACAGGCACATGCTGGGCCGTGACGCGCAGCCGCGCGCCGCACGAATCGCCCGCCTTGCGCAGCGCGTTCATGTAGTCCTCGATCGCGCTGACGTCGGCCACCGGGGCAAAAAACGGGTTGTTGGCCACATGCTCCCAGCCATCAAAGCCGATGGCCAGCTCGCCCACCTGCGTCATGCAGCCGCGAAAGGTAGTGCCGTAGCGCTCCTGGAGCCACTTGCGCGCCACCGCGCCGGCGGCGACGGTGGGCGCGGTCAGGCGCGCGGAAGAGCGTCCGCCGCCGCGCGGGTCGCGCACGCCGAACTTGCGCCAGTAGGTGTAGTCGGCGTGACCGGGGCGGAAGGTCTGGGTGATGTCGCCATAGTCCTTGCTGCGCTGGTCGGTGTTGCGAATCAGCAGGCAGATCGGCGTGCCGGTGGTCTGGCCCTGGTAGACGCCAGACAAGATCTCGACCTGGTCCGCCTCGTTGCGCTGGGTGACGAATTTGCTGGTGCCGGGGCGGCGGCGATCCAGCTCGGGCTGGATGTCCGCCTCAGACAAGGCCATGCCGGGCGGGCAGCCGTCGATCACGCATCCGATCGCAGGCCCGTGCGATTCGCCAAAATTGGTGACGGCAAACAGGGTGCCGAAGGTATTACCGCTCATGCCCCGAATTATCGCCGTGGCCGGCGGTGGGCTGGCGCGGCGTGGGGCTTACCCCGCTTCAGGCGCGAAGCGCCCGCGAGGTCTGCCGCTCAGGGCAGATTCGGCTCGGTGTTCTTGCTGTCTTCTTCGGGCCAGTCGCGGATGTAGGCCTTCAGC
This sequence comes from Ottowia oryzae, assembly GCF_003008535.1. Taxonomy (NCBI): domain Bacteria; kingdom Pseudomonadati; phylum Pseudomonadota; class Betaproteobacteria; order Burkholderiales; family Comamonadaceae; genus Ottowia; species Ottowia oryzae. Next base: position 3,320,016 of record NZ_CP027666.1, read on the forward strand.
ATCTGGTTTTCAAACTTCTGGTTGTCCACCACCGCCTTGGCCACGTCGTAGAAGCTGATGACGCCCTGCAGCTCCTGCCGGTCGATGACGGGCAGGTAGCGCGCATGGCGGTCCAGCATCATGCGGCGCACTTCATCCATTTCGGTCTCGAGCGTGCAGATCAGTGGGCCGGCGTCCATCGCGCGGTAGACCGAAACGCCTTCAAACGTGCCGCCGTTCTTCACGGCCGCCTGGATCACCTCACGAAAAGTGAGGATGCCCACCACGCGCCCGTGCGACATCACCACCAGCGAGCCGATGTCGCGCTCGGCCATCACCTGCGCGGCGTCGGCCAGGCTGTCTTCGGGCGTGATCGTGTAGAGCACGTTGCCCTTCAAACGCAAAATATCGCTGACTTTCATCCATTGACTCCGAGCGCGCGCACCACCGCGCTGCCAATCAAATATAGCCCAGCGCAACGCCGGGTGCGTGTCGCGCGCACGCCAGGGCGCGTTGCGCGCGGGGCCACCGCGGGTTTGGCCCACAATCGAAGCGATGCGGCCGGCGCCCAAGGCGCCGCCACCCCGACAAGACTGAGGAGACCCTATGCCCGGCTATGCCGACCCTGGCTTTGACACGCTGGCGCTGCACGCAGGCGCCGCGCCCGACCCCAGCACCGGCGCGCGCGCCGTGCCCATCCACCTGTCCACGTCCTTCGTGTTCGAGTCCAGCGACCACGCCGCGGCGCTGTTCAACCTGGAGCGCTCGGGCCACGTCTACAGCCGCATCAGCAACCCCACCAACGCGGTGCTGGAGCAGCGCGTGGCAGCGCTAGAGGGCGGCATTGGCGCCATCACCACCGCCAGCGGCCAGGCCGCGCTGCACCTGGCCGTGGCCACGCTGATGGGCGCGGGCAGCCACATCGTGGCCAGCACGGCGCTTTACGGCGGCAGCCAGAACCTGCTGAACTACACGATGCGGCGCTTCGGCATTGAAACCACGTTTGTGAAGCCCGGCGATCTGGACGCCTGGCGCGCCGCCATTCGCCCCACCACGCGCCTGCTGTTTGGCGAAACCGTGGGCAACCCGGGGCTGGACGTACTGGACATTCCCGCCGTGGCCGACATCGCCCACAGCGCAGGCGTGCCGCTGCTGGTGGATTCCACCTTCACCACGCCGTACCTGCTCAAGCCCTTCGACCACGGCGCCGACCTGCTGTACCACTCGGCCACCAAGTTCCTGAGCGGCCACGGCACTGTGATCGGTGGCGTGCTGGCCGACGCGGGCAGCTTCGACTGGGATAAATCGCGCAAATTCGCCGAACTGACAGCGCCCTACGACGGCTTTCACAACATGGTGTTCAGCGAGGAAAGCACCGTCGGCGCCTTTTTGCTGCGCGCGCGGCGCGAAGGCTTGCGCGACTTTGGCGCCTGCCTGAGCCCGCACAGCGCCTGGCTGATCCTGCAAGGCATCGAAACCCTGCCGCTGCGCATGGAAAGGCACATCGACAACACCGAGAAGGTGGTGCGCTTCCTGGCCGAACACCCCTTCGTTTCGCGCGTGGGGCACCCGCTGCTCGAATCGCACCCCAGCCATGCGCTGGCCAACCGGTTGCTGAAGCACGGCGCGAAGGGCGCGGGCAGCGTGTTCAGCTTCGACATCAAGGGCTCGCGCGAACAAGGCAAGGCCTTCATCGAAAACCTGAAGCTGTTCAGCCACCTGGCCAACGTGGGCGACTGCCGCAGCCTGGTGATCCACCCCGCCAGCACCACCCACTTCCGCATGAGCGATGAAGCGCTGGCCGGCGCCGGCATCGGCCCCGGCACCATCCGCCTGTCGATCGGGCTGGAAGACCCGGCGGACTTGATCGACGACCTGAAGCGCGCCCTGAAAGCCGCCGAAAAAGCCGCCGCATGAACCTGCGCCCGTTTCTGGCCGCAGACCAGCCCCAGGTGATTGCCCTGTGGCACGCCTGCGGCCTGACGCGCCCCTGGAACGACCCGGCCAAGGACATTGCGCGCAAGCTCACCGTGCAGCCCGAGCTGTTTCTGGTCATAGAAGACGCGGGGCCAATCGTCGCCAGCGCGATGTTCGGCTATGACGGCCACCGCGGCTGGGTGAACTACCTGGCCGTGGCGCCCAGCCACCGGGGCCGTGGGCTGGCGCGCCAGTTGATGGCCGAGGGCGAGGCGCGCCTGACGGCGCTGGGCTGCCCCAAGCTCAGCCTGCAGGTGCGCGCGGGCAACGCGCAGGCCATCGCTTTTTACGAACACCTGGGCTACGCTACCGACGAAGCGGTGTCGCTCGGCAAACGGCTGATAGCCGATCAGTGAAGGAGACCCACCATGCTCATCCCCGTCCAGGGTGCCGATCTTTACGCCTACACCGGTGGCAAGGCTTTTGACGCGGCCAAGCCCACCGTGGTGTTCATCCACGGCGTGCTGAACGACCACAGCGTCTGGATTCTGCAAAGCCGCTACCTGGCCAACCACGGCTGGAACGTGCTGGCCATCGACCTGCCCGGCCACGGCAAGAGCGGCGGCAAGCCGCCCGAATCGGTCGAAGAGGCAGCCGATGCGGTGCTGGCGCTGCTGAAAGCCGTGGGGGTCGACCAGGCGGCGCTGGTGGGGCACAGCTTTGGCTCGCTCATCGCGCTAGAGGCCGCTGCCCGCGCGCCCGCGCAGGTCAGCCATCTGGCGATGGTGGGCACGGCCTACCCGATGAAGGTGTCGCCCGCGCTGCTGGACAGCGCCGTCAACGCGCCTGAAAAAGCCATTGCGATGGTCAACACCTTTTCGCACAGCACGCTGTGCCCGCCGCCGTCGGCGCTGGGGCCGGGCACCTGGCTGTACGGCGGCTCGCGCGCGTTGATGCGCCGCGTGCTGGCCAGCAACCCGCAGGTGAACGTGTTCTACACCGGCTTCAAGGCGTGCGACAGCTATGCGGGTGGCGAGCAGGCCATGCCCGCCGTGCACTGCCCCACCCTGTTCCTGATTGGCAAGCACGACCAGATGACGCCGCCCAAATCGGCCAAGGCGCTGGCGCAGCATGCGCGCCTGGCCAAGATCGTGGAAGTGAACGCCGGCCATTCGCTGATGACCGAGGCGCCGGACGAGGTGCTGTTTGCGCTGCGCGACTTCCTGAGCGCCTGAGTGGGTCGACGATGGCGCGGGCGGCACCGGGTGTCGCGATCCGATGCGGCTGTGCCCTGCCAATACGCTTCTTTTTTTATAGCTGCCTGCGCTGTACAGACCAGCGCTGGCGGGCTTTTTCTTACCCAAATTCTGGCCCCATCGGCCAAATCGCTGGGCAGATGGCGCGCAAGCTCCTAGACTGTGGCCACAACCCCACCAGGAGACAAGCCATGAACCCCAACACAGCGGCAATCGGCCCAGACCCGCGCGCCTTCAAGCGCTTTGCGGATTTCTACCCCTTCTACCTGACCGAGCACAGCAACCGCACCTGTCGGCGGCTGCACTTTGTCGGCTCCACGCTGGGGCTGGTGTGCCTGGCGCTGATGGTGACCACCGGCCAGCCGTGGTATCTGCTGGCGGGCCTGCTGGTCGGCTACGCCTTCGCCTGGGTGGGGCACTTCGGTTTCGAGAAGAACCGGCCCGCCAGCTTCAAGCGGCCGCTGTACAGCTTCATGGGCGATTGGGTGATGTACAAGGACATCTGGACGGGCAAGATCCGGTTCTGAGTCGGCCTACATCCGGCGTCGGTTGCACGCGCAAGGCCTGCGGACCGCTGCTCATCCGACGCTTCAACGCTATGCTTTCAAGAGCTGCCAGCGCCCGCTGGCTGTGCGCTGGCGGCCTTTTTTTCTTGTGAATCGGGCGGTGCTGACAGCAGATCCGCCACCGTCACGGCGCCCACGCCCGGCTGGCGCCACCACGCATCCAGCGCCTGCCCCGGCGCCAGCAGCAAGCGCGCCGCCAGCGGTTGCAGCGGCTCGTTCGCCGGGTCGATCAGCAGCACGTAGCGCGGCTGTTCGTTGTCGCTGCGGGTGGCCAGCTCGCCCACCCAATTCATGCCTTGCAGCGCCTCCAGCACGGGGCTGAGCTGCAAGCTGTCCACGCGCAGCCCTTCGGCCAGCTGGGGCAAGGTCAGCCCGCGGCGGGGCGATTGGCCCGCGCGCGCCAGCGCCTGCAGCGCTTCAACGGCCAGCTCGAAATGCCAGCCAGGCCCGTCGCCGCGGCGCGCCACGCCGCTGAGCAGGCTGGGCAAGTACGCGGCGATCACGGCGCCCAGCAGCACGATCAGCCAGCACAGGTAAATCCACAGCAGCAGGATGGGCACGGTGGCAAACGCGCCGTAGATCAGCGAATAAGTGGGCATGCGCGACAAATACCAGCCCAGGATCTGCTTGGCCAGGCCAATGCACAGAGACACGAACACGCCGCCGGCCAGCGCGTGCTTCCACTTCACGGGCGCGTTGGGCACAAAGCGGTACAGCAGCGTGAGCCCGCCCACCAGCATCGCCGTTTGCAGCGCGTCCAGCGCAAAGCCCACGCCGCCCGGCAGCATGGGAATCAGCCCGTGCGAATGGCTGATAACGTACGAGGTGATGGCCAGGCTGCCCGCCATCACCAGCGGCCCCAGCGTCAGCGCGGCCCAGTAGATCAGCAGGCGTTGGCCCAGCGGGCGCGCGGTGCTCACGCGCCAGATGGCGTTCAGCGTGTGATCGATGGTCAGCATGAGCGACAGCGCAGTAAAAAACAGCACCGCCAGGCCCACGGCGCCCAATTCGCTGGCCTTGGTGGCGAACTGGGTGAGGTAATCCAGCACGTTCTGCGAGATGCTGGCGGGGATCAGGCTGTCGACCAGCCAGCGCTCCAGCGCGCCCTTGAGCTCGGCAAACAGCGGAAACGCGGTGAAAACCGCCAGCACCACGGCAAAAAATGGCACCAGCGCCAGCGTGGTGGTGAAGGTGAGCGAGCTGGCCGTCAGCCCCAGGCGGTCTTGCTGAAAGCGCTGCCACAGGGTGGCGGCCGTGGGCAGCACCGGAAAGTCGGTGACATCGGTGACAAACGTCTTGAGCCGCTTCTTCAGGCCGTCCAGATTCATGCTGGGTATGATGCCACCGCCCATGTCCAGCCCTGTACCGCCGCCCTTTGCTCCCGTGGCCAATGCGCCTTCGCCCACCGCACGGCGTACGCGCGCGGTGACGCTGGCGGCGCTGCTGGCGCTGACCGCACTGTGCCTGGCGTGGGAGCTGTGGCTGGCGCCGCTGCGCCCGGGCGGCTCTTGGCTGGCGTTGAAGGCGCTGCCGCTGCTGCTGGCCGTACCCGGCGTGCTGCGCTACCGCATGGCGACCTACCGCACGCTGGCGCTGTTCGTCTGGCTGTATTTTGTGGAAGGCGTGGTGCGCGCGACCAGCGACCGAGCGCCGTCGGCCTGGTACGCGCTGGCTGAGGCGGTGCTGGTCGTCATCGTGTTCGTGGCTTGCACGGCGCACATCCGCCTGCGCCTGCGCGAGGCGCGCCTGCACAGTGCGCAGGCCCACGCCGCCACGCCCGTTTCTTAATCTTTTAGCGCGCCAGCGCAGGTGCACACTGCGCTGGCAGCTATACAAACCATAGCGATCACCATGTCACCCCCCAGCCCCTTGATCGAAGCCCTGCAGCAAGCGGTGGGCGCCGCGCACGTTTTGACCGAGGGCGACCTGAGCGCCTACGAACACGACTGGCGCCGCCGCGCCCGCGGGCGCGCCCTGGCCGTGGTGCGCCCGGCCAGTGCCGAGCAGGTGGCCGCCGTGGTGCGCGCCTGCGTGGCGCACGGCGCCACCATCGTGCCGCAGGGCGGCAACACGGGGCTGGCCGTGGGATCGGTGCCGGATGAGACCGGCACGCAGGTGCTGCTCAGCCTGCGGCGCATGGACAAGGTGCGCGCGGTGGACGCGGCCAACCTGACCATCACCGTGGAAGCAGGCTGCATCCTGCAGAACCTGCAAGGCGCGGCCGAAGCGGCGGGCTACCTTTTTCCCCTGAGCCTGGCCGCCGAAGGCAGCTGCACGATCGGCGGCAACCTGGCCACCAACGCGGGCGGCACGCAGGTGGTGCGCTACGGCAATGCGCGCGAGCTGTGCCTGGGCCTGGAAGTGGTTACCGCGCAGGGCGAGGTCTGGAGCGGCCTGACCGGCCTGCGCAAGGACAACACCGGCTACGACCTGCGCGACCTGTACATCGGCAGCGAAGGCACGCTGGGCATCATCACCGCCGCCACGCTGAAGCTGTACCCCCGCCCCGCCGCCAAGCTGACCGCCTGGGCCGCCGTGCCCAGCATGCAGGCCGCCGTCGACCTGCTGGGCCTGGCGCACGCGCGCCTGGGCGCGGGCCTGACGGGGTTTGAGGTGATGGGCCAGTTCGCCCTCAGCCTGGTGGACAAGCACTACCCGCAACTGCGCGTGCCGCTGTTCAAGGAATCGCCCTGGTGCGTGCTGCTGGAAAACTCTGACCACGAGAGCGAAGCGCACGCCCGCGCACTGTTCGAGCAGCTGCTGGAAACGGCGCTGGAGGGCGGCTGCGTCACCGACGCCGTGGTCGCTGAAAACCTGACTCAGGCCAAGGGCCTGTGGCACATCCGCGAAAGCATTCCGCTGGCGCAAGCCGAAGAGGGGCTGAACATCAAGCACGACATCAGCATTCCGGTGTCGCGCATCCCCGCCTTCGTGGAAGAAACCGACGCGCTGCTGGCGCGCGAAATCCCCGGCGTGCGCCTGGTCGATTTTGGCCACCTGGGCGACGGTAACCTGCACTACAACGTGCAGGCACCCGAGCATGGCGACGCCAAGGCCTTCCTGCGCGACGAGGAAGACCGCATCAACACCCTGGTGTTCGACGCGGTGGCGCGGCATGAAGGCTCGATCAGCGCCGAGCACGGCATCGGCAGCCTGAAAGCGGCCAAGCTGCCCCACTACAAATCGGCCGTGGCGCTGGGCCTGATGCGCGGCATCAAGCAGGCGCTGGATCCGCAGGGGCTGATGAACCCGGGGCGGGTGCTGACCACGGACAGCACGGGCACCGGCGGCAACCCACGTTGAACCGCGCAGCGCGCGCCCTGGCGGGCCCGCGCCCCTTCGCCACCCCTTAGTTCGCCTGGATGCGCTGGTTCTTCCAGCAAACGGGCTGGGTGCTGGCCGCGCCGCCGCACTGGCGGTACATCAGCGCGTAGTACGCCTTGCCCGCCGTGCGGTAGAGGTTAGAACTGTTCAGGTCGGTGCGCCAGATGTCTTCTTCCATCAGGTCGTTCCACGGTTTGGCGGCAGCCGGGTTGCCGAGCTTGCCCAGGTCTTGCGCAGTCATGCCGCCATCCACCGGGGCGCCGGGCGCCAGCGCCACCATGCGGATGGAGGCATCGCGCACGGCCGCCACGTAGCTGTTGGTGGCGTCACCGCTGCGCGCCACCGGTGCGCCGCCGCTGAGCTCGATGCGCGCGCGCTTGAGCGCGGCGACCCAGTTGGCGCTGTTGCCCGCGCCGTTCAGCACGTAGTTGGACAGGGTCACCTGGCCGCGCAGCCAGTTGCCCCAGTAGAACTCGGCGAATTCGGGCAGGCTGCCGTTGTCGTAACCCATCCCGCGCGTCAGGTAGACCAGCGACCGGTAGCTGTCGTCGCCCATCTGGTCCAGGCCCAGGCGCTGCGGCAATTGGTCGGGCGTGATGGCGTTGCCCTGCGCGTCGCGCAGCCACACGTTCTTGGTGGCCTGCATGCGCTGCCAGAAGGTGGCGCTGTCGGCCGCGTTGGAGAAATTGCCGCTGACGCGCACCCACACGGGCAGGTTGGCGCCGCCGTCGGCCAGCTCCCACAAGGTGGTGAAAGTGTGGTGGCCGTCGGTCAGGTACAGCTGGCCTTCGGGGCCAACCACCACCGTCTTCAGCCCTGCGGCGGCGATCGGGCCGGATTCGGGCACGGTGCAGGCAAAGCCTGTGCCCGCCACCAGCGAAACTTGACCAGGCATATAGCGCGCGTCGTCGATGGCGCCGCGGCCGTTGTCGGCACAGTAATCGTCGGCGCGCTTGCGTTCGGTGCGGTAAAGGTAGCGCGAGTAGTTGTCGGTGGCATCGTCACCCAGGTAGCCAGCCTGCGTGGCGGTAAAGCGCGTGAGATCCGGCTGCTTGCGGCCCAGGTGGTAGTAGACCTGGTCATATCCCACCGACGGCTGGGTGGGCCGCAACTCGCCCAGGCGCACCTTCAGCACGTCGCCCACCTGCGCCTGCAGGTATTGGCCGCCGGCCGCCACGCGCACCACGCAGCCCTGCCCGGCTTGCAGCGTTTGCCCGCTGGCGCAGCGCTGCGCAGCGTCACCAAAGGTGCTGATGAAGTAGCCGCTGCCCGTGGCGTCGGCCAGATCGATGCTGGCCAGGCGAACGGCGCCGCCAGAGGCGTTGGTCACCGCCACGTCGATGGCGGCCGTGCCACTGAGCGGCAAGCTCGCAGGGCTGGTCTGGCCCAGCGACAGCGTGCGGTTGACGGTTTGCGCCACCACCGCTTCGCCACCGGCCAATCCACCCGCAGCCAACACCACGGCCCCCAGCAGCCACGCCCCCAGCGTCGCCGGCCAGCCCAGCCGCCGGGTTTTCCACACCAGCACGGAGATCGCCACCATCAACAGCAACAGACCCGCCACACTCAACGAAGGCACTGGCTGCGCCGTGGCCGACACAAAGCCGACAACAAGCTGGGGCGTGGGTTGCGCCAGCGCGGGGACACTGGCCGTGACCAAGACGGCCACCGGGAATGCAGACAAACGCATGGGAGATCGCGCGGAAAAAAGTTAACCCGCGAAGTTAGTGCGGCAGCGTGACGGAGATGTGACAAGGGGTGACCTCGGCCGGGGTGGGTTGAGTGGGGCACAGGCGAGGTGGGGATGTGGCTTTTGGGGCTGTGGCGCTAGTGTGGTGGGCGCAGGTCGCTATCGTTTTGATGTGCGCGGGGTTTGCTGCGGGCAGGGGCGTGCCTCGGCCCTCAGCAACCCCACAAAAACATCAACAAAGATAGCAGCTAGCGCAGGCAGCACCTGCGCCACACCCCGGAAACAAAAAAACCCGCGATCCGAACACCTCGGAACGCGGGTCTTCACTGCATGCGCGGCAGCTCGCCTTTCAACCCCTCACCACGCCCACTCAAAGCCAAGCGCAGCAGACGGCCACACAGGCAAGGGAACGGACACGGCCAGGGGCCAGCCAGCCTCAACGCCCCTTGGGCGCGTAAGGCTTGGCCGCACGCGGTGCGGGTGCGCCGTTGCGCGCTGCCGGACGGGCGCCGTGCTTGGCGTGCGCGGGGGCTGGCTTTCCGCTTCCAAAATGAGAGCTGCCAGCGCCCGGGCGGCGGGCGCCGTCGCCCGATCGCTCACCAAAACCGCCGCCCACCATGCGCGGGCCGCGGCGGTCTTCGCCGAAGCTGCCGCGCGGGCCGCCGCGAGGCGCGCCACGACCACCCGGACGGCCTTTGCCCGCGCCTTTGCGGCCAAACGCTTCCTGGATGGGCGGGAAGAAGCGGGTGGGCTCCAGCCCGTCGATGGTCAGCGCGTTGAACGGCTGGCGCGTATGCGCTTCGATGTCGCCCAGGCGGCGGCGGTCGCGGAACTCGGCCAGCGTGACGGCCAGGCCATCGCGCCCCGCGCGGCCGGTGCGGCCGATGCGGTGGGTGTAGTCCTCGGCCTTCATTGGCAAGCCGAAGTTGATCACGTGGGTGATCGTCGGCACGTCGATGCCGCGCGCGGCCACGTCGGTGGCGACCAGGATCTGCACGCGGCCGTCGCGCAGAGCGCCCAGGCGGCGGTTGCGCACGGACTGGCTCAGCGCGCCGTGCAGAGAGACGGCGGCGAAGCCGTTCTGCTGCAGGTCTTCGGCCAGCTCTTCGCATTCCACCTGCGTGCAGGCGAAGACGATGGCCTGGTCGATGCTGGGGTCGCGCAGCCAGTAGTCCAGCAGGCGGCGCTTGTGCTCAGGGCTGTCAGCCCAGTACAGCTCTTGCCGGATGTTGGCGTGCTGCTCTTGCGCGGTGGCGATTTCCACCTTCTGCACGCGTGCGCCGTTGTCGTGCATCACGCGCATGGCCAGCTGCTGGATGCGCGGCGCAAACGTGGCGCTGAACATCATGGTTTGCTGGCGCTGGGCGGTCAGCTGGTGGATTTCGGCCAGGTCGTCGGCAAAGCCCAGGTCGAGCATGCGGTCGGCCTCGTCCATCACCAAAAAGCGGATCTGGTCCAGCTTGATCTGCCCGCTGCGCTGCAAATCGAGCAGGCGGCCAGGCGTGGCGACGACCAGGTTGGCGTTCTGCAGCTTGGCGATTTGCAACTGGTAGGGCATGCCGCCCACCACGTTGGCCACGCGCAGGCCGCGGCAGTGCTTGACCAGGTCGATGGCGTCACTGGCCACCTGCTGCGCCAGCTCGCGCGTGGGGCACAGCACCAGCGCGCCGGGCACGGCGGGCTTGAAGTGGCGCGAATCCAGCGGGCTTTTGCGGCGCGGCTTTTTGGGGGCCGGTTCGCCGTTGGCCAGCGCCTCGGCGACCTTGGCGTCCCACGCTGCTATCTCGGCCGCGGCGACTTCGTGCTGCTGCTGCACCAGGGTGTGCAGCATGGGCAACAGGAAGGCGGCGGTCTTGCCGCTGCCAGTCTGGCTGCTGACCATCAGGTCGTTGAAGGCGCCCTGGTCCGCCTTGCCCGACAGGGCCAGCGGAATGGTGCGCAGCTGCACGGGCGTGGGCTGGGTGTAGCCCAGGTCGGTGACGGCGGCCACCAGCTCGGGCGCCAGGCCCAGGGCCGCGAAGGCGGCGCCGGGCACGGGTGCATCGGCTGCATCGGCAGGGGGTGCCATCACGCTGGCTTGAGCGGCCTCGGCATAAGCCTCGGGCGCTGCGTTTTCGATAGCTGCCTGCGCAGATTCGTCCTGCGAAAAGGCGTGGTTTTCCTCAAAAGAGGTCATGGTTTTTCTCTTCTTTCCGGCGCGCGTGCACAAGCCAAGCGGCTGCAGGCGTAGCGCGTCATATGGTTGGGCGCTGATCAAAGCGCGCCCGGGGTTCAAGTAACTACACCCACCATCTGACGACAACGCGTACGCGAGGGGCGCTTTGACAAACGAGTGTCAACGCGGCCTTCGCGCCGGGAACAATCGCCCGCGTCCACAAGGGAAGCGATGACCCGCGCCGGATGGGGCGCGGTAACGATTGCAAGTGATGGTCCGATCGGCAAGGCTTACGCTTGCCGGGCCACCACACGAGAGAAGGAAGATGTGGCGTTTGTTTTCTTCGTGCCGGCCGCTGGGTGAATCAAACCCGGCGTGCCGCTGAACTGCCCGTTGGCTCGGGTTACCCCAAGAACCGCTGGCTTTGCACGAAACCGCGCATTATCCTGTTTTTTGCGTTGTTGCGCAAGCGCGCATGGCTTGAGCGCGCGGTGCCGCGCTTGGGCGCCCTCTGCCCCATCGGGCGGCGTGTTCAGCGCTCAGGCGGTGGGTGCAGAGTCTGGCGGGCGTGCTCGACCAGGCGGGTCAGCAAGCTGTCGAGCTGCGCCTGTTCGCCCGCCGTCAGGCATGCCACGATGTGCTGGTTGCGCTGCTCCACCACCGCCATCAGGCGCTGGCAGAGCGCCTCACCCTCGGGCGTGAAGCTGAGCACCACGCCGCGCGCGTCCTGCGGGTCGGGGTTTTTCAGTACCAGCCCTTTGTCCACCAGCGTTTGCGCGGCGCGGCTGGCCTGGCCTTTGTCCACGTTGGCCAGGCGCGCCAGATCCTTGACCGACAAGGGCGCGAAGGCGCCGACGGCGGTCAGGCAACGCGCTTCGCCCAGGGCCAGGCCGGTTTCGGCCTCATACGCGGCCTGGCTGACGCGGTCCGTGAGCTTTTGCAGCGTGTGCAGCCGGTGCGTGAAGCTCTGCGCCAGCGGGCGCACTGCGCGACGCGGCTTGCGCCGAGGCATGGGGGAAGAAGAAGGTGCCACAGTGTGGATTCTAGCGATTGGTTGCGCGCGCAACCAATTCCCACCATAATTCCAGGCGTTGGCCGGCGCGGAAGGCGGCCTGCCGGACACCCCGGACCCGCGCCCCGCCGCAGGCTTCGCCGCGTTGCCGCCGCCACTGGGCAACGCCCCCACACACACGACTGGAGACAAGACAACCATGGCCCTGATCGACCGCATCCACCACGTCGCCTACCGTTGCAAGAACGCCAAGGAAACGGTGCAGTGGTACCAGAAGTACCTGGACATGGATTTCATCCTGGCCATCGCCGAGGACGAAGTGCCATCCACCAAAGAGCCCGACCCGTACATGCACATCTTTCTGGATGCGGGCAACGGCAACGTGCTGGCTTTCTTTGAGCTGCCGACCAAGCCCGAGATGGGCCGCGACGAAAACACGCCCGCCTGGACGCAGCACCTGGCGCTGACCGTGGATTCGATGGACGCACTGCTCCAGGCCAAGTCCCGGCTGCAGGCGGGCGGCATCGACGTGATCGGCCCCGTTAACCACACGCTGTTCCAGTCGATCTATTTCTTCGACCCCAGCGGCCACCGGCTGGAGCTGGCGGTGAACACCGCCACGCCGCAGATGAACCGGGCGCTGGACGACGTCAAATGGGCCATGCTGGACGAGTGGGACCGCACCAAGAAAGCGCCCCAGCACGCCCGCTGGATGCACGACGGCTCTGAGCCGCCGGTCTCGGCCGCTCATTGATCTGATCGGCCAGCGCTGCGTAGGCGGCCTTGGCCTCCCCGGCGGTGGTCTGTTCTACGCACCCGCGCGGCCCCGCCTTTTCAGCCCCTTCTCACCACAGCATGCCCCACCTGAACGAAACGCACGACCCGCAGCTGACCAGCTGGGTTGCCTCGGCCAACGACGGCCGCACCGACTTCCCCATCCAGAATTTGCCCTTCGCCATCTTCCGCCGCCAAGGCAGCAGCGAAGTCTGGCGCGGCGGCGTGGCCATTGGCGACCAGATCGTCGACATGGCCGCGGCGGTGCAGGCGGGCATGTTCACGGGCGACGCGCTGGCGCCCGCGCAGGCCGCGGCCGAATCCAGCTTGAATCATTTGATGGGTTTAGGCCCCCAGCGCTTGTCCAGCCTGCGCAAGGCGCTATCGAAAGCATTGCAAACGGGCGCAAGCCAAGAAACCGCATTGAAAGCCTGCCTGGTGCCGCAGGCCGAGGCCGAATACCACCTGCCCGCCCGCATTGGCGACTACACCGACTTCTACACCTCGGTCTACCACGCCACCAACATCGGCAAGCAGTTCCGCCCCGACAACCCGCTGCTGCCCAACTACAAGTGGGTGCCGATCGGCTACCACGGCCGTTCCTCGTCCATCGGCGTGTCGGGCCAGGCCTTCAAGCGGCCCAAGGGCCAGGTCAAGCCGCCCAACGCCGAGGTGCCGGCGCTCCAACCCAGCGCGCGCATGGACATCGAGCTGGAAATGGGCGTGCTGGTCGGCCAGGCGAATGCGCTGGGCGACGCCGTGCCCATCACCGAGGCCGAATCGCACATCTTCGGGCTGGTGCTGCTCAACGACTGGTCGGCGCGCGACATCCAGCCCTGGGAATACCAGCCGCTGGGCCCGTTCCTGGCCAAGAACTTCGCCTCCACCATCTCGCCCTGGGTGGTGACGATGGAGGCGCTGGCGCCTTTTCGCGCGCCGTTCAGCCACCCCGAAGGCGACCCGCAGCCCCTGCCCTACCTGAGCAGCGCCGCCAACAGCGCCGAAGGTGGGCTGGACATCCAACTGCAGGCGCTGATCGAAACGCCCGCCATGCGCGCCGCGAAGGTGCCGCCGGCTGCGTTCACCCGCACCAACTACCGCCACGCCTACTGGACGGCCGCGCAGATGCTGACGCACCACACCGTGAACGGCTGCAACCTGCAACCCGGTGACCTGCTGGGCACGGGCACGCTGTCGGGCCCCACGCTGGATTCGGCCTGCGCGCTGATCGAGCTGACGACCGGTGGCCAAAACCCGGTGCAGCTGCCCGGCGGCGAAACCCGCACCTGGCTGCAGGACGGCGACACCGTGATCCTGCGCGGCTGGTGTGAAAAGCCGGGCGCGGTGCGCATCGGCTTTGGCGAATGCGTCGGTACGGTGCTGCCTGCCGCGGCCTGATGCGGCGGCGCGCTGGCGCCATTTGAGCGGGCCGTGCGCTGGCTGAGCGCGGCAGCAAGCACGCCGCTGGCGCAGGCTTTCGCTATATAAACCGTAGCTGCTAGCGCTTACCCCGCTTGTTCTGGAGGCACTTTTTATTCCAAACATCACGGTCGCCGCGTGCCGGGCGTGACGCCTGGCCACGGCGCCGATCAGTCCGTTGGTCGCACGCGCAGCTCGGCATAGCCCGTGGCCGGATCGTGTTCGCGGCCCAGGCGCCAGCCGGGCAAGTCGGCCAGCAGCAGCTCGGCCGTGGTGCGCACTTCACAGCCCGCCAGCACGTGCCCGCCCCACACGCGGCCCTGCGCGTCCGACACGGCCATGTGCAGGTGCGCGCCATCGGGCGTGGCCGTGCCGCTCAAAGAAACGATCTCCAGCGGCCCCGACACCAGCGTGCCCTGCGCCTTGCCCCCAAACCGCAGCTGCGCCGCCGTCAGGCTGCCAATGCCCGCCACGACAAACGCCGACCCGCCCACGCTTTCAGCGGCCAACGCCTGGATGGCGGTGCGCAGATCGGCACCGGGGCAAAGGCGGATGGGGCGAAGGCTCATGCGCGCCATTGTCCGCGCGGCGCGGGGCGGCTCGCTAAACTTTCTCCCAGCCTGCGCTGCGGTCGGGTAAGACGATGGGCTGCGGCCCATCGGCGCGCGGGAACGCGCCAGCTGCCCGCATCGCACCATCGGCCAGACAACCCCACGCATTTGCACCATGACCAACGCTTCCCCACGCCTGCCCACGGTCTTCATCTCGCACGGCGGCGGCCCTTGGCCGTGGATGCCCGCCGCCGCGCCCGCCTACGCCCAACTCACGGATGAGCTGCGCCGCCTGCCTTCGCTGTGGCCCACGGCCCGCGCCATCGTGATGGTGTCGGCCCACTGGGAAGCGCCGCGCTTCACGGTGCAGGGCGCCGCGCAGCCCGGCATGATTTACGACTACTACGGCTTTCCGCCCGAGACCTACCAAATCCACTACCGCTCGCCGGGCGAGCCTGCGCTGGCGCAGCGCGTGGCCATGCTGCTGGGCGGCGCCGGGCTGCCCGCCAGCATCGACCCCGAACGCGGCTACGACCACGGCATGTATTCGCCCATGCAGGTGATGTACCCGCGCGCGCAGCTGCCCACCGTGCAACTGTCGCTGCGCGAAGGGCTGGACCCAGAGCAGCACCTGGCGCTGGGCCGCGCACTGGCACCGCTGCGCGACGAGGGCGTCCTGCTGATCGGCAGCGGGCTGAGCTACCACAACCTGCGCCATTTCGGCCCCGACGGCGCAGCCGCTTCGGCCACCTTCGACCAATGGCTGGGCGACACCGCGGCCCTCACGGGCGAGGCGCGCAACCAGCGCCTGCGCGATTGGTCGCAAGCACCCGCCGCGCGGCTGGCGCACCCGCGCGAAGAGCACCTGCTGCCCTTCATGTTTGCCGCCGGCGCCGCTGAAAACGAAGCCGCCGTGCGCACCTACCACCAGCGCGACTTCCGCGGCGGGCTGACGGTGTCCAACTTCGTGTTTGGCCTGCCCGCCTGATTCCCAGCCCTGCGCGGCCCTCCCGACCGCCCATCCGTGACCGCCGCCATCCGCCGCATTGCCCACCTTGACATGGACGCGTTCTACGCGTCCGTCGAATGGCTGCGCTACCCGCAGCTCAAGGGCTTGCCGATGGTGATTGGTGGCGGCCGACGGCGCGAGGACGACCTGATCGCGCGCCTGAACGCCGAGCGGCCCGAGCGCGCATGGACGGCCGAGCACCTGGCCGACATCCCGGTGGATTTCTTCCCGCTGCTCAAGGACTACGTGGGCCGCGGCGTGATCACCACCGCCACCTACCCGGCGCGGCAGTTCGGCATCGGCTCGGCCATGGGGTTGATGAAGGCGGCCAAGCTGTGCCCGCAGGCCATCCTGCTGCCGGTGGACTTTGACCAGTACCGCCGCTTTTCACGCGAATTCAAGCGCGTCATCCGCGAGATCGCCCCGGTGATGGAAGACCGCGGCGTAGACGAGGTGTACATCGACTTCACCGACGTGCCCGGCGGCCAGCGCGAAGGCGGGCGCGTGCTGGCGCGGCTGCTGCAAAAAAGCATCTTCGAGGCCACCGGCCTGACCTGCTCCATCGGCGTGGCGCCCAACAAGCTGATCGCCAAGATGGCCAGCGAATTCAACAAGCCCAACGGCATCAGCGTGGTGCACGAGGGCGACGTGCAGGCGCAGATCTGGCCCCTGCCCTGCCGCAAGATCAACGGCATCGGCCCCAAGGCAGATGCCAAGCTGCAGGCCCACGGCATCCACACCGTGGGCGATCTGGCCGCGCGCGAGCGCGCCTGGCTGGTGGCCACCTTTGGCAAGGCCTACGGCGCGTGGCTGCACGACGCCGCCTGGGGCCGCGACAACCGCCCGGTGGTCACCGAAAGCGAGCCCGTCAGCATGAGCCGCGAAACCACCTTCGACCGCGACCTGCACGCCGTGCAAGACCGCGCCGAGCTGGGCGCCGTGTTCACCCGCCTGTGCGAACAGGTGGCGGGCGATCTGCAGCGCAAGGGCTACGTGGGCAAGACGATTGGCATCAAGCTGCGCTTTGACGATTTCAAGATCGTCACGCGCGACCAGACGCTGCCCGAGCACACGCAGGACGCGCGCCGCATCCGCCAGGTGGCGGGCCAGTGCCTCAAGCGCGTGGACCTGGGTCGCCGCCTGCGCCTGCTGGGCGTGCGCGTGGGCTCGCTGGTGCGCGTGGGCGAGGCGCCGCAGCCCGAGGCGCTGCCGCTGTTCGACTGAAGCCAGCGTGGCGATGAGCGCGCCCTGATGCCGCAGTCACGGCGCCAGAAGGCAAAAAAAACCGCCAGCAAACGCTGGCGGTGTTCAGAAAAGTCGACCAGAAGGCGCCCGCGGCGCCGTTCATCAGCGGTAGACGATGCCGCCGTCGATCAGGAGGGCCTGGCCAGTGACGTAGTCGGCGTCTTCGCTGGCCAGAAAGGCCACCATGCCGGCCACGTCCTCCGGCGTTTCCGGGCGGCCCAGGGCGATGCCGTCCACGTATTTCTTGTAGGTGGCGCCAATGGGCACGCCAGTCAGCTGCGAGAAGCGCTCGTCGATTTCCACCCACATGTCGGTGCCGACGATGCCGGGGCAGTAGGCGTTCACGGTGATGCCTGCGCTGGCATATTCCTTGGCGGCAGCCTGCGTTAGCGCGCGGATGGCGAACTTGGTGGACGAATACACGCCCAGCAGCGCAAAGCCGTCGTGCCCGGCGATCGAGCAGGCGTTGATGATCTTGCCCTTGTGCCCCAGCGCGCGCAGCTTTTTGGCCGCCGCCTGAATGCCCCACAGCACGCCGTTGACGTTGATGCGGAAGATGCGGTCCACGTCTTCGGGCAGCACATCGTCCAGCGGCTTGACTTGCGCAATGCCCGCGTTGTTGACGATCACGTCAAAGCCGCCCAGGGTTTTCTCGGCGTAGTCGACGGCAGCGAACACCGCGTCGCGGTCGCTCACGTCGGCCACCGTGGTGCACGCCTTCGCGCCCAGCGCCTCGACCTCGCGGGCGACTTCGGCCAGCTTGTCGGCCTTCATGTCCACCAGGCACAGCGCGGCGCCTTCGCGCGCCAGCCGCAGTGCAATGCCGCGCCCAATGCCTTGGCCGGCGCCGGTCACCAGAACCACTTTGTCTTTCAATTTCATGACAGCTTCCTTGGATGAGAAACAGGAGGGATGAGCCCATCGTCTCGCCGTCGCGGCCAGCGTGTTTTGACCCAGGTCAACTTGGGCGGGATTGCGGCGCACCGCCGGCGCGCGCTGCCCGCCGCGCCGCAACACGCCCCGCCGCCGCCCTGCCCAGCAGCGCCACGGCCGCTAAACTGCGGCGCATGACCGCTGCCGCACCCACCTCTGCCAAGCCCCGCATCCTGATCTCTCGCGCCATCTTTCCGCAGGTGGTGGACAGGTTGGCCAGCCACTTCGACGTGGAGTCGAACCAGGCCGACGAGCTGTGGTCGCCGCAAGACATCGCGCGCCGCCTACAGGGCAAACAAGGCGCGCTGACCACCGGCAGCGAGCGGGTGGACGCCGCGCTGCTGGCGCAATGCCCGGGCCTGAAGATCTGCGCCAACATGGCCGTGGGCTACAACAACTTCGACCTGCCCGCCATGACGGCCGCCGGCGTGCTGGCCACCAACGCACCGGGCGTGCTGACCGAAACCACCGCCGACATGGGCTTTGCGCTGATGATGGCCACGGCCCGCCGCATCACCGAAGGCGAGCACTACCTGCGCGCGGGCCAATGGGACCGCTGGGCCTACGACATGCTCATCGGGCAAGACGTGCACGGCGCCACGCTGGGCATCATCGGCATGGGCCGCATCGGGCAGGCCATTGCGCGGCGCGGCGCGCTGGGCTTTGGCATGAAGGTGCTGTACCACAACCGTTCGCGCCTGCCCGAGGCCGACGAGGCCGCCGTGGGCGCGCAGTACGTCAGCAAGCAAGACCTGCTGCGCCGCGCCGACCACGTGGTGCTGGTGGTGCCCTACAGCGCCGAATCGCACCACACCATTGGCGCGGCCGAGCTGGCGCTGATGAAGCGCAGCGCCACGCTGACCAACATCGCGCGCGGCGGCATCGTGGACGACCACGCCCTGGCCCACGCACTGCAAACCGGGCAGATCGCCGCCGCCGGGCTGGACGTGTTCGAGGGCGAACCCAAGGTCATCCCCGAGCTGCTGGCCTGCACCAACGTGGTGTTGACGCCCCACATCGCCAGCGCCACCGTGCCCACCCGCCTGGCCATGGCCAACCTGGCCGCCGACAACCTGATCGACTTCCTGCTGCACGGCAAAGCGCTGACGCCGCTGAACCCCGAGGTGCTGGGCCAAGCGGGCTGACGCGGCTGGTTATTTGAATGAAATGAGCTACCAGCGCCGTACAGACGGGCGCTGGCAGCTCTTTTTTTCATAGTGCCTGGCCAGTGGGCTGCGGCCGCACGGCAAGGCCCTTGTCCGCCCGCAACGCCCTACCGCGCCCCGGCGGCCATCGCCCACGGCAACCGCGCCCTGTACCCGTCCGCCCAGCTTCGGGCACGGCGTCCACCCCCCAACGGCTGGCGAATGCCGCCCATAGCCGTCCAGATAGCTTGCGCTGGCGCATGGCGCGCCACACCGCCTCACCCATAATCCAGCGCCATGCGCACCCTGTACGCCCGCTCTTGGCTGGCACGCCTTTTTCTGGCGTGGTATGCCCTTACGCTGGGCGCGGCCATGGCGTCGCCGCTGGTGCAGCCGAAGCTGCTCACGCAGGTGTGCTCGGCCGACGGCGGCATGGTGCTGGTGGTGGTGGATGCCGACGGCGACGTGGTCGCCAGCGGCCCGCACACGCTGGACTGCGCTCTGTGCCTGGCCACCGCGCTGCCCGCGCCCGAAGCGCCTGCTGCGCCGGCGCCGGCGCCTGTCGCGTTCGACTTCGTGCTGCCGCCGCTGGCGCAGGCGCAGGGCGCGCTGCGCGCTGGCGCCCCCCTGCCCGCGCGAGGGCCACCGCGCGGCACAGGCGCTGCCACCGCCTGACGGGCCAACCGACGCGCCTTGCGCGCAGCGGCATGGCCGCGGCCCGGCACCTGTGCCAGGGCCGGCAGCGCGAGCGATAGCGCCCCACAAATACCTGATCAAAACCAGCGCCAGCGCAGGCTGTATCAGCGCCAGCAGCTATGGTTTTTGATGAATCCGCCGCACGGCGGGCGCTGACCCGCTTGCACCGCGTGGGCGCTGCTCGGCTTCAGTCGGTGCGCGCGCGCCAATGCCGCGCGTCGTTGACGTTCGCCGACGCTGTTAGCCACCCCCAACGCGCAGCCGCGCGCCCAGATCGCCCAGGCCATCCGCTTTGGGCGCGCCTGGGCCCGCGGGCTGCCCACCCCAAGCCGCACAAGGCCATGCGCCGCGCGGCCCGCCCATTTTTTTGAGTATCTGACGGATTGGACTTTGGATGAAACCCCCAAGCCTGACACTTTCGCTGGCCCCGGCCGGCCTGCTGGCCAGCGTGGCCAGCGCTTTCATCGGCCCCGTGGCCCACGCACAAACCACCCAAGGCACGCTGGAGCCAGTGGAAGTGCGCGCCGCACGCTCAACCAACGCGCAGGCGGCAGAGACGCTGGAGCAAGCCCGCCAAGACCTGGCGCGCCGCGCGGGCGCCACGGCCGTGGTCGATGCCGCCAGCTTCACCGACGGCCGCGCCGCCACGGCGGTGGACGCGCTGTCGTTCGCGCCGGGGGTGCTGGCGCAAACGCGGCATGGGCAGGACGCCCGGCTGTCCATCCGCGGCTCGGGCATTCAGCGCGGCTTTTTGATGCGCGGCATCTGGCTGTACCAGGACGGCATTCCGCTGAACCACACCGACGGATCGGCGGATTTCCAATCCGTGGACCCGCTGGCCACGCAGTACGTGGAGGTGTGGCGCGGCGCCAATGCGCTGGAATACGGTGCCAACGGCCTGGGCGGCGCGGTCAACTTCGTGTCGCCCACGGGGCTAACGGCGCCCACCGCCGCGCTGCGCGTGCAGGGCGGATCGTTTGGTCAGCGGCAGGCGCACGCCAACCTGGCTGCGCGCAGCGGCGTGGTGGACGGCTTTCTAAGCGTCAGCCGCAGCGAGCAAGACGGCTGGCGCCAGCAGTCGGGCTACCGCGCCGACCGCGTGTCAGGCAACGTGGGCGTGCTGCTGTCGGACAGCCTGGAGCTGCGCGGCTTTGTGTCGTACGTCGATTCGTCGATGCAGATGCCCGGCAGCCTGACGCGCGCCGCCTTCGACGCCAACCCCCGCCAGGCCGCCCCCAACAACGTGGCGCTGAAGGCCACCAACGACTTCACCCAAACGCGCGGCGCGCTGCGGCTGACGTGGCAGCCCAACGCCGATGTGCGCTGGACCACCTCGCTCTACGGAGCCGACCGCGACCGCTTTCACGCCATGACGATGGGCATCCTGCAGCAAGGCATGCGCGACAGCGGGCTGGATTCCAGGCTGACGGCGGAGTTCGGCACGGCCACGCTCACGCGGCGGCTGGTGGCGGGCGTGTCGTTCGCGCGGCTGTCGGGCGACGAATGGCGCTACACCAACGTGGCGGGCAGCGCCGGCGCACCCACCGGGCGCACGCAGCTCAAGGCGCGCCAGAACACCGCCTACGCCGAATACACGCACGGGCTGACCGAGCGCTGGGCCGTGCAGGCGGGCGTGCAGGCCGTGCAGGCCCGCCGCGACCTGGGCAACCTGATGGCGCCCGCCGCCAGCTACGACGCCCGCTTCAGCGGCACGTCGCCCAAGCTGGGCGTGCTGTACACGCCCTCGGCGCAGTCACAGTGGTTTGCCAACGTCAGCGGCAGCTACGAAGCCCCGCCCTTTGGCGAGCTGGTGTACAGCCCCACGCAACCGCTGGCCAGGGCGCAGGGCGCCACCACGGTCGAGCTGGGCTGGCGCGGCCGCACCGATCACTGGAACTGGGACGTGGCGCTGTACCGGTCCCGCGTGCGGCGCGAGCTGCTGTCGCTGACCGACGCCACCGGCGCCGCCCTGGGCACGGTGAACGCGGGCCGCACCATCCACCAGGGGCTGGAGCTGGCAGCCAACGGCAAGCTGGCCGCGCACTGGGCGCTGCGCGCGCAGTACCTCTACAACGATTTCCGCTTTGACAACGACCCGGTGTACGGCAAGCGCCGCCTGGCCGGCATACCGCCGCACCTGCTGCGCGCCGAGCTGCAATGGCAGCCCACCCCCGCCATCGCCGTGGTGCCGGGGGTGGAATGGCAGCCCTCGCGCACCTGGGTGGACCACGCCAACACCGTGGCGGCCAAGGGCTTTGCCGTGCTGAACCTCACGCTCAAGGGCGAGCTGGGCGCGGGCTGGAGCTGGTTCGTGGATGCGCGCAACCTTACCAACCGCCGGTACGCCGCCACCACCGCCGTGCAGGCCAACGCACGCGGCATGGACGGCGCCTACTACTTCCCGGGCGACGCGCGGGCGGTGTACGTGGGGCTGAACTGGCGCACCCGCTGATCCGGCTGCCGCGCGGTGGTTGCAGGCCGCTGCAGCAGCGGCAGCGGCCCTTATCCATCCAAAAATCCAATCATCTACAACCTAATCAACAAATACAACCTATTGATTTAAAGGCATTTCACTCAATAAAATCTAATCATGAATCCAATCACACTGCAGCAAACCGGTGGCAGCGCCTGAAGACCTGGCCACCGCGCTGGCGCGCCAGCCCGCCGCCCCCGCGCAGGACTTGGCCGCGCGCCTGGGCGTCAGCCTGCCCACCGTGCACCGCCTGCTGCGCGGCGCGGGGGCGCAGGTCGTCACGCTGGGCCGCGCGCGCCGCACCCGCCACGCGTGGCGCCGTGCGCTGCGCGGCTGGCTGGGCGACTGGCCCGTGTACCGCATCGACGATCAGGGCACGCCGCACGCCTGGAGCACGCTGGCGCTGATCGCCCCGCAAGGCTGCGCCATGCCGCTGGAAGGCACCGGCTGGCCCGTGCCGCCCGATGAGCCCGGCAACGCCAGCGCAGGCGACGGCTGGTGGCCCGGCCTGCCCTACCCCTTGCAAGACCTGCGGCCGCAGGGCTACATGGGCCGCCAGTTCGCCCGCGCGGTGCACGAAGCGCTGCAGCTGCCGCCCGACCCGCGCGCCTGGAGCGACGACGACGTGTTGCTGGCCCTGGCCCGCACCGGCAGCGACACCGTGGGCGACCTGGTCGTGGGCGACGAGGCGCTGCGCCACTGGCAGGCCGGCCGGCTGGACGCCCCCGCGCCGCTGGCCGAAGCCGAAGTGGCCGCCGCCTACCTGGCGCTGGCCAATCAGGCCGTGGCCGGCGGCGGCGCGGGCAGCAGCGCGGCGGGCGAATTCCCCAAGTTCGCGGCGCTGCGCGCGCTGCCGCAAGGTGCCGACACCGCCGGGCCCGGCGGCGCGCGCACGCCGCATGTGCTGGTGAAATTTTCAGGCGCAGGCGGCGCCCCGGCCGAGCAGCGCTGGGCCGATCTGCTGCTGGCCGAGCACCTGGCGCTGCACACCTGCGCCGCGCACCTGGGCGCCCAGGGCGTGGCCGCCGCCCACAGCCGCTGGCTGCAGGCCGGTGGCCGCGCCTTTCTGGAGGTAGAGCGGTTTGACCGCCACGGCCGCTGGGGCCGCAGCCCGCTGGTCAGCCTGGAGGCCGTCAACGCCGCATTTCTGGGCCTGCCACACCGCCCCTGGCCCGAGATGCTGGCGCCCCTGGCCCAGGGCGGCTGGCTGGCCGAAGGCACGCTGCACGCCGCCCAGGTGCTGTGGTGGTTTGGCCGCCTGATCGGCAACACCGACATGCACCTGGGCAACCTGAGCTTTCGCCCGCACAACGGCCAACTGGCGCTGGCCCCCGCCTACGACATGCTGCCCATGCGCTACGCGCCGCTGGGCGGCGGCGAAACGCCCGCCATGCCGCTGATCGAACCCGTGCTGCCCCTGCCCGCCGAGCGCCCACAGTGGCAACCCGCCGCCGCCGCCGCGCTGGCCTTCTGGCAAACGCTGGCGCAGGACCCGCGCGCCAGCAGCGCCATGCGCGCCCAGGCGGGTGCCAATGCACACCGGCTGGCACAGGCCATCGACATCGCAGGCTGAGCGCCGGGCGCTGCGGCGCCTGCGCAGTCATGGCCGTGCGGCGCCGTAGTCCACAATCCCTGGCATGCGGGCCACCCGCTTGCGACCGGGCCTGCGGTGCAAGTTGAATAGCCCCTTTGAGCATGCGCGCACTGCGCTGAATCAGCCCCAACAATTCACAACAAAAACCGCTTCCACCGCTTACCACACCAGCGCTGGCAGCTATCTATTTAGTAGTAATTCATGACCTCCAACCTACCCGACTGGCTTATCTGGCTTGCCCTGGCGGCACTGCTGCTCAACGCCGTTTTGCTGGTGCTGCTGCTGGTGCGCCGACCGCGCAGGCCCGAAGACGTGGCTTCGCGCGGCGAGGTGCAGCAATTGATCGGCCAGGCCATTGGCCAAAGCTGCGAACGGCTGGAGCGCGAGCTGCGCCACGAGATTGGCGACAGCGCCCGCGGTGGCCGCCAAGAGCTGGCGCAAACGCTGGCGGGCTTTCAAGACGCCGTCACCCGCCAGGGCGCCGAAGCTCTGCGCACGCAAAACGCGCAGGTGGATGCACTGGCCACGCAGCTCACGCAGCTGCGCGGCACGGTGGCCGAGCAAATGTCCGAAACGCGCGGCACCCTGGCCACGCAGCTGACCGAAACACGCGGCACGCTGGGCGACAAGCTGGTCGAGCAGCTCCAATCGCTGGGCCTGGGCATGGCGCAGCAGGCCGCCGAAGCCACGCGCACGCAAAACGCGCAGATCGACGCCTTTGCCCAGCAACTGGCCCAGCTGCGCGGCGGCCTGTCGGAAACGCTGAACCTGCAACTGCAGGCGCTGGGCGAATCCAACGCGCGTCGCATGCAGGAAGTGCGCGCCACGCTGGAGCAGCAACTGGCCGCCCTGCAAACCAGCAACACCGCCAAGCTGGAGGAAATGCGCAAGACCGTGGACGAAAAACTGCACGCCACGCTAGAGCAGCGCCTGGGCGAAAGCTTCAAGCAGGTGGCCGAGCGGCTGGAACTGGTGCACCGCGGCCTGGGCGAAATGCAGCGGCTGGCGCAAGACGTGGGCTCGCTCAACCGCGTGCTGACCAACGTCAAAACCCGCGGCGTGTTTGGCGAAGTGCAGCTGGCCGGCCTGCTGGAGCAGGTGTTTACGCCTGAGCAGTACGCCGCCAACGTCGAAACCGTGCCCGGCAGCAACGCGCGGGTGGAATTCGCCATCCGCCTGCCCGGCCGCCGCGAAGACGGCAAACCGCTGTGGCTGCCCATCGACGCGAAGTTTCCGCGTGAAGATTACGAACGCCTGCTGACCGCGCAAGAGCAGGCCGACCCCGTCGCCGCCGAGCAGGCCGCCAAGGCCATCGAAGCGCGCCTGCGCCTGGAAGCGCGCACCATCCGCGAAAAGTACATCGCCGCGCCCCACACCACCGACTTTGGCATCCTCTTCGTGCCCACCGAAGGCCTTTACGCCGAAGCCCTGCGCCGCCCCGGCCTGGTCGAAGCCCTGCAGCGCGACCACCGCATCACCCTGGCCGGCCCCACCACCCTGCTGGCCACCCTCAGCAGCCTGCAAATGGGCTTTCGCACCCTGGCGCTGGAAAAACGCAGCGCCGAAGTGTGGGAAGTGCTGGGCGCCGTCAAAACCGAATTCAACAAATTCGGCGAATTCGTCGCCAAAGTGCGCGGCCAGGCCGAAAACGTCGTCAAGACACTGGACCAGGCCCAGACCCGCACCAACATGATGAACCGCGCGCTGAAGAAAGTAGAAGCGCTGCCGGATGAGCAGGCGGGCAAACTGTTGCCGCCAGAGGTGGGCCCAGCCGCGGAGGCGGGGCCGGGTGAAGATGAATCGCTGCCGGCTGAGCGGAGGTTGTTGTGAAGGGTTGCGCAGAAAGTACGGCACAACGCCCGGGCAATCCTAGTTAGACCTTACATGACACTTCAGTACCTACTCCAAGGCGTTGTGCTTCCGGAGCGAGCCCAGCTCTCGCTTGGGTTTTCCTTGGGTTTTTCGCAAACGACTTCTCACGCCGACAGCGAAGCTCACATAAGCATTATCCTTAATCAAATAGCGGTAACAGTAGAGAGTTCGCATGAATGGGACATCTTCGATCTGAGGAATGTCGTGCTGAACTTAGTTCGAGGTCAATTGGACGCGATCGGCTACTTGATTGGGCACGCCTATGACCTTGAAATCACTCGCGTAATCAATCTCGAACGTTCAATCGATTATGTCTTCGGCATTGATATGCCGTGCATCTCCTGTCGCGGACAGCCAATTGACCTGGCGGCATCCCTCATTGAACTTCGCGGCAAGCTGACCGGGTTTCGAGGCATCTTCTTGCATCGGTGCTTTGCAGATCTCGTATCGGCCATGAAGAACGCTGAAGACACTGGATTTTACTGCTACCGTGCATTGGAGTCCTTGCGACATCACTGTGCTGCAGCGCATGACCTATCAAATAACAGTAAGAAGGCCCAGTGGGAGAAATTTCGCCAAGTGGCTAGCACAGACCGGGAATCTATTGAGCACATCAAGGCCGCGGCGGACCCAGCGAGGCATGGCGAGGCAGTAGGCATCACTGGTGAGAGGCGCGCTAAACTACTGACCGCAACATGGAATATCGTCGATTCATACCTCGCTCAGGTGGTAGGGTAAGGTTTAACAAATCATTCAAGCCAACGCCGCTTCACGGCACAGTTTAATTCAGGAATTTTTACTCAGGACACCTCATGGACTGGATACCGGCCCTACTCAAGCATCTAGGTTTGTCACGTTCATTGATCGGCGCAGTATTCATCACCGCGCTCACGCTCTACGTGGGGCCTAGACTCGCGCCTGCATACGTTGATTCCGTTCCAAAAGAGTGGGCTGTAGTTGTGGTCGGGTCGCTCGTATTCTCAGGCGCGCTTCTACTCTTTTGGGCACTATCGTTTACATACGAATCGCTTGGCAGGCGTTGGAAACGAGCCGTATCAGCACGCGCATCGCGCGAGTTGAACCAGAATGAAATAGACCTCTTACGTGCGATGGGCGAAGTGCCGCGGGAATCGCTAAATTTCGATGAAATTAATTACGAGCAGGTGGAGCTTACTCGCTTGGAAGTACTTGAACTTGTACATGGACTACAGCGCAAAGGATTGATCTCTATTAACCAGTTTAACTCCGGTCTATTTTCTCTCTCACCTATGGGGCGACAGCGTGCGCTTGAAATTCAGCAAAACTCTAAGAGAAATTCGACATAGCGATGTTCTAACCCAGCATTGCAGCCGCCGGCCTTCGGCGGCAGCTGAACTCTAGCTTTAGTCTGCCCCTCTCGTATGTCGCCAGCCCCTACCTATTTAGGGCTCATTCATTTGTTCGAGCCCTCTACCGCCCGGGTGTGGCGCGGCTTCCAGGCTTTGTGGTGTTTGGCCTCCAACGCAGTGAATGCCTGCGCAAGCAGCCTGCCCATTGCTTCTCTTTTAATAGCTGCCAGCGCAACCCCCTCTAGCGCCGAGGCCACTTTTCATGCCAAAAAACCACCCATGACCAACCGCCAACTCCTGCGCCTGATGGTCGGCCAGGTCTGCATCCACAGCGCGATGACGGGCACGCGGCTGGCGGCGCCGCTGTTGGCGCTGCAGTTGGGTTACAGCCCGGCGGCGGTGGGGGTGTTGTTGTCGCTGTACGCGCTGTCGCCCTTGTTTCTGGCGCTGCCGTCGGGCCGGCTGGCCGACCGCACCGGGTTGCAGTTGCCGGTGCGCTTATCCACGGTGGCGGCCTTGTTGGGGGCTGGGCTGGCGGCGGCGTGGCCGGTGTTTCCGGTGCTGTGCCTGTCGGCGATGTTGACGGGCGCGTCGGCGGGCACCACGCAGATTGCGCTGCAGCGGCACGTGGGGCGGTCGGCGCGCGATACCGAGCAGCTCAAGTCGCTGTTCAGCTGGATCGCCATTGCGCCGCCCACGGCCAACTTTCTGGGGCCGCTGGCCTGCGGCCTGCTGATCGACTGGGCGGGGCCCACGCCGGCGCACCTGACCGGTTTTCGCGCGGCGTTTGCGCTGATGGCGCTGCTGCCTTTGCTGGGCTGGCTGCTGATCCGCTCTGCGCCCGAGGCCGCCCTGCCCGCGCCGCCCACGCCGGGGGCTGAGCGCCGGTCCGTGTGGGATTTGCTGGCCATGCCCAGCATGCGCCTGCTGCTGCTGACCAACCTGCTGCAATCGGCCGCGTGGGATGCGCACACTTTCGTGGTGCCGATCCTGGGGCACGAGCGTGGCTACGCGGCTTCGACCATCGGCGCGCTGCTGGGTGCGTTTGCGGTGGCGGCGGCGCTGGTGCGCGTGGTGTTGCCACGGCTGACGGCGCACGTGGCCGAGTGGCGGGTGATTTACACCGTGACGCTGGTGACGGCGGTGATGCTGTCGGCCTACCCGCTGATGCCGGGGCCGCTGGCCATGGGCATGTGTTCGGTGGTGCTGGGGCTGGCGCTGGGATCGGTGCAGCCGATGGTGCTGGTGCTGCTGCACCGCATCACGTCCGAAGACCGCCAGGGCGAGGCGATGGCGCTGCGGGTGATGACGATCAATGCGTCCAGCTTTTTGCTGCCGATGGTGTTCGGCTCGATCGGCGCGGTGACGGGCGTGGCCGGGCTGTTCTGGCTGGTGGGGACGCTGGTGGCCGTCAGCTCACGCGCGGTGCCGCTGCTCAAGGACGTGGGGCGGCCGGAGTCGAGCGGCCAAACAGATTCATAAAGTAATCGGCCTTTGGCGCTGGTGCAGCCTGCGCTGGCAGCTACGTTTTATATAGCAAATTACCGCTGGCAGAAGGCGGTGGTTCGCGCGTTGGCGCCGCCGGCGGCGTTCGCCTGCGCCGCCGCGCCCGATGAACGTGGCGGGCGGCAGGCGCAGCACGGGCAGGTGCGCAGCCGGCTCGAAAAGCCCCACGCCCGCGCGCGGCCCCGTGCAGGCCGCGCGGGCCGTGCAGGCACTGCAGCGGCCTTAGTCGTCCAGCCCCAGCTCCTGGATCTTGCGCGTGATGGTGTTGCGGCCAATGCCCAGGCGCTGCGCCGCCTCGATGCGGCGGCCGCGCGTGCTGGTCAGCGCCGCCTGGATCAGGCGGGCTTCGGCGCGGTGCATGACGCGGTCCCACACGTCGGCATGGCCTTCGGCCAGCAGACGGGCGGCGTCGGCCTCCAGCCCTTCTTCCCAGGCGGTGGCTTCGCCCACGGGGCCTGCGCTGGGCGCAGCGGCGCCGATTTGGGTGGGCGGCGCAAAGCCTTTGACCAGATCGGCGTAGGGCGCGGGCGTGCCTGCGGCCGCTTCGTACACCAGGCCGCCCTGGTCAGACCGGGGCGCTGCGGCGTGGTGGGCGACGGGCTCGGGCTGGCTGGCGGCGGGCGTGCCTTCGGCGCGCGGCGGTATGGCCAGCACTTCGGGCGGCAAATCCTTCACCTCGATCACCTGCGACGGCGCCATCACCGTCAGCCAGTGGCAGATGTTCTCCAACTGGCGCACGTTGCCCGGGAACGAGAACCCCGACAGCCGTGTGAGCGCCGTAGGCGACATCTGCTTGGGCTGCACGCCCAGCTGGCGCGCGCTTTGGGCAAGAAAGTGCCGCGTCAGCGCGGGGATGTCCTCATGCCGCTCGCGCAGCGGAGGCAGGCGCAGGCGGATGACGTTCAGGCGGTGGAACAGGTCTTCGCGGAACGCGCCGTCGGCCACGCGCTGCTCCAGGTTCTGGTGCGTGGCGGCGATCACCCGCACGTTGGCCTGCACCGCCTGGTGGCCGCCCACGCGGTAGAACTGCCCGTCCGACAGCACGCGCAGCAGGCGCGTTTGCAGGTCAAACGGCATGTCGCCGATTTCATCGAGGAACAGCGTGCCGCCCTCTGCCTGCTCAAAGCGGCCACGGCGCAGCGTTTGCGCGCCGGTGAAGGCGCCGCGCTCATGGCCGAACAGCTCGGATTCCAGCAAGTCCTTCGGAATGGCGGCGGTGTTGATGGCCACGAAGGGGCCGTTGGCGCGCGTGGAATGCTTGTGCAGCGCGCGCGCCACCAATTCCTTGCCGCTGCCCGATTCGCCGGTGATCAGCACCGTGACCTGGCTGTTGGACAGGCGGCCAATGGCGCGAAACACGTCTTGCATGGCGGGCGCCTGGCCCAGCATTTCGGGGGCGACCTGCGCCTGAACGTCGGCCACGGCTTCGCGCTGGCTTTCGGTGACGGCGCGGCGGATCAGCTCGACCGACTGCGACACGTCAAACGGCTTGGCCAGGTAGTCGAACGCGCCGCCCTGGAAGGCCGACACGGCGCTGTCCAGGTCGGAGAACGCGGTCATCACGATCACGGGCAGCTGCGGCAGCTTTTCCTTGACGGTGGACAGCAGCTCAAGCCCGTTGCCACCGGGCATGCGGATGTCGCTGACCAGCACGCTGGGGCCGGGCATGTCGGGCTCGCCCAGCGCGGCGAGCACGTCGCGCGGGTTGGAGAAAGAGCGCGTGGGCAGCGACTCACGCGCCAGGGCCTTTTCGAGGACGAAGCGGATGGAAGGGTCATCGTCGACGATCCAGATCGGCTGCATGGGGGACTTCTTTCCTGCGTCTAGGGGTTGGCACAGACGGTGGCCCCCGGCTGGCGCCCGACTGGCGCCCCCTGCCCCGCTACCCCTGGGATGCCGAGGGCAGCGGAATCAGGATCCGGAAATCCGTCTTTCCAGGCTCGCTGTCCAATTCGATCAAGCCACCGTGTTGCTGCACGAAGGTCTGCGCCAGGGTCAGCCCCAGGCCACTGCCTCCGTCCCGCCCCGAAACCAGGGGCTGGAACACACGGTCCTTGATCGCTTCTGAAACACCGGGCCCGTTGTCAATGACATGCAATTCCAGTGCCAGTCTATAGCGCTGTCGCCCAAAGGTTACCTGCCGCAACACCCGCGTGCGCAGGGTGATCTGCGCGTCACCCTGCGCGATGCGCTCGGTCAGCGCCTGCGCGGCGTTGTGCACGACGTTCAGCACGGCTTGAATCAGCTGCTCGCGGTCGCCGCGCAGCTCGGGCAGCGAGGTGTCGTAGTCGCGCACCACCTTCAGCCCGCGCGGAAACTCGGCCAGCACGACGGAGCGCACGCGCTCGCACACCTCGTGGATGTTCACTTCGCCCAGCACCTGCCGGTGGCGGTGCGGCGCCAGCAGGCGGTCGACCAGCAGCTGCAGGCGGTCGGATTCGTGGATGATGACCTGCGTGTATTCGTGCAGGCTGCGGTCGGTGATCTCCATCTCCAGCAGCTGCGCCGCGCCGCGAATACCGCCCAGCGGGTTCTTGATCTCGTGCGCCAGGTTGCGAAACAGCTCTTTGTTGGCGCGGGCCTGGTCGGCCAGGCGCTCTTCGCGCTCTTGCCGGGCCTGCTGCTCCAGCGGCAGCAGCTCAACGATGATCTCGCCCGCGCGCTCGGTCTGCGCGACGATGGCGTGCACGGTCATTGGTTCACCCGCTTGGGGTTTCAGCTGCGCGTCGTAGCGCAGCGCCGCGAAGCTGTTGCCGCGCACGCCCAGCAGCGCGCGCTCCAGCGTGCCGCCCTCGACGAAGTAGGCCAGAAAGCGGCTGCCTTCGATGGTGCGCCACGACAGGCCCAGGGCGTTTTCCAGCGCGGCGTTGGCAAACAGAACCACGCCGTCGTCGTCGACCACCGCCACGAGCGTGGGCAGCATGTCGAAGGCCTGAAAACGGGCGGGATGGGGTCGGCGAGGGACACCCATGCGGTGGACTCCGGAAACAGAAAGCACAAACGCGGCGCACCAGGCGCCGCGGGCGAAGGCAAAACGGTGGAATTAGCGGCTGAAGCGGCCCAGTTCGCGCTTCAGGCCGTCGATGTCCGACTGGTTGCGGGCGATGGAGGCCTTCATCTCGGCCACGCGGTCCAGGTACTTCTGGTAGTTGCGCTCGTTGCCCTGGCGCTCGGGCTCGCCGTTGTTGTATTCCTTGCGCAGCTCGGCCTGGCGCGTTTCGGCACGGCGCAGCTCTTGCTCGAGGATGGTCTTGGCGTCAGAGTCGCGCGCGCGCTGGTCGGGCGTGTCGATGCGCGGGGCCGACGGCGGCGCGCTGGCGGTGGAGGGCGACGAAGAGCCACCACCACCGCCGCCGCCACTGGCGCGCGCCGGGCTGGGGCTGGGGTTGGAATACGGGGCGGGCGCTGCCCCCACGGACGCCGTGGTGCCGCGCACGATGGTCACGTTGCCGCCTTCCACCAGTTTGCAGCCTGAACGGCCCTTGATCTGGTTGGTGTATTCGTTGCCGCAGCGGTAAACGCGCTCTTGCGCAGTGGCGGGCAGCGCCGCGCCCAGCAGGCTGGCGGCGGCCACCAGGGAGGAAATCAACAGGGAAGCTTGGGTCATCGTCGGTCTCCAGGGCTGGGCAGCGGCCAGCGCCGGGGATCAAAAGTGGAAGTATCGGCCATGTAGACCCGGTTCGTCACCCAGTGTTCCCGGCGCCAAATGGAAAAAGGCGGCACTAAGGCCGCCTTGTTTCACTTCCGTTGTGAACAGATCACACGGCTTTCACAGCGAATAGTACATGTCGTACTCAACCGGGTTCACGTTCACGCGCACGCGGGTGACTTCGTTCATCTTGAGATCGATGTACGCATCCAGCATGGAATCGGTGAACACGCCGCCTTTGGTGAGGAAGGCGCGGTCCTTGTCCAGCTCTTCCAGGGCCTGGTCCAGGCTGTGGCAGACGGTGGGCACCAGCTTGTCCTCTTCGGGCGGCAGGTGGTACAGATCCTTCGTGGCGGCTTCGCCCGGGTGGATCTTGTTCTCGATGCCGTCCAGGCCAGCCATCAGCAGGGCCGAGAAGCACAGGTACGGGTTGGCCATCGGATCGGGGAAGCGCGCTTCGATGCGGCGGGCCTTGTCGCTGGCGACGTGCGGAATGCGGATCGAGGCCGAGCGGTTGCGGCTGGAGTAAGCCAGCTTGACCGGTGCTTCAAAGTGCGGCACCAGGCGCTTGTAGCTGTTGGTGCTGGGGTTGGTGATGGCGTTCAGCGCGCGGGCGTGCTTGATGATGCCGCCGATGTAGTGCAGCGCCGTGTCCGACAGGCCGGCGTAGCCCTTGCCCGCAAACAGGTTCTTGCCGCCCTTCCAGATGGACTGGTGCACGTGCATGCCGCTGCCGTTGTCGCCGTGGTAGGGCTTGGGCATGAAGGTGGCGGTCTTGCCGTAGGCATCGGCCACGTTCCACACCACGTATTTCAGGCGTTGCGTCCAGTCGGCGCGCTCGACCAGCGTGCTGAACTTGGTGCCGATTTCCATCTGGCCTGCACCAGCCACTTCGTGGTGGAACACCTCGACCGGAATGCCCATGGCTTCGAGCAGCAGCACCATTTCGGCGCGCATGTCGTGCGTGCTGTCCACCGGCGGCACGGGGAAGTAGCCGCCCTTGACGGTGGGACGGTGGCCGCGGTTGCCGCCTTCAAGCTTCTCGCCGCTGTTCCAGGGGGCTTCGTACTCGTCGATCTTGTAGAAGCTGTGGCCGGGCTCGGTGCTCCAGCGCACGCCGTCGAAGACGAAGAATTCAGGCTCGGGGCCGAAGTAGGCGGTGTCGCCAATGCCGGACGCCTTCAGGTAGGCCTCGGCGCGGCGGGCCAGCGAGCGCGGGTCGCGCTCATAGGCCTTGCCGTCGCCCGGCTCCAGCACGTCGCAGGTCAGCACCAGGGTGGATTCTTCGTAGAAGGGGTCGATGTGTGCCGTGGATGCGTCGGGCATCAGCAGCATGTCGGAGGCTTCGATGCCTTTCCAGCCGGCGATGGACGAGCCGTCGAAGGCGTGGCCTTCGCTGAACTTGTCTTCGTCAAACGCGGAGACCGGCACAGTGACGTGCTGTTCTTTGCCACGGGTATCGGTGAAGCGGAAGTCGACGAACTTGCACTCGTCTTCCTTCACCATTTTCATCACGTCTGCGACCGACTTGGCCATCTGAAATCTCCTGATCGGATTGGTGGTTCAAACAAAAAAGCTCACGCTCTGTGCAGCAGCTTCCGTGCCAGCCTGCGAAGGGCGGGTGCAGCAGCCGCCCAAGCGGCTTGCGCATCGGTAGCGATTGTGCCTTCACTTGGGGCGCGCCTGCGGCCTTTCGGAACGCCGTTCGGGCAGTCGCTCAAGTCGATGGCACCAATGTTGTGCACGCACGGAAATTGCACCAATGTTGTGCTACGTGGTGCGCACTATTTCGGGGCCGTAGCGCAGATCCAGCGGCGCCAGCCAGGCGCGCAGGTCAGCGTAGGCGGCTTCGGCGGCGGCAGGTTCGCCCTTGACGCCCAGGTCGATGTGCATGCCGTAGGTGGGGTGGTCGACGCTGGGCAGGCTGAAGACTTTCACGCCAGGGTGCGCGGCCTCGACCCGTTCCATGACGGGGGTGAGCGTGGCTTCCATGCCGCCAAAGACGATGACGGATTTTTCCAGCCAGGCGCCGCGCCGAAAGTGCGCGGCCCAGTCGGTATCCAGCGCCCAGGCCATCATCGGCCAGGCCATGACGGGAAAGCCCGGTGCAAAATACATAGCACCTCCCGCAGGCGTGGCCAGCGCAAACCCCGGAATCTTGTTGTAAGGGTTGGGCATGATGCGCGCGCCCTCGGGGAACATGCCCATGTTCAGGCGGTGCAGGTTGTCCGGGCGGTCGGGCTCATACGGCAGGCCCTGCTCGCGCGCGGTGTCGGCCATGCGTTCCTGGATGAGGCGCTTGGCTTCGGGGTGCAGCACCAGCGGCAGGCCAAAGGCGGCGGCGGCGCACTGGCGGGTGTGGTCATCGGGCGTGGCGCCGATGCCGCCGGTGCAGAAGACGACGTCGCCCGATTCGCGGGCGCGCCGCAGCGTGGCGGTGATGCGGGGCGGCTCGTCGCCCACGTACTCTGCCCAAGACAGGTGCAGCCCGCGTTCGGCCAGCAGTTCGACAAAGTGCGGCAGGTGCTTGTCCTGGCGCTTGCCGGAGAGGATTTCGTCGCCGATGACGATCAGCCCGAAGGTGGGCGGGTGGCTATCCAAAGGCCGGTCAACTGGGGCGGGTTGGGGGGTTTCAACGCTCATGGTGGGGCAAGGCGGGCGGGGCTTGTGCTTCTAATTCAATAGCTGATGGCGCAGTTGGGGCGGGCGCCAGAGGCGGTTTTTTACCTTCATTTTCACGCTGGGCCTGCAGCGCGGCCAGGCAGTAGTGGGTGAACCACAGCGACGAGAAGGCGAAGACGAGGGTGTAGATCCAGATGGCTATTGGAATCAGCAGCGCAAAGGCCACGGCAAACAGCGCGAAGGACGCCCACACCACGCCGGGCGCGGCGCCCAGGTACCCGCAGACGATGCCGATCATCAGCAGCGGCGTGCGGTGCGCCTTCATCAGCGCGCGGCGCTCGGCGGGGCTGGCGTGTTCGCTGAGGGCGTCGTAGCTCATCACCCGGTAGGTCAGCCAGCCCCAGATCAAGGGCGGCAGCAGCAGGATGAGCGGCGGCACCAGCCACAGCGGCAGCGACACCCCCAGCGCCAGCATGGCCACCAGCGTGTTGCCCAGCGACCAGGCCACCGAACCGACGAACGACGCCCCGCCGCGCCGCTCCAGCGCCGGAAAGCGCCGCGCGGTGACCAGCTTGAGCATGGCGGGTGTCAGCAGCAGCGCCACCAGCAGCAGCGCACCGATGACGATCAGCGGCGTGGCCAGCACCACCAGCAGCAGCGGCGCCAGCGCTTCGCGCAGGGCGGTGGCGCCCAGCTTGTCCAGCCAGCCGCTCAGCGTGCCGATGACGGCCGAGCCGTCCAGCCACTGCGCGACGGCCGCCAACGCGGGCGTCCAGAAGAAGTACGTCAGCCCGCCGATCAGCACCAGCATCACCACCAGGGGCAGCAGCGACAGCACGATGACCCGCGGGTTCAGGCAGTAGGCGGCGGCGCGCCAGAATGAGTCCAGCACCAATCTCATGGGGCGCAAGCATACGCGCCGGGCTGGCCGCCTGGCGGCGCGGATCGGCCAACCGGCCGGCGCGACGGGCGAGCCGCCCCGGCCCTCCTCGCCCGGCTCTATGCGCCCTGCCCGTCGTCACCGCTGCGCCTGTGTACCGACGCAGGCTGTCGGACTGCGCTGGCAGCCAGCCACGCCGCCCTGCGCACAATGGCGCGGATGCCCGACGCCGCAGCCCACGCCCCATCTCCCACCCCCGCGCCCGGCGCGCAAACGCCGCACGGCGCCAGCCACCCCGGCGCCGAGGCCAGCCCTGCCCGCAGCACGCGCCCGGCCGCCCCCACGCGCGGCGCGGGCGTGCGCGACCTGACGCAAGGGCCCATCGCCCGCACGCTGCTGGTCTTTTCGCTGCCCATTCTGGGCGGCAACGTGCTGCAGTCGCTCAACGGCTCAATCAACGCGATCTGGGTGGGCCGCCACCTGGGCGAGGCGGCGCTGACGGCGACGGCCAACGCCAACAACGTGCTGTTCGCGCTGATCGGGCTGATCTTCGGCATTGGCATGGCGGCGACCATCCTGGTGGCGCAGGCGATGGGCGCGCACAACCTGCCCCAGGCCAAGCGCGTGATGGGCACCAGCGCCACCGTGTTCGGCCTGGCGTCGGTTGCCATCGCGGCGCTGGGCTGGCTGCTGTCGCGCCACATCCTGCGCTGGATGGGCACGCCCGCCGCGGCGCTGGATTTGGCCCAGTCCTACCTGCAGCTGATTTTTCTGGCCATCCCGCTGCTGTACCTGTTTGCCTTCGTGCAGGCGGTGCTGCGCGGCGCGGGCGATTCGCGCACGCCGTTCATGTTTCTGGTGCTGGTGGTGGTGCTGGACACGGCGCTGAACCCGTTGTTCATCTTCGGCTGGGGGCCGGTGCCGGCGCTGGGCATCAGCGGCTCGGCCCTGGCCACGCTGGTGGCCAACGCCATCAGCCTGACGGCCCTGCTGCTGTGGCTGCGCAGCCGCCGCCACCCGCTGTGGATCGGCCGCAGCGAGCGCGAGCTGTTTCGGCCAGACGTGGCGCTGGTGCGCACGCTGATCGGCAAGGGCCTGCCCATGGGCGTGCAGATGGTGATGATTTCGCTGGCGATGATCACCATGATCTCGATGGTCAATTCCTACGGCGTGACCATGGCGTCGGCCTACGGCGCGGCGCTGCAGCTGTGGACCTACGTGCAAATGCCCGCCATGGCGATTGGCGCGGCCTGCTCCACCATGGCCGCGCAGAACGTGGGCGCCGGCCGGTGGGACCGCGTGGGCGGCACGGCGCGCGCGGGCGTGTTGTGCAACCTGGCCATGACCGGGGTGCTGGTCGCCCTGGTGCTGCTGACCGACCGGCACACGCTGGGCTGGTTCCTGCCCGACGGCAGCGCCGCGCTGGAGGCCGCCCGCCACCTGAACCGCATCGCCATCGGCTCGTTCGTCTTCTTCGGCATCACCTTCGTGCTGTCGGGCGTGGTGCGGTCCACCGGCGCGGTGGTGCCGCCGCTGATCATCCTGGCCGTGGCGATGTGGGGCATTCGCGTGCCGGCGGCGCGTTGGCTGCAGCCGCTGTGGGGGTCGGACGCGATCTGGTGGAGCTTTCCGATCAGCGCCGT
Organism: Ottowia oryzae; assembly: GCF_003008535.1. Lineage (NCBI taxonomy): Bacteria > Pseudomonadati > Pseudomonadota > Betaproteobacteria > Burkholderiales > Comamonadaceae > Ottowia > Ottowia oryzae. Next base: position 3,357,254 of record NZ_CP027666.1, read on the forward strand.
GTGCGCCGCGCTGATGGCGCTGGCCTACTACCGCTGGGGCGGCTGGCGCAGCGCCCGCATGCTGCCCGAATCGTGCATGGGCTGCCCGGCCGAAGTGGGCGGCCAGCCGCCCGCGCCCGTGGCAGCGGCCATCACGCCCGCCGCCGGGGGAGCGCCCGTGGCGGACGCCGGGGCGCGCCCTGCGGCGGCGTAGGCAGCGGGACGGTCGGTTGGCAAGTTGGCAAGTTGGCGAGCGGCCGGGCGACGCACCCACCTCGCCTTTGCGGCTTGCAAGCAGCGCACGCCACCGTCTGGCCGCACGCCTTGCTGCGCTTGCGGCCGCTGCTTTCACTTCTGAAGAAATAAGCCTCTGGCGCCCGCCCCACCAGCGATGGCAGCTACTCAATCCATAGCAAAAGGATTGCAACCCCACGGCGGGCCTTGGGCACCGGCTGGCGCTGCCGCCCGCAGGCCATCACGCACCCGCGCGCCTCAACGCAGCACAAAATCCACCGGGTGAGGCTCGGGCGTGCGCGGCAGCTCGCCAGCCATCGACAGCACGCTGGCCTCGATGCCGTGCGCCAGCGCTTCCAGCGCCAGGTCGTTCGGCTCGATGCCAAACGGGTCTTCCAGCTCGGCCCCCAGCGCCTCCAGCGCGAGGAAGGTGTAGGCGATGAAGCAGACGATCACCGGCGTCATCCAGCCCAGCGAATCGACCAGGCCGAACGGCAGCAGCACGCAGTACAGGTACACGCAGCGGTGGATGATCACCGTGTAGGTGAACGGGATGGGCGTGTTGCCGATGCGCTGGCAGCCGCCCAGCGCGTCGCACAGGTGGTCCAGCCGGCGCAGCATGGCCGGCACCACGGCGGGCGGCAGCCGCCCCGCGTGCGTGTGGCCCGCCACCCACTGGTGCAGCGCCAGCAGCAGCCGCGTGGTGGCCGACGCGGTGACAGGCGTCTTGGCCAGCAGCGCCGCCACCTCATCTGCGGGCAGAAAACGCGCCAGATCGGCCGCCGGGTCGGTGCCGCGCAGCTGGTGGCGCAGCGCCTGGGCAAACGCGCACAGGCGCAGGATGAAGTCGTGCGCGCTGGTGCCGTCGGCCGGTTGGGCCGGGTGCTGGGGCAGCGTCAACGCCTGGGCCGCCAGGCTGCGCGAGGCGTTCAGCAGGCTGCCCCACAGCGTGCGCGCCTCCCAGTAGCGGGCGTAGGCGGTGCTGTTGCGAAAGCTCAGGAAGATCGCTAGCGTGAGGCCGATCAGGGAAAACGGCACGAAGTTGAGCGACACCTTCCAGTCCAGCACGCGCCCGTGGATCAGCGTGGCCACCACCGCCAGCAGCGTCACGCCCAGCAGCCGCAGCGCAATGCGCGGCAACACCGAGCCGCGCACGACGAGCAGCAGGGCAAACCAGTTGAGCTTGGGGCGAACGATCATGAGAGTTGGGCAGTGCGGAACCTGGGCCGCTAGCGCCGCCCTGGGCAAGGGCGACGGCCAGCGGAGCAGCGGCGATGATAGGCGCGCTGGCGGGCACGCCGATGGGCGGCTGGCGCGAGTTGTGAAGCCACGCCAGCGCAACAACGCCCGCACGGCAGTCAAGCGCGTGCCCGCTCACGCAGCCCGGCCAGCCCGCAACGTCGCCACGCGCTACATTGCAGGCGTTTTCAGTCGCTGGAGTTGGCTATGCGCGCACAGTCGCATCTTGAAAGGGCCACGTTGGCCGATCTTCGACCCACGCAGATGACCGTCGGGACCGCCGAAGTGGTGGTCAAACGCGCGCAGTGGGCCGCGCTGAAGCGCAAGGCACGCAGCAAGCTGCTGGCTGAGCACTGGTTTCCGGCCGTGAAGGGCGCCGACGGGCACTTCTACATCGTCGATCACCACCACCTGGGCGTGGCCCTGCTGGCCGAGAAGGTGGATACCGTGTGGGTGATGCCGCTGGCCGACTTCAGCACGCTGGAGCACGACATGTTCTGGCGCGTAATGGAATTTCACCAGTGGGCGCACCCGTACAACGAAAAGGGCGAGCGCCGCGACTTCAACAAGATCCCGCAGCGCCTGACCGGCTTGGCGGACGACCCGTACCGCAGCCTGGCGGGTGCCGTGCGCCGCGCCGGCGGCTACGCCAAGGACGCGGCGCCGTACACCGAATTCCTGTGGGCCGCCTTCTTTCGCCCGCGCTTTCGCAAGACCGACCTGCACGTGGAGGGCGACCAGGGCCTGTCGCCCGCCATCGTCACCGAAGCCGTGGCGCTGGCGCGCAGCAGCCAGGCGCAGTTTCTGCCGGGCTGGTCAGGGGTGATTGCGCCGACGGCCTGAGCGCGGGGCACCGCCGCGCCATTCGTTGGCGCTGAAGGTGACGGCGTGACCATGGGCGGCGCGCACGGGTGCCCCCTTGCAGTTCAATGCGCACCAGATTGACGAGCTGCCACCGCGCCCCGCCTCGCGCCGGGGCTCAAACCGCCTTGGTATCGCCAGTCGGGTGGGTGGCGTGCTCGCCCTGCGCTTGGTCGGCACCCAACAACCGCTTCAGCCCCAGCCACTGCTGCGCCCAGAACCCCCGCCCGTAGTCGCGCCCGGCCAACACCTGGTCTTCGATGCCGGTGGGCTCGGTGCCACGGCGCCAGTCGACGCTGCGAAACAGCATGTCCCACCAAGGGAACAGCACGCCGTAGTTGCCGCCATACGGCATGCGCGCGGTGGTGCCGGGCTCGTGCCCCAGCGTGATAGCGTGGTGGCGGCGGTGGAAGCTGGGGCTGATCAGCAGCCGCTCGCCCACCCGGCCCCAGTGCCAGCGCAGGTTGGCATGCTGCAGGCTTTCCAGCAGCTGCGATACGGCCACCAGCGCCACGAACTGCGCGGGCGCCACGCCGATCAGGATGGCCACGACGACGAACAGGCTGTCGGTGAAGACCGAATCCAGCAGGTGGTTGCGGTTGTCGCTCCACATCGTCATCTGCCGCTGGCTGTGGTGCACGGCGTGCAGCTGCCACCACCAGTGCCAGCGGTGCTGCGCGCGGTGCACCAGGTAGCCGATCAGGTCGAACACCACCAGGTAGATGGCAAAGCTGACCCAGGCCTTGTCGGTCACGCCGGGCCACAGCTGGTCGATCTGCAGGGTGCGCATGCCGTGCGCGCGCAGCCAGCCGATGGCATCGGTCAGCCACACCTCGACGGTGAAGAACATCACCAGCTTGAACAGGCCCAGGCGGTGGATCAGGGTGTAGAGCACGTCCACCCAGATGGCGCGGCGGTCGCGCACGGGCTCAACGGGCCACAGGCGCTGCAGGGGGCCGATGACGCACACGATCAGCGCGATCTGCACGACGCCCACCAGCATCCAGCCGGTGGCGTCAAAGCCGTCTTCCAGCAGGTTGCCCGAGCCTGCCCAGAAGGCAAAAGGCACCACCAGCGTTTCAAACACCCATTGCTGGGCGCTGGCAAAGGCGTCGGTGAGTTGGTTCAACATGGGGTTAACAAATCCATCTGTCCGGGGCGCTGCGGCCGCCGCAGCGATGCGAAGCGGCGCGCGGCGTCAGCCCCCGTGCTGGGCAATCCAGCCCTGGTATTGCGGGTGCTCGCGCAGTGTGCGAAAGCAAAAGCCGCGCGCTTTCAGGCCGGTGATCAGCGGCTCCAGCACGGCCGGCGCCCAAGGGTCTTGGCGCGACCAGATGCCCAGGTGCGCCAGCAGGATGTCGCCAGGGCGGATGTCGGCCAGGGCTTTTTTCAGCAGCGCGTCGTTGGGATAGGGGCCGCTGGGCAGCTCATCGCCCAGAAAACCGGCGGGCGACCAGCCCACGTATTTGTAGCCGCAGCTTTCGGCGGCCGCCAGCAGCTTGGGCGAGGTCTTGCCGCCCGGCGCGCGAAACAGCGGCAGCGGCTTCTTGCCGGTAACGCTGGCCAGCCGGTCAGCGGCCAACGCAATGTCTTCGCAGTACTGCCGCGCCGACCAGATCATGCGCTTGCCCGCCTGCGGGCCGGCAGAGGGCTCGATACGAAAGCGCGGCTCTGCACCACTGCCGCTATTTTTTTCGCCGCTCTTGCCATCGGAACGCACGTCGCCGCGCCAGTAGGCGTGCTGCCAGGTGTGCGATGCGAATTCATGCCCCTCGGCCGCGCGCGCCTTCCACCACGGCGCCCAGGTGTTGCCCAGACTGCCGTCGCCTTGCTGCGTGCGTTCGTTGGCGGCAAAGAAGGTCACGCGCACGTGCTGGCGCGCCAGCACGTCGGCCACCAGCGGGGCGATGCCCATGTGACCAGTGTCGAACGTGAGGTAGACCGGCTTGTCGCAGTTTTCTAAGGGTTTCTGTGCGCTGGCGCCCGTCCAGACTGCGCAGGCAGCTATCAAAAGCGTAGTTTTGAGGCCAATCGAAAGACCGCGCAGCAGGCCAGGCCAGCGAACGCCGTTCCCGGACCTGCGCCGGGAACTGGCGTTGTCTCCCCTCCCGAAGCGCGCAGCGCGCAGCGAGAGGGAGGATGGCGCCGCCAGGCGACTCAGGGGGGTGCTCATGTTCTGGCAGCGTGGTCCAGCGTCCACACGCCGTGCGGCGACTTGCCCACCTTCACCTGGTGCACCACCTTGCGCTGGCGCACGTCGATCAGGCTGAGCTTGCCCGCCCAGCGCGAGCCGACCATGATCAGCGTGCCGTCGGCGGACACGTCCATGCAGTCGGGGCCGGATGGGCCGGGCAGCGTCTCTACCGCCTTCATCTCGTGGTAGTCGATGCTGCTGATGGTGTTGGCCACGCGGTTGCTGACGTACACGTGCCGCTGGTCGCCTGCGGCGCGGAAAGCGTGCGAGCCCTTGCCCGTGGCGATCTTGCCCACCAGCTCCGGCGCCTTGCCGCCGGCCACGTCGTAAATCTCTACGCCGGTGCCGCCGGTCAGGCCCAGCAGCAGGTGGCGGCCGTCGGGCGTGCCAAAGATGTCGGCCGGCAGCTTGCCGGTGGGGGTGCGGTGCGTCAGCGTCTGGCTGGCCAGGTCGATGGTGACCAGCTCGTCGCTGTCTTGCATGCTGGACCAGACAGTGGTGCTGTTCGCGTCAATCCACAAGTGGCTGGGCGTGCGGCCGGTGGCAATGCGCTTGACCAGCGTGGGGTTGTGGCCGTCCCAGCGGTAGATGTCGACGTGGTTCAGCCGGTTGGCAGCGGTCACGAACCACTTCATGTCGGGCGAAAAACGCAGGTGGTACGGGTCCAGGATGCCGCGCAGCGTGCGCTGCACCTCGGCCGTGCGCGGGTCGATGAAGGTCAGCGAATCGCTGCCCGCATTGGCCACGATCACGGAATGCTCGTCCGGCGTCAGGTACAGGTGGTGCGGCTCTTTGCCGGTGGGAATGCGCTGGGTTTCCACCCAGCGGCGCGAATCGATCACGCTGACGTCGCCGTCCAGCGAGTTGAGCACGAACACCGGCGCGCCGCTGCGCGGGGGCGGCGGCTGCACGGCGCCGTGGCCGGCTACCGTGGGGGCGGCGGTCTGCGCCTGCGCGGGCGTGGCCAGGGCCGCGCCCACGCCAGCCAGGCCGGCCAGGCCCAGCACGTCGCGGCGCGACACGGGCGCGCCGTCGGGGCGCGCCAGGGGAATACGAGGGGTCACAAAAGCACCGCCAAAAAATGCAATCAGAAAGTGTAGCCCTGAGAGAGCCACAAGCCCTTGACTTAACATCTGCCGCATGCAAACGGTGGACATCGACGGCACTTTTTTGGAAGTGCACGCCATCCCCGCCCCAGACGCATCGGCCGCCGAAGCGGCCCTGCCCCCGCTGGTCTTCCTGCACGAAGGGCTGGGTTCGGTGGCGATGTGGCGCGACTGGCCTGCCCGCCTGTGCGCAGCCACCGGGCGCGCCGGGTGGGTGTATTCGCGCCGGGGCTACGGCCAGTCCAGCCCCGTGCCGGATGTGCGCGGCACGCCGCGCCAGGACGCCCAGGGCCGCCGCATCGGCCGGCTGCTGCCCGACTACCTGCACCACGAGGCGCTGGTGGTGCTGCCCGCGCTGCTGCAGCGCCTGGGCGTGGCGCAGCCGGTGCTGGTCGGCCATTCCGACGGCGGCACCATCGCCCTCATCCACGCCGCGCACCACCCGGTGGCCGCCTGCGTGGTGATGGCCCCGCACGTCATGGTGGAGCCGGTGGCGCTGCAAGGCATCGCCCGCACGCGCGACGCCTTCACCACGGGCGGCCTGCGCCAGCGCCTGTCGCGCTACCACGCCGACGTGGATTGCGCCTTCTGGCAATGGTGCGATGCGTGGCTGGGCGAGTCGATCCGCGGCTTTGACATCCGCGATGAAATCCGCCGCATCCGCGCGCCGCTGCTGGCCATTCAAGGGGTGGGCGACGAATACGCCACGCTGGCGCAGATTCGCGACATTCAAGCGGCCGTGCCCCGCGCCGAGCTGCTGGAATTGCCCGATTGCGGGCATTCGCCTTTCAAAGACCAGCCTGACGCCGTGGACGAGGCCATCGCCGGCTTTCTGCGCCGCCACCTGGCGCAGGCACGCTGATCGGCTTGCGCGGCGCAGGGCTTCGGTGCGCGGGGCGGCCTTACTTATCCAGCCAGTCGCAAATGCCCTGCCACTGCTCCAGATCGCGCGCCACGCGGCCGGGGCCGACGTCGAACAGCGTCAGCCCGCGCGCGGCCAAATACACGTAGTTCTGCGTGGGCCGCAGCATGCCCAGCACCGGCAGGTGCAAGCCGTCGACGAACTGGCGCAGCTGGTCGGCGGCGATGGTGCGCTCGTCCACGCGCATGCCGACGATGCCCACCTCGCGTGGCTGGCTGCTGCGCAGATCGGCCACCTTGTCCAAAAACTCTCGCGTGGCGTAAATGTCAAAAATGCTGGGCTGCACCGGCACGAGCACCTTGTCGGCCAGGCGCATCACCTCGCGCAGGCGCGTGCCGTGCAGGCCGGCGGAGGTGTCCAGCACCACGTGGGTGGTGCCCTTGGGCGGGCGCACGATGAAGTCGCGCTGCACGTCCCACGCGGCGATGGGGCGCGCGCCTTCGGGCCGCAGGCTGAGCCACAGGCGCGACGATTGCTGGCGGTCCACATCGCCCAGCATGACGGCGTGGCCCTGGCTGGCGTAGTAGCCAGCCACGTTGGTGGCCAGCGTGGACTTGCCCACCCCCCCTTTGGGATTGGCGATCACGACAATCGGCATGGCAACTCCCTCCTGCGGCAAACCATGGGGCTATGTTAGCGGTTGTAGCCAGCGGCTTGACCGCCGTCAGGGTTGTTGCAGATCTTATGAGCCAAAACCGGCGCCAGCGCCCGCTGCTCCAGCGCCAGCAGCTATCAAAGATGCAGCAAGGTGGGCGCCAGCGCATCCCACACCAGCTTCAGCCCCGTGAGCAGCATGCCCGCGTAGATGAAGCGGTAGAACAGCGCGGGCTGTATGCGCCGGGCGATGCGCACGCCCAGCCACACGCCCACGGGCGCCAGCGGCAGCAGCACCAGCGAAGTGCCCAGGTTGCGCGCGTCCAGCAGGCCCAGCCACGCGTAGGGCACCCATTTGGCCAGGTTGATGACGAAGAAGTAGTACGCCATGGTGCCGGTGAACACCACCGGCGACAGCTTCAGCGGGATGGCGTAGGCGTTGATGGGCGGGCCGCCCGCGTGCGCCACGAAGCTGGTAAAGCCCGAGGTGGCCGACAGCAGCGCGCCCGCCCAGCGCGGCGGCGCGGCGCTGTCCGCACGGGGCGGAAACAGCAGGCGCTGCGCCAGAAACGCCAGCGTGAACGCGCCCACGATGCCCGCCACCCATTCGGCGCGCAGCAGCCGGAAAGACAGCGTGCCGACGACGATGCCCACCAGCCCCCAGGGCAGCAAAAACCGCAGCAGGCGGCGGTCGAAATCCTTGCGGAAGGCGGCAATGCCCAGCAAGTCCATCACCAGCAGCACCGGCATCAGGATGGCTGCCGCCTGCGGCACGCTGACGGACAGCGCCATCAGCGGCACCGCCAGCGAGCCAAAGCCCGCCCCAAAGCCGCTTTTGCTGATGCCCAGCAGGAGCACCGCGGGCACGGCCACGGCGTAAAAGCCCCAGTCGGTGATCAACGTCATGCGGCCGCCCGGCCAGGCCACCGCAGCGCCGGTTCGCTATGACAGTGATAGCTGCCAGCGCTGCTGCAGCGGGCGCCAGAGGCACTTTTTACCCCTGAACGGCGCAGCGTACCGACGATGCCTGCATGTGCGCCCCACCCACGCACACCGCACGGCCCCAGGCGGCAGCGGCGGCAGCCAGGGCGCACGGTGGGGGCAGTCAGAAGTTGCACGGGATGGAGCTTGGCGACGCCAGCGCCGCACTGTAGCCCAGCGCGGGCCGCCGCCCCGCACCCGCTTGAACAGCTTGCGCCCAAGGCGCCGCCCATAATCGCCGCCATGCTGGATTACGACCTGACCCGCTGGGGCATGCCGCTGCGCTACGCCGTTGAAACCGTGGGCACGGTGGCGTTTGCGGCGTCGGGCATTCTGGCGGGCATGCGCCGGCGCATGGACGTGTTCGGCATCTCGGTGCTGGGTTTCCTGGCCGCGTTTGGCGGCGGCACGCTGCGCGACATCCTGCTGGACCGGCGCCCGTTCTTCTGGGTGGCCGAAGAAGAAATGCTGTGGCTGGTGCTGGCCATGTGCGCCTTGTCGCTGATGCTGTGGCGCCGCGGACGGCGCGCGGCCGTCAGCGCCAAGGCCATCCAGGTGGCCGACGCGCTGGGCCTGGGCCTGTTTGCCGCGTCCGGCGTGCAGTACGCGCTGGTGGCGCAGATGTCGCCGCTGGTGGCGGTGCTGATGGGCGTGGTCACCGGCGTGTTCGGCGGGGTGATGCGCGACATCGCCTGCAACGAAATGCCCACCGCCTTTGCCGACCACCGGCCGTACGCGGTGCTGGCTTTTCTGGGCGGCTGGGTGTACCTGGCGGTGCAGTGGCTGGGCGGGCCCGCCTGGGCCGCGCTGATCGGCGCCACGCTGGTCACCACCGGGCTGCGCCTGCTGGCGCTGAAGCTGGACTGGCGCCTGCCCGGCTGGCGCCCAGGCTGAGCGGCGCAGGCCAGACGTGTTCAGCCGGCGCAGGCCGGCCTCAGCCTGACGCATTCAGCCAGACGAATCAGGCCGTCGAATCAGACCATTAAATCAAGCCCTGGCGCCCTCTGCACCTGCGCCAGCAGCTATCCTAAATATAGCAATTGGTAGCGGGCGCAGCGCGGTCAGACACGCTCCAGGATCAGCGCAATGCCCTGCCCCACGCCGATGCACATCGTGCACAGCGCGTAGCGCCCGCCGGTGGCGTGCAGGCGGTTGACGGCGGTGGTGGCCAGGCGCGCGCCGCTGGCGCCCAGCGGGTGGCCCAGGGCGATGGCGCCGCCCCAGGCGTTGACGCGCGGGTCGTCGTCGGGCAGGCCCAGCAGGCGCAGCACGGCCAGGCCCTGCGCGGCGAAGGCTTCGTTCAGCTCGATCACGTTCATCTGGTCCAGACGCAGGCCGGTGCGCTGCAGCACTTTTTCGGTGGCAGGCGCGGGGCCGATGCCCATCACGCGCGGGGGCACGCCAGCCACGGCCATGCCGACGACGCGCGCCTTGGGCGTCAGGCCGTACAGGCCCGCGGTTTGCTCATCGGCCAGCAGCAGCGCGCAAGCGCCGTCGTTCACGCCACTGGCGTTGCCCGCAGTGACGGTGCCGTCCGGCCGCACCACGCCCTTGAGCGAGGCGAGCTTTTCCAGGCTGGTTTCACGCGGGTGCTCGTCCTTATCGACCACCAGCGCGTCGCCCTTTTTCTGCACGATGCTGACGGGCGTGATCTCGCGCGCCAGGTGGCCGTCTTTCTGCGCGGCCACGGCCCGCAGCTGGCTGGCCAGGGCCATGCGGTCTTGCGCTTCGCGCTCGATCTTGTAGTCGGTGGCCACGTTTTCGGCGGTTTCGGGCATGGAATCGACGCCGTACTGCGCCTTCATCAGCCGGTTGACGAAGCGCCAGCCGATGGTGGTGTCGTACACCGCGTTGGCGCGGCTGAAGGCGGCATCCGCCTTGGGCATGACGAAGGGCGCGCGGCTCATGCTTTCCACCCCGCCAGCGATCATCAAGCGCGTTTCGCCTGTCTTGATGGCGCGCGCGGCGGTGCCCACCGCGTCCAGGCCCGAGCCGCACAGGCGGTTCAGCGTGGCGCCCGCCACGTCCACCGGCAGGCCGGCCAGCAGGCTGGCCATGTGCGCCACGTTGCGGTTGTCTTCGCCAGCCTGGTTGGCGCAGCCGTAGATAACGTCGTCCACGGCGCTCCAGTCCACGCCGGGGTTGCGCGCCATCAGCGCCTTGATCGGGATGGCGCCCAGGTCGTCCGTGCGCACGCTGGACAAGGCGCCGCCGTAGCGGCCAAAGGGCGTGCGGATGGCGTCAACGATAAAGGCCTGGTTCATGCTGTCTCCTCAATAGGGATGGTTGGGTATTGGAAAAATGGCGTGATTCGGGTGGCTTGCCGCGCGGCACTGCGGCGCTTGCGCCAACCGGCGCGGCCAGCCGCTCATGCGCTGCCGGTCAGCTGCGCGGGCGCGGGCGGGGGGCGAATCGGCAGGCCGACCAGCTGCTGCAGCTCGGCCAGGGTCAGCCCGTCCACCTCGTCGATCAGCTGCAGGCCTTCGGGCGTGCAGGCCAGCGTGGCCAGGTCGGTGTACACGCGGCGCACGCAGCCAATGCCCGTGAGCGGGTAGGTGCACTGGGCGACCAGCTTGCTTTGGCCCTGGCGGGTGAGCAAATCCATCATCACCCAGGTCTGCTTGGCCCCCACGGCCAGATCCATCGCGCCGCCCACGGCGGGGATGGCGCCGGGCTCGCCCGTGCTCCAGTTGGCCAGATCGCCCGTGGCCGACACCTGGAAGGCGCCCAGGACGCACACGTCCAGATGGCCGCCGCGCATCATGCCGAAGCTGTCGGCGTGGTGAAAGAAGGCGCCGCCCGGCAGCAGGGTGACGGGTTGCTTGCCCGCGTTGATCAAATCAAAATCTTCGGCGCCCTCGGCCGGCGCCGGGCCCATGCCCAGGATGCCGTTTTCGCTTTGCAGGATCACCTCGCGCCCGGCGGGCACATGGTTGGCCACCAGCGTGGGCTGGCCGATGCCCAGGTTGACATAGGCCCCGTCCGGGATGTCTTGCGCCACGCGCTGGGCGACTTCATCTTTGCTGCGTTTTTGGTAGCTGCTCACGCCCATTCCTCCAGCGCCAAAGGCCGATCAGGCTGCATTTTTGAAACCACCGGCCTGCGTGGCCACGCGCGGCACCTGCACCACGCTGGTGACGAAGATGCCGGGGGTGACGATGGCCTCCGGATCCAGCGCGCCAAGGAGCAGCACCTCGTGCACGGTGGCCACGGTGCGGCGCGCGGCGGTGGCCATCACGGGGCCGAAGTTGCGCGCCGCCTTGCGGTAGACCAGGTTGCCCCAGCGGTCGCCCTGCTCGGCCTTGATCAACGCCACGTCGCCGTGGATGGGGTATTCCAGCACGTGGTCGCGCCCGTTGATGCGGCGCGTTTCCTTGGCGGTGCCGTCGGCGTGGCGCGCCATGTCGGTGCCAAAGCCCGTGGGCGTGAAAAAGGCGCCAATGCCCGCGCCGGCCGCGCGCATGCGTTCGGCCAGGTTGCCCTGGGGCACCAGTTCCAGCTCGATCTTGCCGGCGCGGTAAAGGCCGTCGAACACGTAGCTGTCGGCCTGGCGCGGGTAGCTGCAGATGATCTTGCGCACCCGGCCAGCGGCCAGCAGCGCGGCCAGGCCGGTGTCGCCATTGCCGGCGTTGTTGCAGACGATGGTGAGCTCGCGCGCGCCCTGCTCGATCAGGCCGTCGATCAATTCGGACGGCAGCCCCGCCGTGCCAAAGCCGCCGATGAGCACCGTGGCCCCATCCGGTATGCCTGCCAGCGCCGCCGCGATGGAGGGCGCGATCTTGTCAATCATCTTGGTCTCCTTGATCGCGGCCAGCCCGTGCGCGCATCGCGCTGGCGGGGCTGGCTGCCCGAATCTGTGTGCGCCGATGGGCCGGGTTTCGCGCAGCGGCGGGCGAACGCCACTTTGCCGCGATTCAGCCGAGGCGTGGCCGAGCCGTTTCGCCCCGCCGAAACCCTGGCGTTGCCACGCCGTCCAGCCAACCGCTGGCCTTGCAAAGGGCCGTCGACCCGCTTCTCCAATGGCGCAATGTTCGACATACGAACAAGTGTTCGTATAATGAATTTGATTCTAGCGCCGGAGAACCGCCCTGTGAAGGACAGCGACACCCCCCTGCCCGCCCAAGCCGCGGCGGACGCCGCCCCGCGCCCTGGCGATCACTATGTGCAGTCGTTCGCGCGCGGGCTGGAGGTGATCCGCTCCTTCAGCGACCAGGCGCCGCAGCAAACGCTGTCGGACGTGGCGGCGCGCACCGGCCTGACGCGCGCCGGCGCGCGCCGCATCCTGCTCACGCTGCAAACGCTGGGCTATGTGCAAAGCGACGGCCGCTGGTTTCGCCTGACCCCGCGCATCCTTGACCTGGGCTTTGCCTACCTGTCGTCGCTGCCGATCTGGAACCTGGCCGAGCCGGTGATGGAGCAGCTTTCCGCGCAGGTGCACGAATCGGTGTCGGCCGCCGTGCTGGAAGGCACCGACGTGGTCTACGTGCTGCGCGTGTCCACCCGCAGCCTGCTGCGCATGAGCCTGGGGGCGGGTTCGCGCCTGCCTGCCTACTGCGCGTCGCTGGGCCGCGTGCTGCTGGCTGGCCTGGGCGATGCGCAGGCCCACGCCGTGCTCAGCCAAAGCGCGCTCGAGCCCCGCACACGCCACACCCTGACCGACGTGGACGCGCTGATGGCCCAGGTGCGCCTGACGCGCCAGCAGGGCTGGGCGCTGGTCGATCAGGAGATGGAAGAAGGCGTGATCTCGATCGCCGCCCCCATCATCGGCCGCAACGGGCAGGTGCTGGCGGCCATCAACGTGTCTGGCCAGGCCAACCGCACCAGCGCCCCCGACATGCAGGCCACCATGCTGGGCCCGCTGCGCGACGCGGCCGAGCAGATCGCGCGGCTGCTGGCGGCGCGCTGAAATCGGCCAAGGCGCGCACCCAAGCGGCGCGCAAGGCCGGGCGCCATCGGCACGCCATCCAGCCGCGAACGCCACCCACACGCGTGATAGCCTTGCCGCATGTTCGCCCCCAGCCAAGCCGACGTCCGCCGTTTTTTCTGTGATGCCTGGGCCAAGTCCCGCACCGACCAGCCGATGGATGCCATCGAGCAACTGGCCGCCGGCTGGATCGCCGAGCACCCCGAATGGCACGCCGACTTCGCCGACGCCGAAGCCGCCATCGCCCGCAACTACGGCGACGGCGCGGTGGGCAGCAACCCTTTCCTGCACCTGTCGATGCACTTGTCCATCAGCGAGCAGTGCAGCATCGACCAGCCGCGCGGCATCCGCCAAGCGGTGGAACTGCTGGCCGCGCGCCGGGGCGACCTGCACGCCGCCCACCACGAAGTGATGGAATGCCTGGGCCAGATGCTGGCCGACGCGCAAAGCAGCGGCCGCCCGCCCGACGGCAACGCCTACGTGGCCAGCGTGCAGCGCCGCGCCACCAGCGACAAACTCTGACGCTACGTTTTATATAGCTGCCAGCGCAGGCCACACCTGCGCTAGAAGACTTTTCTATCCATAAAAAAACCCGCACGTGGCGGGCTTTCTTTTCGGTGGCTGGCGGCGCGGACTGCACGCCAGCGGATGCCGCTCAGTCGCGCTGGCCCAGGCGGAACTCGCGCTGCGGCACGGTTTTCAGCTCGCCCGGCAGGCTGCCGATGTACTTGGCCAGCGCCTTGAGTTCGGCATTGGAAAACTGCTTGGCCATGCCCGCCATGACCGGATTCGAGCGGCCCCACAGCGGGTGCGTGTTGTCGCGGTAGGCCTTCAGCTCGACCAGCATGTAGTCGGCGTACTGGCCGGCGATCTTGGGGTACGAAGGGTCGATCGGGCTGGAGAAGTTGGCACCGTGACAAGAAACACACGCGCCCTTTTGCAGCAGCTGCGCCACTTGCGCGCTGGGCGCGGCCGGGGCGGGCAAGGTGGGTGCGGTGGCCGGCTTGCCCAGCTGCGCGTAATAGGCCGCCAGGTCGGCCATGTCCTGATCGGACAGCGACACCGCAATGCCGCGCATGGTGGGGTGCTTGCGGTCGCCCTTTTTGTACGCGTCGAGCGCCGCCGCCAGGTACTTTTCACTCTGGCCAGCGATCTTGGGGACCTTGTACACCTCGGGGAAAGTGGTCTGGTAGCCCACGATGCCGTGGCAGCCAATGCACATGGCGGCCTTGCCTTGGCCGGCCTTCGCATCGCCGGTAACGGCCTGGGCTTGTGCGGGCAAGGTGGCCGCCAGGGAAAGGGCAACGGCGGCGAACATCGGAGACAAGTTCTTTTTCATTTTGCGCGCACAATTCACGTGGTTTTGATCCAGATCAGAGGCGGATTGTAAACAAGCTCCACCATCGCCAACCGCCTGGATTTCCCTGTTGTTCCTTTGCACTCCGACATGAAATTTCAAGGTTCAGACAACTACGTTGCCACGCAAGACCTCATGCTGGCCGTCAATGCAGCCATCACGCTCAAACGCCCGCTGCTCGTCAAGGGCGAGCCCGGCACAGGTAAGACGATGCTGGCCGAGGAAGTGGCCGAAGCGCTGAACCTGCCGCTGCTGCAGTGGCACATCAAATCGACCACCAAGGCGCAGCAGGGCCTGTACGAGTACGACGCGGTCAGTCGCCTGCGCGACAGCCAGCTGGGCGACGACAAGGTCAAGGACATCCAGAACTACATCGTCAAGGGCGTGCTGTGGCAGGCCTTCACGGCCGACCAGCCGGTGGCGCTGCTGATCGACGAGATCGACAAGGCCGACATCGAGTTTCCGAACGATCTGCTGCGTGAGCTTGATCGCATGGAGTTCCATTGCTACGAAACGCGCGAAACCATCCGCGCCAAGCACCGGCCGGTGGTGTTCATCACCTCCAACAACGAAAAAGAACTGCCCGACGCATTTTTGCGCCGCTGCTTCTTCCACTACATCAAGTTCCCTGAAGCCGAGACGATGAAGCAGATCGTCGACGTGCACTTCCCCAACCTGAAAAAAGAGTTGCTGACCGCGGCCATGAAGGTGTTCTACGACGTGCGCGGCCTGCCCGGGCTGAAGAAAAAGCCGTCGACGAGCGAGCTGCTGGATTGGCTCAAGCTGCTGGTCGCGGAAGACATTCCGCTGGAAGCGCTGCAAAGCGCCGACAGCAAGGTGAGCGCGCCGCCGCTGGTGGGCGCGCTGCTCAAGAACGAGCAAGACGTGACGCTGTTTGAAAAGCTGGTGTTCATGAACCAGCGCAACCGCTGACCCGCGCATGTCCCCCCTGCTGCTGGAAGGCCTGACCGACGCCGCCGGTTTCGTGCTGGGCGGCTTGGTGGGCTTCGGCGTGGCGCGCCTGCTGGGCTTTGACCTGTTTGCACAAGGCTACGGCGATGGCAGCGTGATCGCCATCGTGGCGGTGGGCCTGGGCGCCGGCATGGGCCGCGCATGGGCCCGGCGCTGGCGCATGCGGCGGCAGGCCCAAGACAAGCCCACCCTGAAAGGCTGACCGAACATGGCTTTCGTTGAACCCGTGGTGCTGCGCGACCGTGGCGTGCGCCTGGAGCCGCTGGGCCTGGCGCACGAGGCCGGCCTGCGCGCCGCCGCCGCCGATGGCGAGCTGTGGAAGCTGCGCATCACCAGCGTGCCTGAGCCCGACCAGACCGGGGCGTACATCGAAGCCGCCCTCAAGATGCGCGCCGAAGGCCACCGGTTCCCGTTTGTGGTGGTCAACGACGCCACGGGCGAAGTGCTGGGCAGCACCAGCTACCACGACATCGTGCCCCCCATCCAGCGCGTGGAAATCGGCTGGACGTGGTACCGCCAAAGCGTGCAGCGCAGCCATGTCAACACCACCTGCAAGCTGATGCTGCTGACGCATGCGTTCGACACCCTGGGCTGCGCGGTGGTGGGCTGGCGCACCGACAACTACAACTTCGCGTCGCAAAAGGCCATCGAACGCCTGGGCGCCAAGAAAGACGGCGTGATCCGCCACCACGCGGTGCGCCGCGACGGCACGGTGCGCGACACCGTCATGTACAGCATGACCGCCGGCGAATGGCCCGAGGCCCGGGCGCAGCTGCTGTACCTGCTGAACAAGCCGCGCTGAATCGGCCGCTGGCGCCCGCCGCCTACAGCACCGGCGCCATCATCCCCACCGCGTTCTGCACCAGGCGCTGCAGCGGCGTCCAGCGCGCCACTTCCTCGGCCGTCAGCTGCTGCGAGACGGACAGGTAGCCCAGCTGCCGCGCGCGAACGCTGGCCGCCACCGCGCGGTCGGTCGCCAGCAGGTTGTTCTCGAAGTTCAGCTCCAGGCTGCGGCGGTCCATGTTGGCCGACCCGACCAGCGCCACCTCGCCGTCGAAGGTCAACGTCTTGGCGTGCAGCAAGCCCAACGGATACGTGTGCACCGCCACGCCGCAGGCCAGCAGATCGGCGTAGCAGCTGCGGCCGGCGTTAGCGACCAGCCATGAATCGTTGCGGGTTGGAAAGACGATGGTCGTCTTCACGCCCCGGCGGGGCGCGGCGCACAGCGCGCGCAGCATGACTTCGTCGGGCACGAAGTACGGCGTGGTGATGACCAGCTCTTGGCGGGCGGCGTACATGCACGCCACGAACATGTCGGATAGGGCGTTGTGGCGCGTGACCGGCCCGGTTTCAAACACCTGGGCGACGGCGCCGTCGGCAAACTGCTCGACCGGCTCCTCCGCCGGCAGCGTGGCCAGTTCGTCCTCGCCTTTTTCAGGGATCCACCCGCTCAAAAACAGGCATTGCATCTGCCGCACCACCGGGCCCTGGCAGCGCAGCAGCACGTCCACCCAGGGCGCGAAGCGCGCCTTGACGCGGAACTCCGGGTCGGCGCAGTTCTGGCTGCCGCAGTAACCGATGCGGTTGTCGATCACCGCCAGCTTGCGGTGGTCACGCAAATCCACCCGGCTGAGCGGCAGGTGCCAGATGCGGTTGACGTCGTCCAGCGTGGCCAGCAGGCGCACGCCAGCCGCTTCCATTAGGCGCCACAGCGGGCCGCCGTGGAAGGCCCGCGAACCCAGCGCGTCGATCATCACCCGGCACTGCACGCCGCGCCGCGCGGCGGCCGCCACCGCCTGCGCCACGCGCGTGCCGGTGTCGTCGTCCAGCCAGATGTAGAAGGCAATGTGCACGTGCTGGCGTGCCTGCTCGATGTCGGCAATCAGCACGTTGATCGCCGCCTTGGGGTTGCGCATCGGATCGTCCGCCGGCGCATCCGCGTCGCCCAGCAGCGTGATGCGGTTGCCGCCCACGGCGCCAAAGCCATTGATGGACCGGGCCAGATCCATCAGCGGTGCGTCGCGGTCGGGCGCCAGCACGGGCGCCTGCGGCGGCAGGCGCAGCGCCGACGAGGCCCGCCGCAGCCTTTCGAATCGCCCTCGCCCGATGCTGGTTTCGCCCAGCAGCAAGTACGCCAGCACCCCTACGATGGGCAGCAGCATGATGGTGGCCACCCAGGCCACGCGTGAAGCGGGCGTGCGGTTGGCGCGCGTCAGCGCGCGGGCCACGGTGGCCAGGTGCGCCACGAAAAGCAGGCCCGCCCAGAGCAAATCGATGAAATGCAGCGACAGTGGCCAGTTCAACCCCAGGGGCATGCCGGTTTCCTTGCGACGGTGGTGGCCGCGATGCTAGCGCAGGCCCTGCACCTGGCACCGGCTGGCAACGTCGGACAGCGACTGCCCTGCCCGCCGCACACGCTGCCCCCTCGCGCACGTCCTGTTGGCGACGGCGCCACAATGGGGCGCGCCCGATAATCGCGCGTCCAACCAGGCCACGCCATGCTGATCGACTTTTTTTACACCTTGCGCGCCGCCAAACTGCCGGTGTCGGTCAAGGAATTCCTGACGCTGCTGGAAGCGCTGCAGGCCGACGTGGTGGGCCCGCGCCAGCCCGATGCGTGCTCGATCGACGACTTCTATTACCTGGCCCGCGCCACGCTGGTCAAGGACGAGAAGCACTACGACAAGTTCGACCGCGCCTTTGCCGCCTACTTCAAGGGGGTTGAGCAGATTGCCGACTTCCGCAAGGAAATCCCGGCCGAGTGGCTGCGCAAGCTGCTTGAAAAAGAGCTGACAGCCGAGCAGAAAGCCGCCATCGAGAAGATGGGCTGGGACGAGCTGATGGAGACGCTCAAAAAGCGCCTCGAAGAGCAAAAAGAGCGCCACGAGGGCGGCAACAAGTGGATCGGCACGGGCGGCACCAGCCCGTTTGGCCACGGCGGCTACAACCCGCAGGGCATTCGCATCGGCGGCAAGGGCGGCAACAAGAGCGCCGTGAAGGTGTGGGACCAGCGCGCCTACCGCGACTACGACGACACGCAGGAGCTGGGCACGCGCAACATCAAGGTTGCCCTGCGCCGGCTGCGCAAGTTCGCGCGCACCGGCAGCGACTTTGAGCTGGATCTGCCCGACACCATCCGCAGCACCGCCGCCAACGCGGGCTGGCTGGACATCAAGATGGTACCCGAGCGCCACAACGCCGTGAAAGTGCTGCTGCTGATGGACGTGGGCGGCACGATGGACGAGCACATCCAGCGCGTGGAAGAGCTGTTTTCAGCCGTGAAGGCCGAGCTGAAGCACCTGGAGTTCTATTACTTCCACAACTGCGTGTACGACTTCATGTGGAAGAACAACCGCCGCCGCTTTGCCGAGAAGTTTTCCACCTGGGACATCATCCGCAAGTACAACAAGGACTACAAGCTGATCTTCGTGGGCGACGCCACCATGAGCCCCTACGAAATCCTGCAGCCGGGCGGCAGCGTGGAATACAGCAACGAAGAGCCGGGCGCCGAATGGCTGCAGCGGCTGACGCACGCCTTTCCCAAGTTCGCGTGGATCAACCCCGAGCCGCAGGGCGTGTGGCAGTACCGCCAAAGCATCGCCATCATTCAGCAGTTGATGGGCCAGCGCATGTACCCGCTGACCTTGAAGGGGCTGGAAGACGCGATGCGCATGCTATCTAAATAGTAGCTTCCAGCGCTAGTCCCGCCTGCGCCGCGCGGCCATTTCATGGCCCATGGCGCGCTGCGTCGGCGCGTCCAGCGCGGCGCGCGCGGCGGGGTAAAGCACGTCTTCTTCCAGCCGGATGTGGCGCTGGTAGGCCTGAGCGAAGTCGCTGGCGTAGGTGCGTTCGGTTTCGGTCATGGGGCCGCAACCGGCACCCCCCGCCTGCCAGCGCAGCAGCACGGCGCGCAGGCGTTGCCAGATGGCGTTCATCAGCAGGTGGTCGTTTTCCAGCGTGACGACGGTGGCGCGCACCCGCGCGTCCGGGTGATGGCCGAGGGCGGAGAACAGGTGCTGTTCCTCGTCCTCGTGGTGCAGGGGCGCGGCCACGTCGAAGTAGCGCAGCACATCGGCCGCGGCGCTGCGGGCATCGGCGTCGCAGCCGTGCTGATCCACATGGGCGATCAGGCGCCGCAGCAGGTCGAGGCTGCGCTGCACGCGCTCATGGCACGCCTCCAGCATCTCGAAAGGCTGATCGAAGCCAACGGCCGGCGACTGGACCCCTGGCAGGCATACCGAACTGGCATTCATGGTCGAATTATCTGGAGTGCCCTGTAAGCAGGGCGTGCCCCATAGGGTGACCCAGATTCGGCCCACCGCTGTAACAAGTGGTCTCGGCCGTCACCCAATTCGCGGCCTTCTCTGACAAGGTCAACCACTACACTCGGTCGGTGATGAAGTCAGGAAACCCGCGCCACCCCAGTTCATTGCCGATCCTGCTGGCGCTTCTGCTCATTTTGCCCGGGTGCGCGTGGTTGCCCGGCGGCAAAAAGGCCGACGACAAGGCCGCCACCCAGTCCACCGCCGACGGCGCGTCAGCACTGACCGAAGCGCCCGCCAACCCGTCTTTCGACATCCGCGTGGAGGTGGACGACGACGAGCTGAAAACCCTGGTCGAGCGGCACAACGAATTGCAGCGCTACCGCGCCGTGCCCGATCTGGACGAATCCGAGTTCGCCCGCGTGATGGCCGTGGCCGAAAGCGACGTGCGCAACCTGCTGGGCACCGAGGGCTACTTCAACCCGCAAATCAAGGTGCGGCGCGAAGAGCGCGCTGGCGCCCGCCCGGTGGTGGTGATCGCCATCACGCCGGGCGAGCCGACCACCGTGCGCAAGGTGAACATCGAGTTTGAAGGCGACATCGCGCAAACCGCCGATGCGCAAGCCGTGCAGCAGCGCGGCCAGATCACAGACCACTGGAGCCTGGACGAAGGCCGCCGCTTCACGCAAAGCCGCTGGTCCAGCGCCAAGACGGGCGCACTGCGTGAGCTGGTCGAGCGGCGCTACCCGCGCGGTCGCCTGAGCTACAGCCTGGCCGATGTCGACGCGCCCGAGGCCAAGGCCAACCTGGGCGTGCGCCTGGATTCCGGGCCGCCCTTTTTCCTGGGCCCGGCCACCGTGCGCGGCGCCAAGCGCTACCCGCCCGAGCTGGCCGAGCGCCTGTCCTGGCTCAAGCCGGGGGACGTGTACGACCAGAAAAAGCTGGTCGACGCGCAGCAGCGGCTGGCCGGCAGCGGCTACTACGACTCGGCCTACATCAGCATCGACCCGCAGGGCGACCCGAACGCCGCGCCCGTGACCTACAGCGTGCGCGAAGCCAAGCGCCACAAGGTGCAGCTGGGCGTGGGCTACAGCACCGACGGCGGCCCGCGTGTCACGCTGGAACACCGCGACAACCAGGCGCTGGGCACCTCGTGGCGGGCCGACACCAAGCTCAACTTCGACCGCAAGACGCCGCTGTTGCAGACCGAATGGACGTCGCTGCCGCGCGCCAGCGGCTGGCGCAACGCGGCGCTGGCGCGGTACATGCGCCAGGACGATGGCGCGCTGGTTACCACCTCGCAAACGCTGCGCCTGGGCATGAACAAGACTGGGGAAAAGTACGACCGCAGCGTGTACCTGCAGTTCGACCACGCCAACGTCACCGGCTCGGGCAGCCGCGCCGTGCCCAGCGCGCTGCTGGGCGACGGCGCCGCCGTCAGCCTGAACTACGGCTGGACGGGGCGCTACTTCAACACCCTGCCCGTGCCCACGGCCGGCTATGGCCTGTCGGGCGAAGTGGGCGCGGGCGTGACGGCCGCGGGGCCGCGCAAGCCGTTCACGCGGCTCAACGGGCGCTGGCTGGGCATCTTCCCCGTGGGCAGCGGCGGCAGCAGCCTCGTGCTGCGCACCGAAGCGGGCGCGCTGCTGGCCGCGAAGCAGGCGCGCCTGCCGTCCACCTACATGTTCCGCACCGGTGGCGACACCACGGTGCGCGGCTACGGCTACCGCAAGATCGGCATCGACTTTGGCGACGACCTGATCGGCCCTGGCCGCTACATGGCCGTGGGCAGCGTCGAATGGCAGCGCCCCATCCTGCAAGACCGCTTTCCCGGCCTGCTGCAGCACACGCTGTTCGTGGACGTGGGCAGTGTGGCCAACAACATCGGTGACCTGCGCCCCAACTGGGGCGTGGGCACAGGCGTGCGGCTGATCACCCCGGTGGGCCCGATGGCGCTGGACGTGGCCTACGGCCTGCAATCCAAAGCCTTTCGCCTGCACATGACCGTGGGCTTCGTCTTCTGATGATGGCGAGCAGTGGGCCAGCCTCCACCGCATCGGCCATCGATTCGGCCAATGCTTCTGATTTGATAGCTGCCAGCGCTGGTGCAGCGGGCGCTGGCGACCCAAATGGCACTGAATCAACGCCGCCACCGCCACGCCGCCGCAGCGCCTGGCGCTGGGTGCTCTGGCTGCTGATCAGCCTGATCCTGCTGCTGGCGCTGGCGCTGGGCGGCCTGTGGGTGTGGGCGGGCAGCGAAGGGTCTCTGGCCACCGCGCTGCGCTGGGCGGGCGCGCAACAACCGCTGGTCACCGACGAAGTCACCGGCACGGTGCGCGGCGGCGGCAAGGTGCGGCGCCTGGTGTGGGACAAGGAAGGCTTGCGCGTCGAGGTGCAGAACGCCGAGCTGCTGTGGACGCCCGCTGCGCTGATGCACCGCACGCTGCAGATCGACCAGCTTTCGGCCAGCCGCATCGTGGTGGACGACCGGCGCCCCAAGGGCGAGGCATCCAGCGGGCCGCCGAAGTCGCTGGCGCTGCCGCTGAAGATCGACGTGAAAGCCCTGCGCGCCGATGAGCTGCGCTGGGCCGGCCCACCGCCCTACTCGCTGCAAGACGTGGCGGGGCGCTTCAAGTACGACGGCCATCAGCACGCGCTGGTGCTGGACAGCGCGCAGATCGAGGGCGGCCGCTACAAGGCCCGCGCCAACATCACCGCGCGCGCCCCCATTCAGCTGGACGTGGCGCTGGCCGGCGCGCTCACGGCCCCGGTGCCCGGCGCGCAGGCGCCCGTGCCACTGACGCTGCAAGCCACGCTGAGCGGCCCACTGACCGACATGCAGGCGCGCGCCGACCTGCAAGCCGCGCCCGCGGCGCCGGGTGCGTCGGCCCCGGCGATTCCCGATCTGCCGGCGGCGCGCGGTGCGTCGGGCAAGGCCCCGCCTTCGTCAGCCGCCAGCAGCCCCGGCGCTGCCGCTTCCACGCCCGCCGCTGCCGCGCCATCGGCCGACGCAGCCTCCGCACCGCAGGCCGGCGCATCCTCGGCCAACGCACGCGCAGACGCAAAACCCTCCGGCACCGCGGCCAGCGCGCCGCCGGGCGCCGCCCCCAGCGAAGTGCCCGAGGCGCATGCCACCGCCCGCATCACCCCCTGGCAAGCGCAGCCGCTGCCCGAAGCGCACGCCCGCGTGCGGGCGCTGGACGTGGGCGCCATCTGGGCGCAGGCGCCCCAAACGCATCTGACGGGCGAGCTGCACGTGCGCCCCATCGAAGGCGCATCGCCCGGCGCCACCTGCTGGGCGGTGGACGCCGACCTGACCAACCGTGGCGCCGGCCCCTGGGACCAGCACCGCCTGCCGGTCGAGCGGCTGCTGGCCGACCTGACCTGGCAGCACGGCGTGGCCACGGTGCGCTCACTCAAGGCCGACGTGGCCGGCGGCACACTGGAATCCACCGGCCGCTGGGCGCAAGCGCCTGCGCCCGCCAGCGCGGCTTCGGCCCCATCCGCCTCAGCCACACCACCTGCGACGGGCGCCAGCGCCCCGGCGGCCGCGTCCGGCTGGGCGCTGGATACGCGCGTTCAGGGCATCAACCCGGCCGCGCTGCACAAGCAGCTGGCGGCCTTCCCGATCGATGGCACGGCCAAAGTGCAGGGCGCGGCGGGCGGCATCGACTTTGACGTTCAGTTGCAGGCGCGAAGTACCCGTACCGCTGCGCCAGCGCGGCGCGGCGAATCGGCCGCGCAAGCGCTGGCCCGCGACCTGCGCGCCGTGCATCTGCGCGACGCCACCGCCACTGGCCGCTGGGCAGATGGCGAACTGGCCTTGAACACGCTGCGTGTGCGCACCGACGAGGCCGAACTGGCCGGCAATGCCCACGTGCGCCCCGGCAGCGAGCCCGGCCCCGGCGGCCAGGCCGATCTGCGGCTGACCGCGCCTGGCACGCAAGCGCAGCTCAAAGGCGAGCTGCAGCCCAACACCGGCGCGGGCACGCTGCTGGTGCAGTTGCAAGACGTCGCGCGCGCCCTGGCCTGGGCGCAAAAGCTGCCCGGCGCCAGCGACGCCTTGGCCGGCGCCAGCGCCCGGGGCAGCGCGCGCCTGGACGGCACCTGGCGTGGCGGCTGGCGCGACCCCAACATTCAGGCGCAGCTGACCGCACCCTCACTCAGCATGACGCCGCCGCGCAGCGCCAGCTCAGCCACGCCCATCCAATTGCGCGCGCTGAATGCCAGCGTCAAAGGCCGTCTGGCGCAGGCTGACCTTGCTGTGCAAGGCGAGGTGACGCAGGGCGAGCGCCACCTGGACTTGCGGCTGGCTGCCAACGGCGGGCGCACCACGCCGCAGGCCACGCTGGCCGCCTCCAGCTGGCGCGCGCAGCTCACGCGCCTGCAAGCGGTGGTGCGCGACCCGGCCCTGGGCGAAGGCACCTGGCAGGCGGCCACCGAAGGCGCCGTGCCGCTCAGCTGGTCGCCCGCGCAAGGCGGCCAGTTCGAGGTGGGCGCGGGGGCGCTGGCCGTCACCTCGTCCGCTCCCGTTTCCCAGGCGCGCATCCAGTGGGGGCCGGCGCGCTGGCGCGGCGGCGAATTGACGACCACCGGGCGCATCACCGGCCTGCCGCTGGAATGGGCCGAGCGCGTGGCCGGCGCCCAGCTGCGCGCCGCGGGCGTCACCGGCGACGTGGTCTTCAACGGCGACTGGGACGCCACGCTGGGCCACGGCCTGCGCGTCAGCGCCAACCTCGCGCGCGCCAGGGGCGACATCGGCATCCTGACGACCGACCCGAGCACCGGCGTGCAGTCGCGCGTGGCCGCGGGCCTGCGCGACGCGCGGCTCAGCCTGACCAGCCAGGGCCAGGCGCTGCAGGCGCGCGTGGTGTGGGACAGCGAGCGCGCCGGCACCGTCACCGGCCAGCTGCGCACCGAACTGTCGGCCCAGCGCAGCGGCGAAGGCGCCACGCAGTGGTCTTGGCCTGAAGCGGCGCCGCTGCAGGGCGAGTTGCGGGCGCGCTTGCCGCAGATTTCGGCCTGGTCGGTACTGGCGCCGCCCGGCTGGCGGCTGCGCGGCTCGCTGGCGGCCGACCTGCGCATCAGCGGCACGCGCAGCGCGCCCCTGGTCAACGGCACGTTGAACGCCGACGACATGGCCATGCGCTCGGTGGTGGACGGCCTGCAGTTCGAGGGCGGGCGCCTGCGTGCGCGCCTGGACGGCACCCGCCTGCTGATCGACGAATTCGTGCTGCGCGGCGCGGGCAACCAGGACGGTGGCGGCCTGCTGCGCGCCACCGGGCAGGCCGGGCTGGTGGACGGGCGGCCGCAGGCGGTCCTGCGCGCCACGCTGGAACAGCTGCGCGCCAGCATCCGCGCCGACCGGCAGGTGACCGTGTCGGGCAACGTGACCGCGGCGCTGGACGGGCGCAGCGTGACCGCCGATGGCAAGCTGCGCGTGGACCGCGCCCGTATCGTGCTGCCCGACGAAAGCCGCCCCAGCCTGGGCGACGACGTGATCGTGCGGGGTGCGGGCGGCAAGGTGATGGCGGGCAAAGATGCGCCCGGCGCCGTGGCCAAGCCCACCAGCACCGCCGGCCAGCAAGAGGCCGCACGCGACGCGCGGGCCGCCAGCAGCCGCCAGCGCGCAGAAGCCAAGGCCAAGGAAAGCCGCGCCGAGCCGCTGACGGCCAAGGCCAACGTGCAGATCGACCTGGGCGACGACTTCCGCCTGTCCGGCATGGGCATCGACACGCGCCTGGCCGGGCAGCTGACCTTGGCCGCCGACGGCCCGCTGACGCAGCTGCCCACGCTGACCGGCCGCGTGCGCACGGTGGGTGGCACCTTCCGCGCGTACGGCCAGTTCCTCACCATTCAGCGCGGCTTCGTGGTCTTCAGCGGGCCCATCGACAACCCGGCGCTGGACATCGTGGCGCTGCGGCCCAACTACACCAGCGACCAGCGCGTGGGCGTGCAGGTGATGGGCAGCGCGCTGCTGCCGCGCGTGCGCCTGTATTCCGAGCCCGCCCTGCCCGACAACCAGACCCTGGCCTGGCTGCTGCTGGGCCGCGCCGCCCCCGAATCGGGGGCCGAGGCGGCCATGCTGCAATCCGCCGCACTCGCCCTGCTGGGCGGGCGCGAAGGGCGCGGGCTGGCGGCCAACTTCGGCCTGGACGAGCTGAGCTTCTCCGGCGGCGAAGGCGGGTCGCTGCAAAGCGCCAGCGTCACGCTGGGCAAGCGCCTGTCCGACAAGCTGTACGCGGCGTACGAACACAGCCTGGCGGGCGCCAGCGGCACGCTGATGATCTTCTACGAGCTGTCGCGCCGCTGGACACTGCGCGGCCAGGCGGGCGAAAACAGCGCGGTGGACTTGATCTTCCGGCTGAGCTTCGACTGAGCTGCGGTTGATCGCCGGCGGGCGCAGCCGTACAGACGCCGCGCCGGCCTGAAAACGACAACAGGCAGCCATTGGCTGCCTGTTCGTGCGAGGTGTCGCGTGATGGTGTCCCCACCAGGAATCGAACCTGGATCTGATTCTTAGGAGGAACCTGTTCTATCCATTGAACTACAGGGACGCGAGCCCGCAACTATAGCAGCGGGCCGCGCAATTGCGCCCCTCGCAAGACACCCGCATGTCCAGCGCCGCCCTGCCTAAAGTTAGCCCTGCCGGTCCTTGATGGCCTGGGCGAAGCGCTGCAGCAGTTCAGGAAACGCGGCTTGATCGGCCGCCGGCCAGTCGGCCACCAGTTCGCCAAGCAATCGGCGCCGCGCCTGGGTGATGGCCTGCACCGTGCGCGCGCCCGCTTCGGTGATGGCGGCCGCCCTCACCCGCATGTCCGCCTCGGACGAAGGCCGCTCGACCAGGCCAAGCCGCTCCAGCTTCGCGATCTGGCGGCTGACGGTTGAAGGGTCGCGCCCCGCCTTGTCGGCCAGCTGCGCCACGCCCATGGCGGGGGATGCGCTCAGCCGCACCAGCAGCGGGAACAGCGCCCTGTCCAGCGAGACGCCGGCGGCGCCCAGCAGCACTTCGTCCTGGCGCGGGCTGTTCAGCAAGCCCGTCAGCTCAATCAGCGCCGCCGCGATGGCGTCGACATTGCATGTATCGCGCATGCTTTACACCGCCTCCAAAGTTGATCACAATGCATGCATCGTACATGCATTTGAAAGCCGATCCGATGAAACTCGACCCCAACGTGTTGCTGATCATGGGCAGCACCCGCGCGGGGCGCAAGTGCCCCGAAGTCACCGCCTGGGTGCAAGCCATTGCCAGCCAGGCTTGCCCTGAGCTGCGCTACGAAGTGGTGGACTTGGCCCAATGGCCGCTGCCGATGGACGATGAGCCCGGCATTCCCGCCCTGGGCCACTACACGCAGGCGCACACGCTGGCGTGGAGCGAAAAAGTCCGCTCGGCCGCCGCCGTGGTTTTTGTCACCCCGCAGTACAACTGGGGCTACCCCGCCGTGCTCAAGAACGCCATTGACCACCTGTACGGCGAATGGCGCGACAAGCCTGCCGCCATCGTGACCTACGGCGGCCACGGCGGCACCCGCTGTGCCGAGCAGCTGAAGCAAGTGGCGGCGGCGGTCGGGCTTAAAGTGGCGCCCACCATGCCCGCCATGGAGGTGCCAGACCCCGTCATCCGTGAAGGCGCGGCGCTGCACCCGGCCGAAGACTTTCGTGCGGCGATTCCGCAAATCCAAAGTGCTTTCCAGGAGCTAAGAGGCTTGATCAGCGACGCTGCCGCTGCGCAAGCCAGCACCGCAGCCCACTGAAGTCAGCCGGGCCCGCAAGCCCACTCAGCTTTGGCGTTGCCCAAGTGCTGGCCCGCGCCGGATTCTGGAACCTACTGAGAACCGGGGCCAGCAAAACGG
This sequence comes from Ottowia oryzae, assembly GCF_003008535.1. Lineage (NCBI taxonomy): Bacteria > Pseudomonadati > Pseudomonadota > Betaproteobacteria > Burkholderiales > Comamonadaceae > Ottowia > Ottowia oryzae. The sequence goes on from NZ_CP027666.1 coordinate 3,384,732, forward strand.
CGCCAGCAAGGCGCCCAACACCCCGCCACCGGCGCGCTGTGGCGCACCCAGCAACACTCCGCCCCTTCCGTAACACAAGCGGCACACGCCGATCGCACGCGGCCCTAAGATGGCTGAGGCGCCCACCGCCCCAGCGGCTGGGCGCCATCACCTCACCAGGAGACCGCCATGCGCCGCTTGATCCACTCCCCAGCCGCACCCGCGCTGAGCCTGCCGCTGCTGGCCTGCCTGCTGCTCGGCGCCTGCGCGGCGACCGATTCGGGGCCGGTGGCCGGCTTTGACGGCTCCTGGACGATCAGCAAGCGCGGCATCGTGGCGCAGCAGCCGGGCCAGCTGACGCGCTCAGCGGTGCAAGAAGCGACGGCCCACTGCGCGGCCAGCGGCAAGCGGTTTCGCCAGCTGGATCTGAAGGAAAGCCCGCCGGGCACGCTGTCTTCGCACGCCGAGAGCGAACTGAAGTTCGCCTGCGAGTGACGCCGCTGGCGGGCGCGCTCTGAAGTTGTGACGCTATGGCTTGGCACCGCCCGGCAGTCGCGCCCTGGTTTTGCTATTGATTGAGTAGCTGCCAGCGCCCGTCACACCTGCGCCAGACGCTGATTTTCCTTAAGGCGCTCCACCCCGCCCAGCGCGCGGGCGGCGATCACCGCCTCGGTGCGGTTGCGCGCCCGCAGCGCACGGAAGATGGCCGCCAGGTGGATCTTGACCGTGCCTTCGCTGATGCCCAGGCCGCGCGCGATTTCCTTGTTGGGCTGCCCGGCCGAAAGGTGCGACAGCACGTCCAGCTGGCGGTCGGTCAGCATGTGGCGCAGCTGCGCGATCGACGGGCTCAGCGCCACGGTGTACGGGTCCAGCGCCTCGTCGCTGGCGCGCTCGGTTGCCGGCGCCGTGCCCGGCATCAGCTGCCAAGGCAGGTAGGTGCCGCCGCCCAGCACCGTCTGCACCGCCATCAGCATGGCTTCGGGGCTGTGCGCCTTGGGGATGAAGCCTTGCGCGCCCGCCTCCATCGCGGCGCGCACCACGGCATCGTCCTGCGCGCCCGACAACACGATGATCTTCAGCCCCGGCCAGCGCCGGTGCGCCTCGCTGATGTGCTCCACCCCGCGTGCGCCGGGCATGCCCAGGTCGATCAGCGCCAGCGCCACGCTGGCGTCCAGCGCGTGGTGCAGCTCGTCCACCGAAAAGGCGGTGCAGACGGCCAGATCGGGCGTCAGCTCTTTCAGCTTGTCGGCGACGGCTTCGACGATCAGGCGGTGGTCATCGGCGATAAGGATTTTCATGGGGGCACCCGCATACAGCGCAGCCAACCGGGCACCGTGCCCGGTTACGCCCGGTCACGATATACGCGCCGCGGCTGGCGCGCAAGCCAAATGATCGCCATTGGACATAGGCCATTTGGCCTATGCCGTGCGTGAGTTGGGCGCCTAACGGGCCCTGGCGGCGGGCGCCCGACCGGTCTGCGCAATGGAGCGTGCGGGGAGGATGCAGCCGGGCTTTCTCGGACGAAGGCCCCACTGCTTGCCCAACGGCAAAAACATATCCAATGAGTGGCCAGCGCATCACCCGCTGCTGTCAGGCGCCGGTGCGGCCATGCCCTCATCCGACCAAGGCCGAAGGCGCCCAAGCCCTCAGGGCAGGGCGCCTTGCGGCGAGGTATCCGATCAGCGGCCGCGCTTGGCGTCCAGGCTGAAGGCGCCTGCGCCGAAAGCGGCGAAGGCCAGCAAGCCGCCCGCGATGGCCACGTTCTTGTTGAACATCAGCTGCTGCACCATGGCCTGGTCGGCAGGCACGGCCCAGTAGTTATGGAAGAAAAAGCCGGCAGCGAGGGTGAAGAGCGTCAGCACCAGCGCAGCCCAGCGGGTTTGAAAGCCCACCAGCAGCATCAGGCCCACGCCCAGTTCCACGACGATAGCCAGCCCGGCGGCCACCTCGGGCATGGGCAGGCCCTTGGATGTGATGTAGCCCACGGTGCCGGCAAAGCCGGTCAGCTTGCCGATGCCGGCGGGGATGAACAGGTAGGCCAGCAACAGGCGGCCAATCAGGGCGATGGGGTTTTGCAGGGATGACATGACAAGGTCCTTCAGAGGGTTAAGAAAATCAAAAACAGGAGCACCCGCGCAAGTAGGCGCCTGCGCTGGCAGCAGCCAGCACCAAATGCCACCGGGCCGCGCGCTGCGGCGCCGGTCAGGTTGTGAATCGGCTTTCAGGCACGCCGGCGCTTGGCCGAGAGGCCGCCGCCGGCACGCTCAGGGCGCCAGGTCGAACACCAGCACTTCGGCGTCGTGCCCGTGGTTCAGCGTGATCTGGCTTTCACCGTCGATCAAGGCAGCGTCGCCGCCCGTCAGGCGTTGGCCGTTCACATCCAGCTGGCCGCGCACTAGGTGCACGTAGGCCTTGCGGGCGGGGTTCAGCGCCAGCGTGGCGTGTTCGGCGCCGTCGAACAGGCCGGCGTACAGGGCGGCGTCGGCGTGAATCTTGACCGCGTGCGCGTCGGACTGCGGGGAAGCCACCAGGCGCAGTTGGCCGCGCTTGTCGGCTTCGGGCACGGTTTTTTGCTCGTAGCTGGGCGCGATGCCGGTCTGGTTGGGCTCGATCCAGATCTGCAGGAAGTGCGTGATCTGGCCTTCGGCGTGGTTGAACTCGCTGTGCGTCACGCCGCTGCCGGCGCTCATGCGCTGCACGTCGCCAGGCGGAATGCCTTCGACGTTGCCCATGCTGTCGCGGTGGGCCAGGTTGCCTTCCAGCACGTAGCTGATGATTTCCATGTCGCGGTGGCTGTGCGCGCCAAAGCCCTTGCCCGGCGCTACGCGGTCTTCGTTGATGACGCGCAGGTTGCCCCAGCCCATGTGCGCCGGGTCGTAGTAGCCGGCGAAGGAAAAGCTGTGGTTGGACTTCAGCCAGCCGTGGTCCGCATAGCCACGGTCTTGCGATTTTCGGATTTGAATCATGGGGTAATGCCTTTCAAGTGCGGAAGGCCGCCTCATGCTGCATTGCAGCGTGGGTGCCACCCTCAGCACAGAACTAGAACTTTAGGCCGGGTTAGACCCGATGGGGGTTCGACACATTGACGTCATCATTCAAAAAAATTAAACAATCGCCCTCCATGCCCGAAACGCCTACCGACCTGCTCAGCCCCGATGCCTTTCGGATCCTCAACGCCATCGCCCGCAACGGCACCTTTGCCGGTGCCGCGCGCGAATTGGGCGTGGTGCCCAGCGCCCTGACCTACCGCGTGCGCCAGGTAGAGGACGCGCTGGACGTGCTTTTGTTCGACCGCTCTTCCCGCCAGGCGCGCCCCACCGAAGCCGGCGCCGAGCTGCTGGCCCAGGGCGAGCGCCTGCACCGCGAAGTGAACTCCGTGGTCAACCGCGTCAAGCGCGTGGCCACCGGCTGGGCGCCGCAGTTCACCATCGCGGCGGACGGGCTGATCTCGTCTTCGGCGCTGATGGAGCTGGTGGAAGCCTTCTACGCGCTCAACCCGCCCACCCGGCTGCGCGTGCGCGACGAAATCCTGAGCGGCACGCTGAGCGCCGTCACCTCGGGCCGTGCCGACTTGGCGCTGGGCGTGATTCTGGAGCCGTCTTCGGCCGCCAACCTGAAGGCCATGCCGCTGGGTCAGGTGCGCTTTGTCTACGCGGTGGCGCCGCACCACCCGCTGGCCAAGGCGCCTGAGCCGCTGGCCGACACCGATTTGCTCAAGCACCGCGGCATCGTGGTGGCCGATTCGGTGCAAAGCGGCATCACCCAGTCGTTTGGGCTGCTGGAGGGGCAAGACACGCTCACCGTATCCAGCCTGGCGGCCAAGCTGGACGCGCAGTTGCGCGGGCTGGGCGCGGGCTTTCTGCCTGAGCCGATCGCGCGGCCCTACCTCGCCACCGGCCGCCTGGTTGAACGGCGCGTGGAGCGCTGCACCCGCGTCGCGCAACTGAACTACGCCTGGCGCGCCGACGGCAACCCCGGCAAGGCGCTGGAATGGTGGCTGGAGCAGCTGCAAAGCCCGAAGACGCGGCGCGCGCTGTTGGAACAGCACGGCCAGCGTGTAGAGTAGGCGGCATGAGCACCGCCCGCCGCCGCCCACCCCGACATTTCGCCGTGATCGGCGCTGGTATTGCCGGCCTGGCCGCGGCGCGCACGCTGCGCCAGGCGGGCGATCAAGTCACCCTGTTCGAGAGCGCCGACGCCGTGGGCGGGCGCATGGCCACGCAGGACACGCCTTTCGGCAGCTTCGACACCGGGGCGCAGTACTTCACCGTGCGCGACCCGCGATTCGCCCGCGCGCTGGAAGCCACCGCCGCCGACGTGGCCCGCCGCTGGAGCGCCAGCGCCGTGCGCGTACTCGACGCCGAAGGCCGCGTGGTTGAAGCGCCGCCGCCACCGCGCGAAGCCCACTGGGTCGCCGCACCCAGCATGCGCGCGCTGGCCGAGCGCTGGGCAGCCCCGCTGGCGGCCGACGGTTCGCTGCAACTGGGCACCCGCGTGCTGCGCATCGAGCGCGACGCGCTGGCGCCCGCGCGCTGGCAGCTGCAGACCCAGTCCGCCGCGCAGTCCAACCCCATCCGCGCAGGTTTTGACGGCGTTATCCTCGCCCTGCCCGCGCCCGACGTGCGCGAGCTGCTATCCAATTCAAAGCAACTGGCCGAGCTGGCCAAGCCGCTGGCCAAGGTGGACATGGCCCCGTGCTGGACGCTGACGCTGGCCTACCCCAACGCGGCGCAGCCCGGCCTGACCACGCTGGGCCCGCAGTGGAACGCCGCGCGCAGCACGCACCACCGCGTCAGCTGGCTGGCGCGCGAATCGTCCAAGCCGGGGCGCGCGCAGATCGAGCGATGGACCATCCAGGCCAGCCCCGCCTGGTCACGCGAGCATGAGCTGGACGACGCACCGCGCGCCAGCGACAAGCTGCGCAAGGCCTTTGCCGAAATCACCGGCATCCGCGCCACGCCCGCCTACGCGCACGCCCAGCTGTGGCACCACGCGCAAACCCTCACGCCGCTGGGCCAGCCCTTTGTGTGGGACGCGCGCCTGCAAGTCGGCCTGTGCGGCGACTGGTGCCTGGGCAACCGCGTCGAGCACGCTTTTGTATCGGGCCTGGATCTGGCCCTGGCCGCCCTGGCCCGCTGAGACGAATCCTTCAGGCGCCGGCCGCCGCCGCGGCAAGGGGCCTGGCGCTGCCCATGGTCATCGGCCGCTTTGCCCCTTCGCCCACCGGCGCGCTGCATGCCGGGTCGCTGGTGGCAGCGCTGGCCAGCTGGCTGGACGTGCGTGCGCAAGGCGGCCGCTGGCTGGTGCGCATCGAAGACGTGGACACCCCGCGCTGCCTGCCCGGCGCCGACCAGCGCATCCTGCAGCAGCTGGCCGATTGCGGCCTGGTGCCCGACGAAGCGCCCACCTGGCAATCCCAACGCGGCCATCTCTACGAAGCTGCCCTGGCGCGGCTGGTGGATGAGGGCCTGGCCTACCCCTGCGCGTGCTCACGCAAAGACATCGCTCTGGCCCAGGCGGCGCTGGGCCGCAGCGCCACGCGCGGCGTGGAACTGCCCTACCCCGGCACCTGCCGGCCCGAGCGCGGCGGCCTGCATGGCCGACCCGCCCGCGCGTGGCGCCTGCACACTGGGCGTTTGATACCCAATCAGCCCCCAGCGCAGGATGGGCCAGCGCCGGCAGCTACGCATTTCATAGCAAATTCAGCGCTGACCATCACCTGGAACGACCGCCGACTGGGCCCGCAGCGCCAGGATGTCGCCACCGCGGTGGGCGACTTCGTGCTGCGCCGCGCAGACGGGCTGTGGGCGTACCAGCTCGCCGTGGTGGTGGACGACGCCGCGCAAGGCATAACGCACGTCGTGCGCGGTGAAGACCTGGCCGACAACACGCCGCGGCAGATCCTGCTGCAACGCGCGCTGGGCCTGCCCACGCCGCTGTACCTTCACACCCCGCTGGTGCTGGCCGCCGATGGCGAAAAGCTCAGCAAGCAAAACGGCGCCGAAGCCGTGGACACCCGCACACCGCTGCAGGCCCTGAACGCCGCCGCCGCGCCACTGGGCCTGCCCCCCGCGCCCACCGGCGACGTGCGCGGCGCACTGGCTTTCTGGACCGACGCGTGGCGCACGCGCTTGTGCTGACAGGCTGAGCGCCACCGGGGCGGCGAGCTGCCGTAGGGCACGCATTTCCGGCACAGCCAACGTGCACATCAAGCAGTTGCCGGCGCGAGGATGTGCGGAAGCCGCATGGGTGGATTCCAATGGCGGCGGGCAGCTGCGCGAATGCGCTGTCTGACCGATGGAACGAAAGCGTGGTCACAACAGCCGGGCCGCGCGCCAAGCCCTTCACGCACCCGAAGCCCCAGAAAAAAACCCCGCTATCTTGTGGATAGCGGGGTTTTCAGGCCAGAAGCCATGTTCTGGTAGGACGTACAGGGGTCGAACCTGTGACAAACGGATTAAAAGTCCGCTGCTCTACCAACTGAGCTAACGTCCCACATTTGCCAGTTTACGCTTTAGCGTTTGCTGGAAAGCCTCGAATTATAGCCCGGTTTTTTGGGGGTGGCCAGAAATTTTTTCAAGCACCCATCCGGCCGCGCAAAACCCGAAGGTGGCGGTCACCGCCACCGACGATCCGTAGCCGCTGCAATTGAGCGAACCGTCCACCTCTGCCGGCGCATCGCACGCCTGCGGCATGACCACGGTTTCGCGGCTGAACACCGCGTGCACGCCGATGCGGCGCCCGGCGGCCGGCGCGCCGTGGCGGCGGCGCAGCTGATAGCGCAACTGGGCGATCAGCGGGTCGTGCGTGACGTCGGCTACGTCGGCGATGTCCACGCGCTCGGCGTGGCGCTTGCCACCGGCCGCGCCCACGGTGATGAAGTGCACGCGCTCAGCGCGCGCCCAGGCGGCCATGGCGGTCTTGGCGCGCACTTGGTCGCACGCGTCGATGACGGCGTCGGCCGGTGCGGGCAGCAGCGCGGGCCAGTTGCCGGGCTCGACAAACTCATCCACGGCATGAACGATGCAACCAGGGTGGATCTGCGCAATGCGCTCGCGCATCGCCTCGACCTTGGCTTGCCCCAGCGTGGGCGTCAGCGCGTGAATCTGCCGGTTGACGTTGGATTCGGCCACGTGGTCCAGATCGATCAGCGTCAGGCGGGCAACGCCGCTGCGCGCCAGCGCCTCGGCGGCCCACGAGCCCACGCCGCCGATGCCCACCACCGCCACGTGCGCGGCGCGAATGCGCGCGGCGCCCTCGCTGCCGTACAGGCGCGTCAGGCCGCCAAAGCGGCGTTCGGTATCGGCCGCGTCTTCGGCACCGATGGGCATCGGCGGGGCGGTCGGCTGTTCGGGGGCGTGGGTCATGAATCGGTGGCAAGGGCCAGGGCGCGGCAAGGAGCATTGGGCCCCAGCCCGGGCCGCCGGCTGTGGCGCAGATTGTAGAAGTGCTGTGCGCGCCGCGCGGGCGTGCCTGCCGGTTGGCACATCCGATCAACTATGTTTTTCATAGCTGCCAGCGCTGGTGCAGCGGGCGCCAGAGGCCAATTTTGCTTAAAGCCCGGAAGCGACGGCGCTGCGCTACCCCAAGGCATGCCCTCGGTAGAATGACCCCCTTGATTCTCTTGCGGGCGCCCTTGGCTGGCGGCCCGCGCCTTGTCCATTCTGGCTCCATCCCGGCCTAGACGGCCCACTTCACAACACCATGTCCGATCAGCCCGCGCAACCCGGCCTTGAAAGCCTGTCCAAATCGTTCGAACCGACCGCCATCGAGGCCTTCTGGGGCCCCGAGTGGGAACGCCGGGGCTACGGGCGCGCGGGCGTACGCGGCACAGGCCAGCCCGACGCGGCCGCGGCGGCGCGGGGCGATAACTTCTGCATCCAGCTGCCGCCCCCGAACGTGACGGGCACGCTGCACATGGGCCATGCGTTCAACCAGACGATCATGGACACGCTCACGCGCTACCACCGCATGCGCGGCTTCAACACGCTGTGGGTGCCCGGCACCGACCATGCGGGCATCGCCACGCAGATCGTGGTGGAGCGCCAGCTGCAAGAGCAGCAAGGCCAAAGCCGCTACGACCTGGGCCGCAAGAACTTCGTGGCGCGCGTGTGGGAATGGAAGCAGCAGTCGGGCGACACCATCACTCGCCAGATGCGCCGAATGGGCGACAGCGTGGACTGGGGCCATGAGTACTTCACCATGGACGACAACCTGTCCAAAGTGGTGACCGACACCTTCGTGCGCCTGTACGAACAGGGCCTGATCTACCGCGGCAAGCGCCTGGTCAACTGGGACCCGGCGCTGAAATCCGCCGTGAGCGACCTGGAAGTGGTCAGCGAAGAAGAAGACGGCTTTCTGTGGCACATCGCCTACCCGCTGGTCGACCCGGACGGCAGCCTGAAAGCCGCCGGCGCGCCCGCCAGCCTGGTGGTGGCCACCACCCGGCCCGAGACCATGCTGGGCGACGTCGCCGTGATGGTGCACCCCGAAGACGAGCGCTACCAGGCGCTGATCGGCAAGCACGTCACGCTGCCGCTGGTGGGCCGCGAGATTCCGGTGATTGCCGACGACTATGTGGACCGCGAGTTCGGCACCGGCGTGGTCAAGGTCACGCCCGCGCACGACGCCAACGACTACGCCGTGGGCCAGCGGCACAAGCTGCCCATGATCGGCGTGCTGAACCTAGACGCCACCATCAACGACCAGTCGCCCGAGAAATACCGCGGCATGGACCGCTTCGTGGCGCGCAAGGCCATCGTGGCCGACCTGGATGCGCAAGGCGCGCTGGTCGACACCAAGAAACACAAGCTGATGGTGCCGCGCTGCGAGCGCACCGGCCAGATCATCGAGCCGATGCTGACCGACCAGTGGTTTGTGGCCATGACCAAGGTCAGCCCGCAAGACCCGACGGGCAAGAGCATTGCGCAAAAGGCGATCGACGCGGTGGCCAGCGGGCAGGTGCGCTTCGTGCCCGAAAACTGGGTCAACACCTACAACCAGTGGATGAACAACATCCAGGACTGGACCATCAGCCGCCAGCTGTGGTGGGGCCACCAAATCCCCGCCTGGTACGGCGAAGATGGTTCAATTTTTGTAGCAAACAACGAAGAAGAGGCCAGCGCCAAGGCCCAAAAAGCTGGCTATACCGGCACCCTGACGCGCGACCCCGATGTGCTGGACACCTGGTACTCATCGGCGCTGGTGCCCTTCTCTTCGCTGGGCTGGCCGCAGCAAGAGACCCCCACGCTCCCCGCTGCGCGTGGTTCGCTGCCCCCCGAGGGGGCTGCTGCGCCTTCGGGCGGCCGTGCGGCGCAGCTCTCAGACATGGCGCTGTACCTGCCCTCATCGGTGCTGGTGACAGGGCACGACATCATCTTCTTCTGGGTGGCCCGGATGATCATGATGACCACGCACTTCACCGGCAAGGTGCCCTTCCGCGACGTGTACATCCACGGCCTGGTGCTGGACGCGCACGGCAAGAAGATGAGCAAGAGCGAGGGCAACGTGCTGGACCCGGTCGATCTGATCGACGGCATCGCGCTCGACCCGCTGCTGGCCAAGCGCACCACGGGCCTGCGCCGCCCCGAGACGGCGCCCAAGGTGCGCGAGAACACCAAGAAGGAATTCCCTGAAGGCATTCCCGGCTACGGCGCCGACGCGCTGCGCTTCACCTTCGCCGCCATGGCCACGCTGGGGCGCACCATCAACTTCGACAGCAAGCGCTGCGAGGGCTACCGCAACTTCTGCAACAAGCTCTGGAACGCCAGCCGATTCGTGCTGATGAATTGCGAAGGTCATGATTGCGGAAATAACGCCCCCACGCTCCCCGCTTCGCGTGGTTCGCTGCCCCCCGAGGGGGCTGGCCCCGCCTTGGGGCGGCCCGGCACCGGGGCCGAAGGCGATACCGCCCCTGAACGCTCTGCCGCCGACCGCTGGATCGTCAGCCGCCTGCAGAAGGCCGAGGCCGCCGTGGCCAAGGCTTTCGAGGACTACCGGCTGGACCTGGCAGCCAACGCCATCTACGACTTTGTGTGGAACGAGTTCTGCGACTGGTACCTTGAAATCGCCAAGGTGCAGATCCAGACCGGCTCGCCCGAGCAGCAACGCGCCACGCGCCGCACCCTGGTGCGCGTGCTGGAAGCCATTCTGCGGCTGGCGCACCCCATCATCCCGTTCGTGACCGAGGCGCTGTGGCAAGCCGTGGCGCCCGTGGCGGGCAAGTCGGGCGCGTCGATCATGGTGGCGGCCTACCCGCAATCGCAGGCGGCCAACATCGATGAGGCGGCCGAGGCCGAAATCGCCCGCCTGAAGGCGCTGGTGGACGCTTGCCGCACCTTGCGCGGCGAGATGAACGTGTCGCCCGCGCAGCGCCTGCCGCTGTACGCCACCGGCGACGAAGCCTTCCTGCGCACCATGGGCCCCACGCTGCAAGCGCTGGCCAAACTGAGCGAGGTGCGCCTGTTTGCCGACGAAGCGCAATGGGCCGAGGCCGCTGGCGCCGCGCCCGTGGCCGTGGTGGGCGATGCGCGCCTCGCGCTGTTCATGGAAATCGACGTGGCGGCCGAGCAGCAGCGCCTGGACAAGGAGATCAAGCGCCTGGAAGGCGAGATCGCCAAGGCCAACGCCAAGCTGGGCAACGAAGCCTTCGTGGCCAAGGCGCCGCCGCAGGTGATCGAGCAAGAGAAAAAGCGTGTGGCCGACTTTGGCGATGCGCTGGAGAAGTTGAAGGCGCAGCGCCGGCGCCTGGGCTGACGCCAGCGCGCCTGGGCCAACCGGTCCAGGACAAAGCCCCGATCAGCGCGCCGGGCCGCCTGCCTGGCGCGCGGCCCGCTGGTTCAGGCGAACGGCATGGGCTCGCTGTCCAGCAGTCCGCCGGGGCCCCGCGCCTCGCTCATCATCAGGGTTTCGTGGATTCGATCCACCAGGTACCAGCTGCCACGCAGCTGCGATTCGTTCGTATAGGGCGCCAGGCGCGGCGTCACGCAGACGTTATCCAGGCCTTGCAGAGGCGAATCGGGCGCGTAGATTTCTTCGTCGTCGCTGTCCATCAGCATCGCCCTGATGCGGCCGTTGCGCAGCACTTCGGACAAGGCGTCCAGATCGAACAGCGCGGCGCGGCTGATGGAAGTCCACAGCTGGCCGGGCTTGCATGAAGACAGGATGCGTTCGCCCAGCAAACCACGGTAACGGCTGGCGTAGATCATCTGCACGGAAACGGCGTCGGCCACTTCCAGCATTTCATTCAGGCTCATCGGCTGCACGCCCAGGCGGCGCCACAGCTCGGCGTTGCGGTGCACGGCCGGGTCGTAACCCACCACGCGCACGCCCAGGGGCACCAGCATCGTCGCCAGTACGTGCGCCACCGGTGCCAGGCCCAGCAAGGCCACCACGCTGTCGTTGATCTCTCGCCCAGGCGCCGGCCGCACGGCCGCCGCGCGATCGCGGGCGCCAGCGCAGGCGCCATGCACACCCGAGCGAAACAGCGTCAAGATGGTGGACAGCAAGTATTCGGCGCTGGCGCGGACCGTGGCGCTGGACGCCTGAATCATGCGCACGCGGCGCTTCTGGCAGGCCTCGAAATCGACGTTGTCGGTGCCGTCGTGAATGCGGGCGATGGCCACCAGCTGCGGGGCCATGTCCAGCAAGGCGCTATTGACCTTGAAGCGCGAGGGCACGACCAGCGCGTCGACCTCGCCCAGGCGCGCAGCCAGGGCCTCGGGGTTGTCTGCAAGCTCTGGCAGATAATCCACCGTATGCCGGGATGCAAGCCATTGGCGGGCGTCGGAGGCAAGATCCTCCAGCAGGAGAATGTGCACGCGTTCCTCAGTGATGTCGAATGATGCGGCCCGACATTCTGGCAGCTTGTTGGGGCAGTCACTGTAGCATTTGTATTAAAAATTCATGCCTAAGCCCTACCAGGTCGATGTCGCCGTTTTTCCCGTCGCAGGGCTCGGCACGCGCTTTCTACCGGCCACCAAGGCCAGCCCCAAAGAGATGCTGCCGGTGGTGGACAAGCCACTCATCCAATACGCGGTGGAAGAGGCCTACGCGGCCGGCGTGCGGCACATGGTGTTTGTCACAGGGCGCAGCAAGCGCGCCATCGAAGACCACTTCGACACCGCCTACGAGCTGGAAAGCGAGCTGGAAGCCGCTGGCAAATCCGCCCTGCTGAACACCGTTCAGGCCGTGCAGCCTGCCGACATGGTGTGCACCTACGTGCGCCAGCCGCGCTCATTGGGGTTGGGGCACGCCGTGCTGTGCGCCGCGCACATCGTGGGCCAGCACCCGTTTGCGGTGCTGCTGGCGGATGACCTGATGGTCGGCCCGGCCAATGGCCTGCCGGTGCTGGCGCAAATGACCCGCGCTTACGAATCGCTGGGCCGTTCGGTACTGGCCGTGCAAGAGGTGCCGACCGACCAGGTCAGCCGCTACGGGATCGTGGCCGGCTCGCCTGCGGGCGAGCGGCTGATGAGCATCGAGCGCATCGTCGAAAAACCCTCGCCTGCCGAAGCGCCTTCGCGCATGGGTGTTGCCGGGCGCTACATCCTCACCCCGCGCATCTTCGACGAACTGCGCGACCAGCCGCCCGGCGCTGGCGGCGAGATTCAGCTGACCGACGCCATCGCGCGCCTGATGGCCAAAGAGCGCGTTTACGCTTACCAGTACGAGGGCAAGCGCTACGATTGCGGTAGCAAAGAGGGCTTTCTGCAAGCCACGGTGGAACTGGCCCTGCAACACCCGCAGATGGGTGCGTCGTTCTGCGAATACCTGAAGTCCCTGGCACTCTGATATTCATAGCTGCCAGCGCTTTTCCATCAAGCGCCAGAGGCCGATTTAACAAAAAACTTCTGCATGCGACACAGTTTGTCGCTGCCCGGCCGATGATGGCGGCCATGACCACCGAGACACCCTTCGAGGGCCGCGACGACCCGCTGTACCTGCGCGCGCGCCAGCTCGTGCTTTTCCGCCGCGCCCCCGGCATCGCCACGCTGCAACGCGCCCTGCGCATCGGCCACCAGCACGCCACCCGCCTGCGCGACGCCATGCGCGGCGACATCCTGAACTGCGACGAACAGGGTCACGGCTGGCACATCGCCGAAGGGGCCGGTGAAGGGCCCGACCTGCTGCTGCAAGACAAGCTCGCCCAGGCCGCCCACTGGATCAGCACCGCGCAAGCCATGGTCGTGGCCGCGGGCGCTGGCATGGGCATCGACTCCGGCCTGCGGTTTGGCAACATGGGCTCACCCGAGGCGTTCCAGCAGCGCCCCGCCGCTGTCTGGGGCGTCTACGGCCACCAGCTCAACCTGTACCGCGCCGCCACGCCCCACGCCGGGTTCGGCCTGCTCCACGCCTGGGGGCAGCGCATGCAGCAGGGCTGCTTCGTGTTCACCAGCAATATCGATGGGCACTTCCAGAAGGCGGGCTTCACGCCCGCCCGCGTGTACGAATGCCGCGGCTCCATCCACCGGCTGCAATGCGCGGACAACTGCAAAGGCCCTATCTGGTCCACGACAGACCTGCGCCCGCAGGTGGATGAGGCCGCGTGCGAATGGCGGGGCGAGTTGCCAACCTGCCCCCGCTGCGGCGCGCTGGCGCGGCCCAACATCCTCATGGCCGACGACTGGCAATGGAATGCAACGCGCAGCGCCCAGCAGCGCATGCTGCTCGACATGTGGCTGGACAGCGTCCAGGCCCCGCTGGTGCTGGAGATCGGCGCGGGCCGCGCCGTGCCCACGGTGCGCAACTTCACCCGGCGCATGCAGTTGCGCGGCAGCCGGCTGATCCGCATCAACCTGCACGAGGCGAACATCCACAACCCCAGGGACATTGAACTGGCGCTGGGGGCAAAGCAAGCGCTGCAAGCCCTGGAGGCGCACCTGGTCAGCCAGGGCTCGACGAATCACAGCAAGGAAAAAGCAGATGGCGATGCACCCAGAATTTGAAACATGGGCCCAGTCCTATGCAGGCTGCGACGGCGGCGACATCGGCAGCCCCGAGCGGCGCGCCATCTGGCTGTGCGGCATCGAGTGGGGCGGCGCCCGCACCGCCGGGCAACTGCAGGCCGAAATGCAGCGCGGCGAACCCCGCCCGCGCGGGGGCTACGGCAATGCGTCGGACAACCTGGGCTACATCTTCAACCGGCAGGCCATGAAGATACTGTCTGCCATCCATGGCACCCAGGTGTCTGGATACCGCGATTTCTGCGAACAGGCAAAACCCTTCACCCAAGGCTCGTCAGGGTATTTCAAGATGAACCTGTACCCCATCGCCTTCAAGGACACGAACCAGGCCCGGTGGCATGCAGATTTCGCGCAAGCGACCGGGTTTGAAGAGAAGTCCGGCTACATCGAATGGTGCAGACAACTCCGTTTCCCCCAGATGCGCCAATGGGCCGCAGCGGCGCGGCCCAAGCTGATTCTGTGCCTTGGCAAGAGCTACCGCGACGATTTTCACAAGGCGTTTTGCGACGAAAACACCCGCTTGACCCACGACCCCCCCATCGACGGCCGCGACCTGTGGTGGGGCGTCAACCGTGACGGCATCCTGGTCGCCATCATCCCTTTCATGGTCAACCGCCATGGTCTGACCCGCAACGAGAGCATCCAGAAATTCGGCGACCGGATCGCCCAACTGATGGAGCAGCATGGCTGCCGGTAAAAGCAGCCTGCGCATCACGGCCTTCCAGCAGGCCATGCACCCTGCCGCGCTGCGCCATGCCCGCCCGGCGCCGCAGCAGGACGCGCTGGCGCTCCATACGCTGGACGAGCGCCACGTCCGGCAAGCGCCACTGGGCCGATGGGCCTGCGCCGCGCCCGGCGGCGTGGCGTGGGTGTCCGTGGCCGATGGCGTGGCGTCCAGCCCCTGCGCCGACCTGGCCAGCCGCAGCTTTTTGCAGGTGCTGCACCGCGCCAGCCCGGCCGCCGCCCGGCAACTGCCGGGCCTGGTGCGCCATGCGCGGCTCGACTGGCGCGCCCGCTACCTGAAGCCCCGCACCCGTGGCGCGGCCTGCACGCTGGCGAGCCTGCTGGTGGCCGACGGGCAGGTGTGCGCCGTCAACAGCGGCGATGCGCGCATCTGGCGCCTGCGCCCACAGGCCGATGGCAGCGTGCAATGGCGGCAGCTCAGCCGCGACCATACGGCGTGGCAGCAGATGCTGGACGACGGCGAAGCGGATGCCGCCCAGGCGGACGCCTACGCTTCGATCTACCAGGGCCTGCTGCACTGCCTGGTGCTGGACGCCGACGACGATCTGGACGAAGACGCCGACGAAAGCGCCGCACAGGAGGACGACTGGCTGCACATCTGGCACGGGCAGGCCGCGCTGGGCGATGCCTATCTGCTGGCCACCGATGGCCTGCACGGCGTGCTGACCGATGCGCAGATGCAGGCCCTCTGGCAGGTGGCCGACGCGCCGCCAGGCAAGTTGCAGGCACTGCACGACGCGTACCGGCGGGCCGGGGCACAGGATGACGTCTCGGTGGTTCTGCTGGACATTGGTGCATAGCGCTGCCGCATCGAATTTGATAGCTGCCGACGCTTTCCAGACAAGGGATACAGCCTTAATTTGCTTGAAGCCATCCTGGCGCAACCATGCGGAAGATGACACCCCATGACACCCGGAGAATCCCCTGCCCAGCCCGTGCGAGACTGAAGCGATGCCCCAACGCCCCGACACCCTCGAAAGCGTCCTGCTCGCCGTGGAACTGCTGCGCCGCATCCCGCGCGGGCGCAAGATCACCGCCGCCGAACTGCACCGGCAACTCAAGGACGCGGGCATGGAGCGTACCGAGCGCACCATCCAGCGCCAGTTGGAAATGCTCTCGCGCCATTTCGAGATTGAGCGCGACGAGCGCAGCAAGCCCTACGGCTACCGCTGGCTGGAGCGCGCCCAACACCTGGCCGTGCCCCACCTCACGCCGCACGAATCGCTGCTGCTGCAACTGGCCGAGGAGCACCTGAAACACCTGCTGCCCACGCGGCTGATGCAGTCCATGGACGGCTTCTTTGCCCAGGCCCGCCGCAATCTGGGCGACGATAGCCAGGGCCACAACGTGCGCCTGGCCCGTGAATGGCCGCGCAAGGTGCGCGTGGTTGCCACCAGCCAGCCGCTGCTGCCGCCCTCCATCGCCCCCGGCGTGCTGGAAGCCGTGAGCGACGCGCTGTACGGCAACCGCTGGCTGGAGCTGGACTACCAGAACGCCGCAGGCAAACGAAAGCCGGTCAAGGTCATGCCCCTGGGCCTGGCCCAGCAAGGCCCTCGCCTGTACCTGGTGTGCCGGTATGAGGGTTTTGGCAACGAACGCAGCCTGGCGCTGCACCGCGTCCGCAAGGCGCAGGCGTCCACGCTGGCTTTTGAGCGGCCTGCGGATTTCGACTTGCAGAAGTACGACGACGACGGACGCTTTGGGTTTGGCGAAGGGGAGCGGGTGCAGCTCACGTTCTGCATTGAAAACGAGGCTGGCTTTCACCTGCGTGAAACGCCTTTGTCCCAGGACCAGCAGGTGCGCGATTGCGGAGATGGGTGGATGGAAGTCACCGCCACGGTCGTGGACAGCGCCATGCTGCAATGGTGGCTGCGGGGGTTTGGAGAGTCCGTGCGCGAGGTCAACAGCAAGCCAGCGCAGCCACTGCGCACCACGACGCTCCTAAACAAATAGCTGCCAGCGCTTGCTAAATAAGCACCAGCAGCCAGTTTGGCTTCAACCTCAACGCCGCCGCAGCACGTGCGTGTATTCGTCGCCCGCGCTCTGCTGCTCGACCAGGCCGTGGCCGGTTTGCTTGCAAAAGGCCTGAAAGTCGCGCACCGACCCCGGATCGGTGCACACCACCTTCAGCAGCTGCCCGCTTTCGATCTCTGCCAGCGCCTTCTTGGCCTTGAGGATGGGCAGCGGGCAATTCATGCCGCGCGCATCCACTTCCTTTGCGATGTCCATGGGGCGATTGTCGATCAATCCAGCCCGCGGCGCCGCTCGGCGTTTTCTTCCTCGGTGAAGAACACCGGCTCGTGCCCGCGCGTGCGCAGCCAGTCGGCCAACGCATAGCCTGTGCCCGCGGGCCAGCACTTGAGTTCGTCCAGCGCGCAAAGGCGCCAATCCACCAACTCGGGCGACAGGCGCACATCGCCTTCGCACACGGCGTGGTAGGCGATGATGACTTGGTTCATGCGCAGGAATTCGTATGCGCCCACCAGCTTCAAGCCGCGCACATCCAGGTTGGTTTCTTCCTTGACTTCGCGCGCCACGCCTTCCAGCGGCGATTCACCCGCCTCCATGAAGCCGGTGATCAAGCCAAACATCTTGGGCGGCCACGCCGCGTTGCGCGCCAACAGCACCTTGCCTTGGTATTCGACGATGGCCGCCAGCACCGGCGTGGGGTTGTTCCAGTGCGTGAAGCCGCAGGCCGGGCAGCGCAGCCGCTCTTTCCAGCCGCCGTCTTCCAGGGAGGGCAGCAGCTCCAGCGGCGTGGCGCATTGCGGGCAGAAGCGGAATTCGTTCATGCTTTTATTTTGATAGCTGCTTGCGCCCTACTGGCAAACGCCAGCGGCCGATTTGGATTGAATCAAGCGGGGAAGACGCCGGTGGAGAGATAGCGGTCGCCGCGGTCGCACACCACAAAAACGATGGTGGCCGATTCGGTGCGCGCCGCCACTTGTTCGGCCACCCAGGCTGCGCCGCCAGACGAAATGCCGCCAAAGATGCCCTCTTCGCGCGCCAGGCGCCGCGCCATTTCCTCGGCGTCGGACTGGTCGACCAGCACCAGCTCATCGACCAGGGCCGGCTCGTAAATTTTCGGCAGGTATTCCTCGGGCCATTTGCGGATGCCCGGAATGCGCGAACCCTCGGCCGGCTGCGCGCCGATCACCTGAATGGCCGGGTTGCGCTCTTTCAGGTAGCGCGACACGCCGGTGATGGTGCCCGTGGTGCCCATCGCGCTCACGAAATGCGTGATGCGCCCTTGCGTCTGCTCCCACAGCTCGGGGCCGGTGGTTTCGTAGTGGATGCGCGGGTTGTCGGCGTTGGCGAACTGGTCCAGCATGCGGCCCTTGCCTTGGCCAACCATCTTGTCGGCCAAGTCGCGCGCGTATTCCATGCCGCCAGAGCGCGGCGTCAGGATCAGCTCGGCGCCAAACGCCTTCATGGTCTGCGCGCGCTCGACGGACAAGTCCTCAGGCATGATCAGCACCATGCGGTAGCCCTTGATGGCAGCGGCCATCGCCAGCGCAATGCCGGTGTTGCCGCTGGTGGCCTCGATCAGCGTGTCGCCAGGCTGGATCTCGCCGCGCTCTTCGGCGCGCCGGATCATCGACACGGCCGGCCTGTCCTTGACCGAGCCCGCGGGGTTGTTGCCTTCCAGCTTGGCCAGCACGACATTGCCGCGGGCCGTGTTGACCTGCGCATCGATGCGCTGCAGCCTCACCAACGGCGTGCGGCCAATGGCGTCCTCAATCGTCGGATAGTTCATGCTTCGCACTGTGCCATAATTTCGGGCTGGCTATCGCGCTGCCCGGGTGGCGAAATCGGTAGACGCAGCAGATTCAAAATCTGCCGGTGGCAACACCGTGCCGGTTCGATTCCGGCTCCGGGCACCAGTGGTTTTTTGCCGCTGTCGCGCACTTCGTTGGTCTGTTGGCGGACTCTGGCTCGCCGCTTCAGGCGCCTTCTCGTCATGAGGGGCGCCTTTTGCGTTTCTGGGGCGCGATCGGCGAAGGCTCAAGCGCCGGGCAACCGTGCCGCAAGCGCCAGGCGGCGGCCACAGCGGCCGTCAATGCAGCCCAACCCATTTCAAAAAAAAACAGCCTCTAGCGCAGGCTGCACCAGCGCCGGCAGCTATTCTTTAGGTAGCAACCCAGTCGCCGGCGTGGGGTAGCGCAAGCGCAGGCGCGGCTCACGCTTGAGCCGTGTGTTGTCCAGCCGCCGCGACTCCTGCATGAACGACAAGCGCTCGGGCGACAGGTGGCTGGGCGCCTCTGCCAGGCCGATGCGCGGCGGGCGCGGCACGCCGTACAGGTCGGCAGCCATGTCGAAGTAGTCGCCCATCTTCAGCTGGCTGTCGTCGTTGGCGTTGATCACGCGCTGCGGCCCGGCGCGCCACAGTGCCAGCACGCAGGCGCGCGCCAGGTCATCGGCATGGATGTGGTTGGTGTAGACGTCATCGTCGGCGTTCAGCACCGGCGTGCCCGCCAGCAGGCGCGCGCGGGGCGTGCCGTTGGGCCGGTCGGGCGCGTAGATACCCGGAATGCGCAGCACGGCGGTGCGCACGGCCGCGCGCTGGCCAAAGTCGCGCACCAGGCGCTCGGCCGCCACCCGCCGGGCCGACCGCGCCGTGCTGGGGCGCACGGTGGCCGTTTCGTCGATGAAGGCGCCCGCGCGATCACCGTACACCCCGCTGGTGGACGCGTACACCAACGCCTGCGGCGGCGTGCGCCTCGCCAGCGCCCGCAGCAGCGCCGCCGTGCGCGGGTCGCCCGTGCCGCTGCCGGGCGGCGGGGCCAGGTGCAGCACGTGCGTGGCCACGCCCGCCAGACGGCGCAGGCTGGCGGGGCTGTCCAGATCGCCGCGCAGCATGAAGGCCGCGGGCCCGTTACCCAACGCCCCGCCACTGCCAGTGGATGCGGCACTCCGAGTCAGGCCCAGCACCCGCACGCGCGGCGCCAGCAGGCGCGCGACGCGCCCACCCACGTCGCCGTAGCCGACGATCAAGACGCGCGCACGGCGAAAGCGGGCGGGCAGCGCGCCGAGGGGGCTGAGGTTTGAGGGCAAAATCGACCGTTCAGTACAGATACAGACAGACCCGCGAGGATATCGAAGACATGGCGTTCAACATCTCGGTGCTGCCCAGCGGCCGCAGCTTTGAAGCGGATGCGGGCGAAACGATGCTGGCAGCCGGCATTCGCCAGGGCGTGGGCCTGCCCTACGGCTGCAAGGACGGCGCCTGCGGTTCGTGCAAGTGCAAGAAGCTGTCGGGCACGGTGGTCCACGGGCCGCACCAGGAAAAAGCGCTCAGCGCGCAGGAAGAGGCCGACGGCTACGTGCTGACGTGCTGCGGCACCGCCACCAGCGACGTGGTGCTGGAATCGCGCCAGGTGACGCACGCAGGGGCCTTCCCGATCAAGAAAATGCCCGCGCGCGTGGCCCAGCTGGAACGCCTGTCGCACGACGTGATGCGTGTGAAGCTGCAGCTGCCCGCCGCCGACGTGATGCAGTTTCACGCGGGCCAGTACATCGAATTCATCCTGCGCGACGGCGCGCGCCGCAGCTACAGCATGGCGAACGCGCCGCACCGCCTGCTGGAAAGCGGCGCGCCCATGGTGGACCTGCACATCCGCCACATGCCGGGCGGCAAGTTCACCGATCACGTGTTCGGCGCGATGAAGGAAAAGGAAATCCTGCGCATCGAAGGGCCGTACGGCAGCTTTTACCTGCGCGACGATTCGCCCAAGCCCATCGTCATGCTGGCGTCGGGCACCGGCTTTGCGCCCGTGAAGGCGATCCTGGAGCACATGCAGTTCATGGGCATCACGCGCGACGTGGTGCTGTACTGGGGCGGCCGCCGCCCGCACGATCTGTACCTGGACGCCTGGGTGCGCGAGCAGCAGGCGGCCATGCCGCACCTGCGCTACGTGCCCGTCGTGTCCGACGCGCTGCCCGAAGACGGCTGGACGGGCCGCACCGGCTTCGTCCACCAGGCCGTGCTGCAAGACCTGCCTGATCTGTCCGGCCACCAGGTGTATGCGTGCGGCGCGCCCATCGTGGTGGATTCGGCCCGCAAGGACTTCACCGAGCGCGCCGCGCTGCCCGAGGAAGAGTTCTACGCCGACGCCTTCACCACCGAGGCGGACAAGGCCGCGCCCTGATCGGCCAGCGCCATTCGCTTCTTTTTTGATAGCTGCCAGCGCCCTCTGCACCTGCGCTGGAGCCTGTTTTTTTGATTGATAAGACAACCATGCAACGCAGACACCTCATGCTGGCCAGCATCGCGCTGGCCGCCAGCGCAAGCGCTTTGGCCGACAACGGCAAACCCATTCGCCTGATCGTGCCCTACGCCGCGGGCGGCCCGCTGGACATCACCTCGCGCGCGCTGGCCGAGCGGGTGAAGGATTCGCTGGGCATCGTGGTGGTGGACAACAAGCCGGGCGCCGGCGGCAACCTGGGCAGCGACCTGGTCGCCAAGGCCGCGCCCGACGGCCGCACCATCGGCCTGGCCGCCGTGGCCACGCACGCCATCAACCCCTGGCTGTTCGCCAAGATGCCGTACGACGCCGCGAAGGATTTCGCCCCCATCACCCAGATGGTGCGCGTGCCCAACGTGCTGGTGATGAACGCCGACACCGCCGCGCGCCTGCACATCAACACCGTGGCCGACCTGATCGCCTACGCCAAGAAGAACCCCGGCAAGCTGAACTACGGCTCGGGCGGCAATGGCTCGGCCGGGCACCTGGCGGGCGAAATGTTCAAGCAGGGCGCCGGCATCTTCACCGTGCACATTCCCTACAACGGCGGCAACCCGGCGCAGCTGGCGCTTTTGTCCGGCCAGGTCGACTACAACATCGACAACCTGGCCACGGCGGCGCCCAACATCAAGTCGGGCAAGCTGAAGGCATTGGCCGTGACCACCGCCAAGCCCTCATCCATGCTGCCGGGCGTGCCGCCGCTGGCCAACACGATCAAGGGTTTTGAAGTGGACACCTGGTGGGGCCTGGTGGCCCCCGCGGGCACGCCCCGCGCGGTGATCGACAAGCTGAACGCGGCCTTCACCACCGCGCTGAAGAGCCCCGAGACGCAGCAGCGCTTCGCCCTGCTGATGGCCGAGCCGGTGGCCACCACGCCCGAGCAGTTCGGCCAGTTGATGGACCGCGAGCGCGCCCGCTACGAGCCGGTGGTCAAGCGATCGGGCGCGAAGGTGGACTGAGCCAGCACGCCGCGCCCAATAAAAAAGCCACGCCGGACAGCGTGGCTTTTTGCTTGAACGCGCAGGCGTTTGGCTGATATCAGTTCAGCGGCGTGCGCACGCCATTCTTGTAGCCGTTCAGCGTCACGGCGGGCTGGGTCAGCTCACCCTTGTTGGTGAACTGGATCTGCGCTGTCACGCCCTTGTAGTTGGTCTTGGCCAGCGCAGGCACGTAGACCTTCGGATCGACCGAGTTGGCGCGCTTCATCGCGTCGACCAGCACCATGGTGGCGTCGTACGAATACGGGCTGTAGATCTGGAATTGGCCGGGGTACTTGGCGTCGTAGCGCTTCTTCCACTCTTGGCCGCCGGCCATCTTCTCGACGGAGATGCCGCCAGTGGCGCAGGTCACATTGCCGACAGCGGCGACTTTGCTGGCCAGCTCGGGCAGCTTTTCAGTGCACGAGCCGTCGCCCGAGAAGAACTTCACGTTGCCCAGGCCAAGCTGCTCAAGCTGGCGCAGCATCGGGCCAGACTGCGAATCCAGGCCGCCGTAGAAGATCGCGTCAGGCTTCTTGCTGCGGATGTTGGTCAAGATGGCCATGAAATCGGTGGCCTTGTCGGTGGTGAATTCCGACGCCACCACGTTCAAGCCCTTTTTCTTCGCCGTTTGCTTGAACACATCGGCCAGGCCCTGGCCGTAGGCGGTGCGGTCGTCGATAACGGCCACGTTCTTCAGCTTGAGCGCGTCGGCCGCGTAGATGGCCAGCGCAGCGCCCAGGGCGTTGTCGTTGGCAATCAGGCGGTAGGTGGTCTTGTAGCCGGGCTTGGTCACGTCCGGGTTGGTGGCCGCGGTGGTGATGTGCGGAATGCCGCAGCCGTGGTAGATGCTCGAAGCGGGAATCGTCGTGCCCGATTGCAGGTGGCCCACCACGCCAGCCACTTTCATGTCGCACAGTTTTTGTGCCACGGCGGTGGCCTGCTTGGGGTCGCCCGCGTCGTCTTCGGCCACGATCTCGAACTTGATCTTCTTGCCGCCGATGGTCAGGTTCTGCGCGTTCAGCTCGTCGATGGCCATGCGCACGCCGTTCTCGGTGTCCTTGCCGATGTGGGCGATGCCGCCGGACGTCGGGCCCGCGTGGGCGATCTTGACGGTTTGGACTTCCTGGGCGTTGGCGGCGGCAGCGACCATCAGGCCAGCGACGGCCAGGGCGGTGGCGGAAATGCGATGGGTGTTTTTCATATCGTTCATCTCGTTGAAAAATGCTTCGGGAAAGCCAGCACCGTGCCCCAAAGTGGAGCATCGGCGCGCTCGCCAATGCTACCGCGATCCGCCGGGCCGTCCCAGTCACTACGGCGTGCCCGCCCGCGCCGCGCCGGCACGTGCAGGCGCGCACCAACTTCAGGCGCCGGCGCCCAAATGGGTGTGCACCTTCTGCAGCAGGTCAATCAAGGTGCGGCGCTCGTCGTCGCTCAATGCCTGGGCGGATTGTTCTGCCAAGGCGTAGGCCCGCGCGTGCTGCGCCCGGTGGGCGTCCAGGCCTGCGGGCGTCAGCTCGATGCGCAGCGTGCGGCGGTCGGCCTCGTCCGGCGTGGCCGAAAGCAGGCCCCGCTCCTTCAGCCCATGGATCAGGCGCGCGATCTGCCCTTTGTCGCGCCCGCTGTGCTGCGCCAGCTCTTTCTGGGTGGCGCCCGGGCAGCGCGCAAAAAAGCCCAGCACCCGGCTGTCGAGGTGCGTGAGGTCGCGCCCCTCCTTGCGGCCACCGCCGTGAAAGGCCGCGCGCAAGCCACGCATGGTCTGGTGCAAGGCTTCGACCACGTCTTCCGGCGTGGGCGCCGGGGCAGTGGCGGCTTCGGGCAATGCTGCTGGGGTGGGATTCGCCATTTTGTTGATATGGTCAACCGTTCGCGCCATAATTGATGACATTATCAACCAATCAGGCCGTCAACGTGAATTCACCTTCTCCTTCCGTGGCCCGCCGCGTCGAGCGCGTGCGGCATGTGCTGCAGTTCCGCGACGTGCAGGTTGCCCGCGTGGAGCCCATCGGCCCCGACTTCGTGCGCGTTGTCTTCAGCGGCGAATCGCTGGCCGACTTCGTTTCGCAAGGGTTTGACGACCACGTCAAGTTCATCCTGGCGCGGCCCGGTGCGGCGGCCGATGCGCCCCCAGATCGGCGCGACTACACGCCCCGCGCGTGGAGCACCGAGCGGCGCGAGCTTTCGATCGACTTCGCGCTGCACGGTACGGGCGTGGCATCCGACTGGGCGCGCCAGGCGGCGCCCGGCCAAAGCGTGGTGATTGCCGGGCCACGCGGTTCGATGGTGGTACCCACCGACTACGACTGGCACCTGCTGATCGGCGACGCCACGGCGGCGCCCGCCATCGGGCGGCGCCTGGCCGAGCTGCCCAAGGGCGCCCGCGTCATCGTGGTGGCGCAGTTGGCCGACACCGCCATCCTCGAAGTGGAGCGCAGCGCCGCGCAGGTCGAACTGCATCAAGTGGCCAGCGGCGACGCCATGCTCAGCGCACTGGCCAGCCTGGCGCCCCGCAGTGGCGAAGGCTATATCTGGGCGGCGGGCGAAGCGGCCACGATGGCGCGTGTACGCGACCTGGTGCTGCACACCCAAGGCCACCCCAAAGAGGCCATGCGCATCGCCGCGTACTGGAAGCTGGGCGCCGACAACTTCGAGCATGAAGACCTGCAGTGAGGCCGGTCGCGAGATAAAGCGGCGCGGCACGCCTACTAGGCGAATTGGCCTCCAGCGCCCGACCGATCAGCGCGGGCAGCTATCTTTTCAGGAGTAAATGACGGGCGCGACCACTGAATCGGTGGCGCACCTGCACGAGGCGGCCGCGCAAGATCGGCAGCGAAGCACAGCACGCCGCGCCAACGCCCGCACAAGCGGCGGGCGGCCCTGGCACAGAGCACCGCCGCGCACCCGTCTTCAGCCAGCGCCTTATTCGCCCAAGTAGGCCGCCCGCACGCGGGGGTTGGCCAGCAGCTCCTGCCCGCCACCTTGCATGGTGATCAAGCCGGATTCCATCACGTAGCCGCGGTCGGCCAGCGCCAGCGCGCGGCTGGCGTTCTGCTCCACCAGCAGGATCGTGACGCCCTGCGCGTACACGTCGCGCACCACTTCAAAGACCTTGTCGACCATGATGGGCGACAGGCCCATGGACGGCTCGTCCAGCAGCAGCAGCTTGGGGCGGCTGAGCAGCGCGCGGCCCATGGCCAGCATCTGCTGTTCACCGCCCGACATGGTGCCAGCCAGCTGGTCCTTGCGCTCGCGCAGGCGCGGGAAGATGGTGAAAACCTTCTCGATGTCGGCGTTGATGCCAGCTTTGTCGCGCCGCGTATAGGCGCCCATCAGCAGGTTTTCGGTGATGGTCATGCGGGTGAACACGCCGCGGCCCTCGGGCACCATGGCCAGGCCCTGGCGCACCAAGTCCCAGGGGCCCTGCCCCTTGATCGACTTGCCGAGGTACTCAATGTCGCCCCCGGCCAGCGGCAGGTTGCCCGTGATCGCCTTCATCGTGGTGGTCTTGCCCGCCCCGTTGGAGCCGATGAGCGAGACCAGCTCACCCTCACGCACCTCGAAATCCACGCCCTTGACGGCCTGGATGCCTCCATAGGCCACCTTCAGGCCGGAAACCTTCAACAACACCTGGGCCATATCAATGCTCTCCCGTGCCCAGATAGGCTTCAATAACTTTCGGATTCTTCTGCACTTCGGCGGGCGTACCTTCGGCAATCTGCTTGCCGTAGTCCAGCACCGTCACGCGGTCGCACAGGCCCATCACCAGCTTCACGTCGTGTTCGATCAACAAGATGGTGCGGTTGTCCTTGCGGATGCGGTCGATCAGCTCGCGCAGCTGCACTTTTTCGGTGGCGTTCATGCCGGCCGCTGGCTCGTCCAGCGCGATCAGCTGCGGGTCGGTGGCCAACGCACGGGCGATCTCCAGGCGGCGCTGGTCGCCATACGACAGCGTGCGCGAGCGAAAGTCGGCGTACTTGCCGATGCCCACGTAATCCAGCAACTCGCGTGCGCGCTGGGTGATGGCGTCTTCTTCGGCCTTGAACCCGCGTGTGCGAAAGATGGCGCCAAACAGGCCGGAATGGGTGCGCACGTGGCGGCCGACCATCACGTTTTCGAGCGCAGTCATTTCGGCAAACAGGCGAATGTTCTGGAACGTGCGGGCAATGCCCGCCTTGGCCACCTGGTGCACGGCCTGCGGCTTGTAGGGCTTGCCATCCAGTTCAAAAGACCCGGCATCGGGCGTGTACAAGCCGGTCAACACGTTGAAGAACGTGGTCTTGCCCGCGCCGTTGGGGCCTATCAGGCCGTAGACCTGGCCGCGCCGGATGGTGATGCCCACGTCGGTCAGGGCTTGCAGGCCGCCAAAGCGCTTGGAAACGCCCTGGACTTTGAGTACGGTGTCGTTGCTCATTGGTAGGGGCTTCCTCAGGGGTTGATGGGGTACTGGCGCACGTCGGTGTTACCGGGCTCGGCATCGGCCGGGAAGTCGACGCCGGGCGCGTTTTGCTGCGCCGTCGTCGGCGCCGATTGGCCGCCGGGTTCAACATTGAGTTTGCGCGCCTTACCGTGCTCTGGCGAGGGCCACAGGCCGCGCGGGCGAATCAGCATGACGCTGATCATGGCCAGCGCGATCAGCAGCTGGCGCAGGATGGCGGAGTCGAGTCGTCCATCGGTCATGGCTTGCAGCGGGCCGGCCACGTAGCGCAGCACTTCCGGCAACGCAGCCAGCAACAACGCCCCCAGGATCACGCCAGGCAGGTGGCCGATACCGCCCAGCACCACCATAGCGACGATCATCACCGACTCCATCAGGCTGAAGGATTCCGGCGACACGAAGCCCTGGAAGGCCGCGAACATGGCGCCCGAAACGCCACCGAAAGAGGCGCCCATGGCAAAGGCCAGCAGCTTGAGGTTGCGGGTGTTCAGGCCCATGGCCTTGGCGGCGATCTCGTCTTCGCGGATGGCCATCCAGGCGCGGCCCACGCGCGAATCCTGCAGGCGGCTGCAGATGAATACGGTAACGATGACCAGGAACAGGAACAGGTAGTAATACAGCGAGACGGAGGCGATCTCGAACCCGCCGATCGTCAGCGGCTTGCCCAAATCCAGGCCAAACACCTTGACCGAGTCGATCTGGCTGATGCCCTTGGGCCCGTTGGTTAGGTTGTACGGGTGGTCCAGGTTGTTCATGAAGATCCGGATGATCTCGCCGAAGCCCAGCGTCACAATGGCGAGGTAGTCACCGCGCAGTTTCAGCACCGGAATGCCCAGCAGCACGCCCGTGCACGCCGCCAGCACCAAGGCCAGCGGAATCACCATCCACAACGAGGTGTGAAAACCGTTGGGGAAGGCAGCGGCGATGGCCGGGAAGGTGTCGGTCAGGTGCGGCGACGCCAACAAACCGTACAGGTACGCGCCCACGGCAAAGAAGGCGACGTAGCCCAGATCCAGCAGGCCGGCGTAGCCCACCACGATGTTCAGGCCCAGGGCCAGCATCACATACAGCAGCGCGATGTCGACGATGCGCACCCAGGCATTGCCGAAGCTCTGTAGCACCAGCGGCACCAGCAGCAGTGCGATGCCACAGATCAGAAAAACGATCAGTTTGTTCTTTTGCGTCATGTTTTCCCCCGGTCAGGCGCGGTCGGCCACACGTTCGCCCAACAGGCCGGAAGGCCGCAGCGTCAGCACGATGATCAGCACGATGAAAGCGAAGATGTCGGTGTACTGGCTGCCCAGCAGGCCGCCCGTCAGTGTGCCGATGTAGCCCGAGCCAATGGCCTCGATCAGGCCCAGCAGAATGCCGCCCAGCACGGCACCGCCCAGGTTGCCGATGCCGCCAAACACGGCTGCGGTGAAGGCTTTCAAGCCAGGCAGGAAGCCCATGGTGTGCTGCACCGTGCCGTAGTTGGACGCGTACATCACACCGGCAATGGCGGCCAGCATGGCGCCAATGATGAAGGTGGCGGAAATCACCATGTCGGGCTTGACGCCCATCAGCCCGGCCACGCGCGGGTTCTCGGCCGTGGCGCGCATTGCGCGGCCCAGGCGGGTGTAGTGCACCAGGTACATAAGCCCAGCCAGCGACACGGCGGTGACGCACAGGATCATGATCTGCGTGGGGGTGATGTAGGCGCCCATCACGTTGTACGGGGCGCTGGGCAACAGGGTCGGGAAGGGTTTGTAGTTGGGCTTCCAGATGATCATGGCCAGCGTCTGCAGCAGGATCGACATGCCGATGGCGGTGATCAGCGGCGCCAATCGCGGGCTGTTGCGCAAGGGCCTGTACGCCAATTTCTCGATCACGAAGTTCAGTGCCGCGGCCACCACGCAGGCAATCACCATCGCCAGGATCAGGATGACCCACCCCGGCGCGCCGGGCATGCTGCTTTGCATCACGCCGATGATGGACCACGCCGTCAGCGCGCCGACCATCAACACCTCGCCGTGCGCGAAGTTGATCAGCTGGATGATGCCGTACACCATCGTGTAGCCCAAGGCTATCAACGCGTACATGCTGCCCAGCACCAGACCGTTGATGATCTGCTGTAGCAAGATTTCCATGAAACACTTCCTCTCTGTGGCGCCGCACCCATGATCAATGGGATGCCCGGGTTATCTGGCGAAACTGCCGCGAGACCTGTTGGGTCTCTTTCAGGTATGTACCTAGCAAAAAACCCGCCAGCTTGTTCGCAGCGGGTTTGGACAAGCCAAAATTCTAGCGACAGGAATTAGGGCGCCAGCAAATGGTGCACGGGGGTTTTCCCTCTTTTCTTTATAGGTGCGTCGCGCGCAGGCAAATGCACCTCCGGCGTGCACGGCGCCGCTATTCGGTGCGCCCGGCGTCTAGGTTGCGCTGGCGCAACTGGGCCAGCCGTTCGCCGATCTTGATCTCGAGCCCGCGCGGCACGGGCTCATAGAAGGCTTGCGGCGGCATGCCTTCGGGCAAATACGACTCGCCGGCAGCGAACGCGTCTTCCTCGTTGTGGGCGTAGCGGTAGCCCTTGCCGTAGTCAAGCTGCTTCATCAGCTTGGTGGGCGCGTTGCGCAGGTGCATGGGCACGGGGCGCGTGATGTCCTGCTTGATGAAGGCGCGCACCGCGTTGTAGGCGCTGTAGACGGCGTTGCTTTTGGGCGCCATGGCCAGGTACACCACGCATTCGGCCAGCGCCAGCTCGCCCTCGGGGCTGCCCAGCCTTTCATACACTTCGGCCGCGTCCAGCGCCAGGCGCAGCGCGCGCGGGTCGGCCAGGCCGATATCTTCGCTGGCCATGCGCACCATGCGCCGCGCCATGTAGCGCGGATCGGCCCCGCCGTCGAGCATGCGCACCAGCCAGTACAGCGCGGCATCCGGGTCGCTGCCGCGCACCGACTTGTGCAGCGCGCTGATGGTGTCGTAGAACTGCTCGCCGCCCTTGTCGTAGCGGCGCAGGCGCTCGCCCAGTACCTTCAGCAGCCACGCGTCGGTGATGGTGGACAGGCCTTCCGCCTGGGCCGAGACGAACATCGTCTCCAGCGTGTTCAGCAGGCGCCGTGCGTCGCCGTCGGCGTAGGCGATCAGGCGGTCTGCCGCTTCACTTTCGATAGCTGTCTGCGCATATTCTGCCTGCGCCCGGGCCAGAATCTGCTTGAGATCGTCGTCTGTCAAAGAATTCAGCACGTACACCGCTGCGCGCGACAGCAGGGCCGAATTCACCTCGAACGAAGGGTTCTCGGTGGTGGCACCGATGAAGGTGAACAGCCCGCTTTCAACATGCGGCAAGAAGGCATCTTGCTGGCTTTTGTTGAAGCGGTGCACCTCGTCGACGAACACGATGGTGCTTTGCGGCACCAGACCATCGCGCGCCTTCTGCGCCAGCTCGACCGCCTCGCGGATGTCCTTCACCCCACCCAGCACGGCGCTGATGGGGATGAACTGCGCATCGAAAGCGTCGGCCATCAGCCGCGCAATGGTGGTCTTGCCGGTGCCCGGCGGGCCCCAAAGGATGCAGCTGTGCGGCTGGCCGGATTCGAACGCGATGCGCAAGGCCATGCCCTCGCCCAGCAGGTGCTGCTGCCCGACCACTTCACCCAGGTTGTGGGGGCGAAGGCGCTCAGCCAGCGGAACGTGAACGCCCGCAGAAGGGCCGGAAGGACGAGAGGTGCGCGACGTGCTCATGGTGCGCGGTCATGGTACATGCTGCTGCGGCGACGGCGCCGACTGGTCGGGCGCAACCATGGCCGCGTTGTGAGAGAGAGCGATCGGCCGATAGCGTCAGATGGAAAAGTCGCCCACACGCCCGACTTCGCAGCGGCGCAATTGGCGCTCAAAATTTAGAAAGAAAACATGCTCTAGCGCCCGCTGCACCTGCGGTAGCAGCTATGCTATTTGAAGCAACCAGGTGCTTAAGCCGGCAAGGCGGCAGGCTCGCCGGTGGTGAGTTTCAGCGCCTCAGTTGCGCAGCACGTCCGCGCCCGCTGGCGGCTTGAATTGAAAGCGGTTGGCCGGCAGGCTCACGTTCAGCTCGACCCGGCTGAAGGTCAGCACGGAACGCTGCCCGAAGCTGTCGGCGATTTCAAGGGTGGCAAGCTCGGCGCTTTGCCCCGCCGTCTTGAAGCCCAGTCGGATGCTCTGCAGCTGGCCGTCGCGTGCCTTGGGCACGGCTTTCACCCATTGCTGGCCTTGCGCGTCGGGCTCTTCGGTCAGCGTGAAATCGCGCTGCAAAGCCTTCAGATCGGGCGCGGCGGCGATGATGGCCGCGGGCGTGCTGCCCAGCACCTGGTCCTGCTTGCGGGCCGTGACCTGGTTCAGATCGACGTCGTACAGCCACAGCGTTTGCCCGTCGGCGACGATGGTCTGCTCGAACGGCTTGCTGTAGTCAAAACGAAACTTGCCGGGGCGCTGAAATTCAAAGGTGCCGGTCTGCGTCTTGGTGCTGCCGGGGCGCCCTTCCTTGCCCGGCGCCGTCACCACCTGCGTGAAACCAGCTTTGCCGCTGCGCGCCTGCTTCACGAAATCGGACAGGCTGTCCATGCCGCCGGCCCAGGCCAGCGGTGCCAATAGAGCCAAGGCGGCTGCGCAGGCGGCGCGGCCCCACGGGCGGCGGACGGATGCAAGGGCGCGGGTGAAATGGCTGAAATGCGTCATGGTCAATGAGACTGGGGGTGGCGCCAAAGGTTCAGCGCCCCACGATTTGAAACACCCGATTGCGAAGCGGACACATCCGCCGCACGCTGCACGACAGCGGGAAACGGATGATTTGCGCAACCCGAATCCAAGGTTTGCGGCAAGTAAGGCAATGCGCCCTACTCTGCGCGCGCGGGCGCCAGAATTTCGCGTTGCCCGCGGCCGTTCATGGCGCTGACCAGACCCGCTTTTTCCATTGCTTCGAGCAGGTTGGCCGCCTTGTTGTAGCCGATCGACAGGTGCCGCTGCACCAGCGAGATGCTGGCCTTGTTGTTGGACAGCACGATCTGCACGGCCTTGTCGTACAGCGGATCGGCCTCGCCACCGCCCTCGCCGCCGCCCAGCGCGCCGTCTTCACCATCGACGGTGCCGCCTTCCAGCACGCCCTCGATGTAGTTGGGCTCGCCCTGCGACTTGAGGTATTCCACCACGCGGTGCACCTCGTCGTCGCTGACGAATGCGCCGTGCACCCGCTGCGGAAAGCCGGTGCCACTGGGCATGTACAGCATGTCGCCCATGCCCAGCAAGGCTTCGGCGCCCATCTGGTCCAGGATGGTGCGGCTGTCGATCTTGCTGCTGACCTGAAACGCGATCCGCGTCGGGATGTTGGCTTTGATGAGGCCCGTGATCACGTCCACGCTGGGGCGCTGGGTGGCCAGAATCAGGTGAATGCCCGCCGCGCGCGCTTTCTGCGCCAGCCGGGCGATCAGCTCTTCGATCTTCTTGCCGACCACCATCATCAGATCGGCCAGCTCGTCGATCACCACGACGATGTAGGGCAGCCGCTCCAACGGCTCGGGGTCGTCGGGGGTCAGACTGAACGGGTTGTAGATGAACTCGCCGCGCGCCTTGGCCTCGTCGATCTTCTGGTTGAAACCGGCGAGGTTGCGCACACCGGCCTTGCTCATCAGCTTGTAGCGTCGCTCCATCTCGGCCACGCACCAGTTCAGGCCGTTGGCCGCCTGCTTCATGTCGGTGACGACCGGCGCCAGCAGGTGCGGAATGCCTTCGTAGACCGACATCTCCAGCATCTTGGGGTCGATCATCAGCACGCGCACGTCCTTGGGCTCGGCCTTGTACAGCAAGCTCAGGATCATGGCGTTGATACCAACCGACTTACCCGACCCGGTGGTGCCCGCGACCATCACGTGCGGCATCTTGGCCAAATCGGCGACCACGGGCTTGCCGATGATGTCCTTGCCCAGCCCCACGGTCAGCAGCGACTTGGCGTCGTGATAGACCTGCGAACCCAGAATCTCGGACAGGCGGATGGTCTGGCGCTTGGCGTTGGGCAATTCCAAGGCCATGAAATTCTTGCCAGGAATCGTCTCGATCACCCGGATGGACACCAGCGACAGCGAACGCGCCAGGTCTTTCGCCAGATTGACCACCTGCGAGCCTTTGACGCCAGTGGCAGGCTCGATTTCATAGCGCGTGATCACCGGGCCAGGTGCGGCGGCAACGACGCGCACGTCCACGCCGAAGTCCTTGAGCTTTTTCTCGATCAGGCGGCTGGTCATCTCAAGCGTTTCGGGCGCCACGCTTTCCTGGTGCGCGGGCGCGCCATCCAGCAGGTCAACCTGCGGCAGGTTGCTGTCGGGCAACTCGGTGAACAAGGGCTTTTGCTTTTCCTTGACGACGCGGTCGCTCACCGGCACGGCGGCCACTGCGGGCTCAATGAACACCGGCGCCGGGTGCTGCTCTTCGATCACTTCGCGCTCGTGGTGCACGACCTCTTCGCGTTCACGCGCAGCCTGCTTGCCGGCAGCCACGTCGCGCGCGACTTCGCGCCGCTCACGCCGCGATTCGACCACCCCGAAAAGTGCCGCGCCGATGCGCTCGGCCACGCCCGTCCAGGAAAAGCCGAACAGCAGCGAGACACCGAAGACCAGCGTCAGGATGCCGAGCAGCGCCGAGCCGGTGAAGCCCAGCCATTTGACTGCCAAGGGGCCGCCCAAATAGCCCAGCACGCCACCTGAAACCCCTGGAAGCGCGTCATCCCAGCGGTAGAGGCGCGTCCACTCCAGCCCCGTGCTGGCAGCCAAAACCAGCGCCAGCCCGATCCAGAAAACCCAGTGCGCATTGCGAATGCGGTACCAGATGCGGGCCCGCCTGGAGCCCGCAGGAATCGGCTGCGGCGCGGCGCCACGCAGCCAGCGGCGTACGCCGCGCAGCCACGCGCCAATGGCCGCCGCAACGCACCACCAAGCTGAAAACCCCATGAGCACGTAGGCCAGGTCGGCCAGCCAAGCGCCCAGCTTGCCCGCCCAGTTGTGCAGCGAGCCCCCCGCGCCTGACGTGGACCACGCCGCATCCTGGGCCGAATAGCTGGACAACGCCATCACCAGGAAGATGATGACGGCCAGGCCGATGACCAGAACGACTTCCTGAGCAAAGCGCAAGATGCCCGTGCGCGGCACCTCGGTGCCCGGATCTGCATTGAAGGTATTAAGAGGGTAAGCCATGGATTCAACTACAACTTTCGTAGCTTACCGCACGGCTGCGCGAACAAGAAAGCCCGGAATCGATCGGTAACCCACAGCTTCGCGCAAACACGTGAGCGCCGGCTCAACGTACGAACACGTTCACGCCACGGACCGCACGTCCCAGTGGCTCCCTTGCGCCGCGAGAGAGGCGGCGGCCCGGCTCAGCCCAGCGCGTTCAAACGTTCCTTGACCACAATGGCGCCGTTTTCCTGTGTCTCGATGAAACCGCGCTCTTCCAGATCCTTCATGACGCGGCTGACCATCTCTCTGGAGGCGCCCACCATCTTGGCAATGTCCTGGCGGGAAATGCGCTCGCGAATCAGCAATTCGCCTTCTGGCGTCTGGCTCGCAAATTCGAGCAGCGCGCGCGCCACACGGCCATACACGTCCATCAGGGCCAGCGACTCGATCTTGCGATCAGCGTGCCGCAGTCGCTGCACCAGGCCGCGCATGACAGCGTAGGCCATGGACGAATTCTCGGGCAGGCAGCGGGCAAACTCCAGGCGGCCCAGCATCAGCACGTCGGTCTGCACCTCGGCGCGCACGGTGGCCGAATGGGGTTCGTTGTCGATCAGACTCATTTCACCGATGTGATCGCCCG
Source organism: Ottowia oryzae (assembly GCF_003008535.1). Taxonomy (NCBI): domain Bacteria; kingdom Pseudomonadati; phylum Pseudomonadota; class Betaproteobacteria; order Burkholderiales; family Comamonadaceae; genus Ottowia; species Ottowia oryzae. The sequence goes on from NZ_CP027666.1 coordinate 3,418,894, forward strand.
GCTGCAGCGTCGCCAGGATCACCTCACGGCCACGGCTGTCCGCCGTGACCACGCGAGCGCGCCCGTTCAGCAAAATGAACAGCGCGTTGGACTTCTTGCCTTGCTCGACGATCATCTCGCCGCGCTTGAAACGCCGTTTGATCACCGCATCTGCAACGGCATTCGCCTGCGATTCCGTGAGCATCGAAAAAAGCGGTACTCTGCGAATCAGATCCAGGCTCGAAAGCATCGTCATCTCAATCCCTTTCGGACACCGGCCATTGGCCGACTCCCTAAAATCCTTCTAATCCGAGCGGCATGAATGCCATGGCTTTGTGAAGTTTTGCACGCTCGCTCCCGAGTTGCAATCGTAGCTTACCCGCTGTTCCCCTCTTTCCGATATCCATGACTTCCCTTCATTCCAAAGTGCTGATCCTGGGCTCCGGCCCCGCCGGTTACACGGCTGCTGTATATGCCGCGAGGGCCAACCTGCAACCGATGCTGGTAACCGGTATGGCGCAGGGCGGCCAGTTGATGACCACCACGGAGGTCGACAACTGGCCCGCAGACGCCATGGGCGTGCAGGGCCCCGATCTGATGCAGAGGTTCCTGCACCACGCCGAGCGCTTCAATACCCAGATGGTGTTCGACCAGGTCCACTCGGCCGACCTGGCCACTCGCCCTTTCCGGCTGTTTGGCGACAACGGTGAGTACACCTGCGACAGCCTGATCATCGCCACTGGCGCTTCCGCGCGCTACCTGGGCTTGCCGTCGGAAGAGGCTTTCATGGGCCGCGGCGTGTCGGCCTGTGCGACGTGCGACGGCTTCTTCTACCGCGATCAGGACGTTTGCGTGGTGGGCGGCGGCAACACCGCCGTTGAAGAAGCGCTGTACCTGTCCAACATCGCCCGCAAGGTGACCCTGGTGCATCGCCGCGACAAATTCCGCGCCGAGCCGATTCTGGTGGACAAGCTGATGGAAAAGGTGGCTGCCGGCAAGATCGAGTTGAAGACGTTCTACCGGCTGGACGAAGTCCTGGGCGACAACACCGGCGTGACAGGCATCCGCCTGCGCCATGTGGACAGCGGCCAAACCGAAGACATCCAACTCCAGGGTTGCTTCATCGCCATCGGCCACACCCCCAACTCCGAAGTGTTTGCCGGCCAACTGGCGATGGAAAACGGCTACATCAAGACGCGCGGCGGCTTGCAAGGTTTCGCCACCGAAACCAGTGTGCCAGGCGTGTTTGCTGCAGGCGATGTGCAAGATCACGTCTACCGTCAGGCGATCACGAGCGCCGGAACGGGTTGCATGGCCGCCCTGGACGCTCAGCGCTTCCTGGAACAGCTGCCCGACTGATGATGGTGGCCTTCGCCGCCTACTGACGCTATAATGGCGGGCTTTGCTGCGTGTCAGCGTGCCTTCTGACAGGCGCGCAGTAGTGCAGCCACAGGGCTACCGCCACCCTTTTTCATGGCGAGGTGAGGTCAAGGCGAGTCGCATCAACAACAGCGGCGCCCAGCCAAGACCGAGTGACCGGAGCAATCTTATATGGCACGCGTGTGCGAAGTGACGGGCAAAGGCCCGATGGTGGGAAACAACGTTTCTCACGCCAACAACAAAACCAAACGCCGCTTCCTTCCCAACCTGCAGTACCGCCGCTTCTGGGTTGAGAGCGAAAATCGCTGGGTGCGCCTGCGCGTGTCTAGCGCCGCCCTGCGTTTGATCGACAAGAATGGTATCGACGCCGTGCTCGCAGACATGCGCGCCCGTGGTCAGGCCTGATTAACCTCAAAAGGAACACACCATGGCTACCAAAGGTGGACGCGAAAAGATCAAGCTGGAATCCACGGCCGGAACGGGCCACTTCTACACGACCAGCAAGAACAAGAAAACGATGCCTGAAAAAATGTCGATCATGAAGTTCGACCCCAAGGCTCGCAAGCACGTGGAATACAAGGAAATCAAGCTGAAGTAATTCGGCAGGTTCCCTAACCGCAACAGCCCGCCCGCATCAGGCGGGCTTGTTTTTTTGTGAAAGACCAAATCAGGCGCGCGCTCCGGATAGAATGCGCGGCTGTTCAGGAAGAGTGGCAGAGTGGTCGATTGCACCGGTCTTGAAAACCGGCGACTCGCAAGGGTCCGTGAGTTCGAATCTCACCTCTTCCGCCAAATTGGGCGTCTACAGACTGTCGCGCAGCGGTCCGTAAAGCCAGGTGCCGCCGAGTAGGCGTATTGCTGGTCACCGCCGCACCGCAGAGACCTAGAAGCCATCTGCGCGCATGCTAGAAGTCGATTCGACGGCCCGCGCGCGTTGCCGACCAAGGTCAAGGGCTCAGCGCCCCTGCCCTGCCCCTCATTCAGCTCAGTGCACCACGTGCAATTGCCCGCGCAACTCACCCGCCGGGTTGGCTGACGTTCTGAGGTTCAGGTACCACCGCCCGGCGATCAGATCTACGGCTTGCTCTGGTGTCAGCGTGGCGCGGCCCTCGTAGGTGGCCCCGAACGGGCCAGGCCAGATCAAGGTGGCCGGGCCGTTTTGCCCGGGATCTGCGGGCCCATGAAACTGCACGCCGGTGATGGGGCCGCTGAGGCCGGACCACGATGTCTTCCAACGCAACAAGCGAGCATTCGAATCGTAGATGGCGTCCAGCTGACCCACGCCATTGCTGCGCGCGGGCGGAATCGCATTGCCGGGCTCCAGGCGCGTGGTCAACGTGATCAGGCTGGCTCGCGGGTCGGCAGAGGCCTGAGGCACAACCGGCGCGCCAACGCTTGGCTGGGGCGATCCCAACGGGGGCAGCGTTTGAGGCATGGGTTGCGTGGGCGGAATCGCGCTGGGTTGCGCCACCGGCGCCGGCTGCACTGGCGCAGACGGCAGGGGCTGCGGCATGCGCACGGGGGGCGGATCGTACCTGGGCCCCAGATCAACGGACGAACAGGCGCTGGTCAGCGCGGCCACTGCCACCACAATCAACGCGGTACGCGGCGTGGGCGAGGCAAATGCAGACATGGAAACTCCTCACAGGGTGATGGGCAATTGCGCACGAACTTGCGGAAAACACCAAGGGATTTCCTGACGGCACACCGGCGGGGCTCAGACCATGGCCATCCGCCCCGGGCGGCCATTGTAGGCAATGCCCGACGTGAATCGCGTAGGCCGAAAGCGTCTCTGGCCTCGGGGTACGGGGGCAACCCGCGGGCGTTGATCTCTGCCGTTAAGCCAGCTCTGCCGTCAGCACGGCGACCAGCACGGTCTGGTCTTCGCCGTCGCGCTCGCGCGAGCGCAGCCACCAGATGGCGCCTTTCTTGATGGCGCATTCACCGCCGGGCAAACCCAGCAACTGCGCGGCCGTTTGCCCCAGTGTGGGTTGATGGCCAACCACCAGAACCGGCGTTTTGGACAAGGGCCAGCCGGCGACCTGCAGCAGTTGCTCGGCACTGGCGCCGGGGCGCAGGCCGTCCATCGACTTGAAGCGCCGCCCCAAAGCGCGAGCCGTCTCTTCCGTGCGGCGCGCCGAGCTGCTGAGAACGCGCGTGCCGTCGGGCAACTGGCGATCCAGCCAGGCCGCCATGCGTGCGGCCTGTTTTTCGCCGCGCCGCGTCAACGGGCGATCCAGATCGGTCATGGCGCCCTCGGGCTCCTGGGCTTCGGCGTGACGCCACAGAATCAAGTCCATTCCAAACCCTCTTCACTATTAGAACCATAGCGCGCCATCAAGGCCTGCTGGGCGGAAAGGGCCGAATCAGCGCCATCTTCTGCCACGCGGCTGTAGGCACCGCCTGCGCCTTGCACCCATGCGTCGGCCTCGTCGTACAGGTAGGCCACCAGGCATTCGTCGATGATGCGCTGGCGCAGCCCGGGGTCGGTCACGGGCCATGCGGTTTCTACCCGGCGCAGCATGTTGCGGTTCATCCAGTCGGCGGACGACAGCCAAAGCTCCTCTCGCTCGCCCGCACGGAAATAGAACACGCGCGAGTGCTCCAGGAAGCGCCCGATGATGCTGCGCACGCGGATGTTCTCAGTCAGCTGGCCGGGCAGCATGCACGCGCCCCGCACGATCAGATCGATCTTCGCCCCCGCATCGCCCGCGCGCAGCAGCGCCTCGATCAAGGGCTGGTCGGTCAACGCATTCATCTTGGCCACCACGCGCCCGCCCAGGCCACGCCGGGCGGCCTGGCCCACCGCTTCGATCTTGGCCAGCATCTGCTTGTGCAGCGTGAAGGGCGCAAGCAGCATGCGCTGCATGCGCGGCAGGCGGCTGTGGCTGGCCAGATGCACAAACAGACGATCCATGTCGGCCGTCAGGCGCGCGTCGGCGGTCAGGTAGCTGATGTCGGTGTACAGCGCCGCCGTGCGCGGGTTGTAGTTGCCCGTCGACAGATGGCCATAGCGGCGCAGCTGGCGCCCTTCGCGCCGCGTGATCAGCAGCATCTTGGCATGCGTCTTCAGGCCCACCACGCCATAGACCACCTGGGCGCCCGCACGCTCGAGCCGCTCTGCCCAGTTGATGTTGGCCTCTTCGTCAAAGCGTGCCTTCAGCTCGACCACCGCCGTGACTTCCTTGCCGCGCCGTTGCGCCTCGATGAGCAAATCCATCATCCGGCTGTCGTTGCCAGTGCGGTAAATGGTCTGCTTGATGGCGAGCACCTGCGGGTCCTGCACGGCCTCGCGCAGGAAGTCGATCACACCATCGAAGCTTTCAAACGGCAGGTGGCACACCACGTCGCCCTGCTTAAGCCGCGCCATCACGGATTCGCCCTTGCGCAGCGCCGCAGGGTAGCTGGCCTTGTAGGGCACGAACTGCAGATCGCGCCGATCGGCCAGATCAATCAACTGCTGCAGCCGCACCAGGTTGACCGGCCCCTGCACCCGAAAGAGCGCTTCAGGCGGCAGCTGGAACTGGTGCAGCAGAAAGCCCGCCAGCTCATCCGAGCAGGCCGATGAAACCTCTACCCGCACGGCCTCGCCGTAGTTGCGCTGATGCAGGCCCTGGCGCAGCGCGGTGCGCAGGTTCTTGACCTCTTCCTCGTCCACCGACAAATCCGAGTGGCGCGTGACCCGGAAGTGCGAGAACGCCCCCACCTCGCGCCCCGGGAACAGATCCGCCAGGTTGCCGCGGATGACGCTGGAAAGCATCACGAAAAGCGTTTCGCCGCCCGTCACACGCTGCGGCATGCGCAGCACCCGCGGCAGCACGCGCGGCACCTTGACGATGGCAATCTCATTGGCGCGGCCGAAAGCGTCTTTGCCCTTGAGCTGGACGATGAAGTTCAGCGACTTGTTGGCCACCTGCGGAAAGGGGTGCGCCGGGTCCAGCGCCACCGGCACCAGCAGGGGCTTGACCTCGCGCAGGAACAGCTCGCGCACCCATTTGCGCTGCGCCTCGGTGCGGTCCAGGTGCGACACGATGCGCATGCCCTGCTGAGCCATGGCGGGCAACAGCGCTTCGTTGAATATCTGGTACTGGCGTGCGACCAGTTCGTGCGCGTCCGCCAGGGTGGGGCGCATACGGCCGGAGCTTTCGGCCGCGCTGCGCCAAGCCGCCATGTGCGGGTCTACGCGCACCTCAAAGAATTCGTCCAGGTTGGACGAGACGATGCACAGGTAGCGCAGCCGCTCCAGCAGGGGCACGTCAGGGCGTTCGGCCCAATGCAGCACGCGGTGGTTGAAAGCGAGGATGCTGGCGTCCCGGTCCAGCAGGGGATAACGTTCCAAAAGCGGGGGCGGCGCGGGACGGCGGGGCGACATGAATGCACTTCAAAAGTAAGAGCACGCCAGCTTAACTCAAGCAGCGCCAATCAACCAATGACCGGCTGCTGGGCAGGGGCTGCGGCGGGCACCAGGTATTGGCGGAAAAGGTCGGTGGCGGCGTCCCAGCCAAAGCGCTCGGCATGGCGCCGCGCGGCGCCCCGTTCGATCTGCAGGGCCTGCGCCACCGCCTGCCCCAGGTCCTCGTGCATCACGCCGCCCACCGGCGTGCCCGCGGGCGCGCGCAGCACCTCCAGCGGGCCATCCACCGGGTAGGCGGCCACGGGCGTGCCGGTGGCCATGGCCTCCAGCATCACCAGGCCGAACGTGTCGGCACGGCTGGGAAAGACGAACACGTCGGCGCTGGCATAAACGCGCGCCAGCTCATGGCGTGGCAGCACGCCCAGCCAGCGCACGCCCGGGTGGTCGGCACGCAGTTTCTGCTCGACGGGCCCCACGCCGCACACCACCTTGGTGCCGGGCGTTTTCAGCGCCAGAAAGGCTTCGATGTTCTTTTCGTACGAGACGCGGCCTACAAACAGTTGCAGCGGGCGCGGTAGGCCGGCCAGCGCAGGGTGCGCGACCGGTAAGCCGCTGAAGGCGAACAGGCGCGTATCCACCCCGTGCGTCCAGTAGCGCAGATTGCGAAAGCCCCGCTGGGCCAGCATGTCGGCCACCGAATCGGTCGGCACCATCACCCCGGCCGAGGGGCGATGAAAGTGGCGAAACAGCGCGTAGCCCCAACTCAGCGGCACCTTGACGGCGGCGTTCAGGATCTCGGGAAACTTGGTGTGGAACGCCGTGGTGAAGGCCCAGCCGCGACGCAGACAGTGCCCGCGCGCCGCCCAGCCCAGCGGCCCTTCGGTGGCGATGTGCACCGGGTCGGGCCGAAAGCCGTCCAGCAGGCGGGCCACTTCGCGTCCCGGCCGAACGGCCAGGTCAATGCCCGCGTAGCCCGGGCAGGGCCGCGTGCGAAAACGGTATGGGTGAATCACCAGCACCTCGTCGCCGCGCCGCTCCAGCGCAGCCACCAGTTCCACCAGCGTGGTGACGACCCCGTTGACCTGTGGCGCCCAGGCGTCGGTGATCAGCGCGAGCCTCATGCGTGCACCGCCGGCGCCGCGCGCTCGGCCGGCGCGCCTACGCCCTGCCAATAGACCAATTCGAGCCGGCCGTCGTGGTGTTCGACCAGCGCGCTGCGGCTTTCGACCCAATCGCCGTCGTTGCAGTACAGCGTGCCGTCGATCTCGCGGATTTCCGCGTGGTGGATGTGCCCGCACACCACGCCGTGGTGCCCCCGGCGGCGCGCCTCGGCCGCCACCGCGCGCTCAAAGTCGCTGACGTAGTTCACGGCCTTCTTGACCTTGTGTTTCAGGTACGCCGACAGCGACCAGTACGGCAAGCCCGCCCGCGCGCGAAAGCTGTTCACGTGGCGGTTGAGCTTGAGCACGAACTCGTACGCATGATCGCCCACGTAGGCCAGCCATTTGGCGCACTGGATCACGCCGTCGAAATGGTCGCCGTGGGTGATCCACAGCCGCCGCCCGTCGGCCGTGGTGTGCACGGCGTCTTCAGCCACCTCGATGCCGCCGAAGTTGTTGCCGACGAAGCCGCGCGCAAATTCGTCGTGGTTGCCCGGCACGAACACCACGCGGCAGCCCTTGCGCGCCTGGCGCAGCAGTTTTTGCACCACGTCGTTGTGCGCCTGCGGCCAGTACCAGCGCCGGCGCAGCTGCCAGCCGTCGATGATGTCGCCGATCAGGTACAGCGACTCGCTGTTGTGCTCGCGCAAAAACTCGAGCAGCGGCACGGCCTGGCAGCCGGGCGTGCCCAGGTGCAGGTCGGAAATGAAGATGGCGCGATAGCGTGGGCGCTCGGTTGCCGCGCCAGGCTTGTCTGGCTGCGCTGTCCCGTCGCATTCCCACAGGTGCTGTGCTTCCCCCGCGCCCTGCACGCCGGCGCGCGCCAGCCACGACGCTGGCCCCAGCGCCCGTACGGCAGCCGCCGCGAGGCCATCGCCCGCGAGCGCCGCGTCGGCCCCCACGTGGGGCGATGGCGTTGCCCCTGCTCCCAAAGTGAGCGCGGACAAGGCGCGCAGCGACTCAGGCGGGCGTCCCAATTTACTGCCCTAGGAAGTGCTTGCGGTAGCGCGAAGGCAGGTCGCCCAGGCGCATCAGCATCGGCAAATCGGCCGAGTTGAAATCCGGGTCCCACGCCGGTGGGCCCAGCACCTTGGTGCCCAGGCGCAGGTAGCCCTTGATCAGCGCAGGCGGCTCCACCGGCAGGCTGGCGTTCAATTGCTCCACCGGCAGGGGCAGGCGCGGGCGCACCTGGTATTCGATGGGCGCCATGTGCTTTTCGCTCATCTGGCGCCAGATGCTGGCGGCCACGTCGCCGCTGACCATGCCGTTGTGCAGCATCGGGATGCTGGCGCAGCCGATCATCGTGTCCAGCTGGTTGCGCACCATGAATTCGCCCAGCGCCGTCCACAGCGCCATGATCACGCCGCCGTGGCGGTGATCGGCGTGCACGCAGCTGCGGCCCAGCTCCAGCATGCGCGAACGCAGCGCACGCAGGCGCGTCAGATCGAATTCGGTGTCGCTGTAGGTGCCGCCCACGCGGCGGGCCTGCGCGGGCGTCAGAACGCGGTAGGTGCCGATCACCTCGCCGCAGGCCGCGTCGCGCACCAGCAGGTGTTCGCAATAGTCGTCAAACAGGTCCACGTCGTGCCCGGCCACGGAGGTGGTCAGGCGCGCGCCCATCTCACCGGCGAACACCTGGTAGCGCAGGCGCTGCGCGGCCCTTACTTCGTCCTGATGGCGTGCCCAGGTGACTTCGATGTCGGCGCCGTACCGCGACGCACCCGAGCGAGAATCCGCGACGCCGCAGCCTGGATGAAGAGACCCCCGTGGCAGCTGAACCGCATGGTTCAACTGGGACAGGGCGAAGGTCGGCGTAGGCAGTTCTTTCATGGCCAAGTCCTCTTGTTGTATGTCCGCTGGTTGCCCCAGATGGTGGTTTTGCCGCGTGACCAAGACGTGTCGAATTCATGAAAAATGGATGACAACGCCGCCACGAAAGCATGCCGCCTGCGCGAAAGGTTTTGGAACCATTTAGGCCGCCAGCGCACACTCCACTAGCGCTGGCAGCTACTTTTTGCATAGCATCCGGCGGCTGACCGCTGCGCTGAGACAATATTTCCCATGCCCACACCGCCGCCCCTGCGCTTTCAGCTTGCACCGCACCCCAGCACGCCGTGCCGCGCCGTGCATTCGCTGTCGGTGGACGTGGGGCGCACCGCCGCTGGCGCGCTGCGCCTGGTCTACCGGCTGAGCGGCGATGTGGCCGCATTGCGCCTGCCACCCGCATCGGACCAACCGCAGCCCAGCGACGGGCTGTGGCGCCACACCTGCTTTGAAGCATTCATTGGGCCCGCATCGGCAACGACTTACCGCGAGTTCAACTTCTCCCCCTCCGGCGACTGGGCCGTATACGACTTCGCCCAAGAGCGCGTGCGCGCCGACGCGCCGCCCGCGCCTGCCGCACCCACCCTGACTTTTAGCCAACAGGCCGACGCGCTGACACTGACGGCGGTCACCCCCCACCTGCCCACGCCGTGGGACGAGTCCGCCGACACCCTGCTGGGCCTGAGCGCCGTGATCGAATCGGCCGACGGGCAGCTGAGCTATTGGGCGCTGGCCCACCCCCGGCCGCAGCCCGACTTTCACACCCGCGCCGGCTGGCCAGCCCGCCTGCCCGCCGCGTGACTGGCTTGCAACCCGCTGCCGCCGCTTCTCTACCTCTTTCCGCCTGCCACCGAATGAAAACCGGACTTGAACGCCTCATCGAAGACCCTGCCCTGCGCGCCCCGCTGAAGGGCCGCCGCGTGGCGCTGCTGGCGCACCCCGCGTCTGTCACGCGCGACCTGACGCACTCGCTCGACGCACTGGCCGCCCTGCCCGACGTGCGCTTGACGGCCGCCTTCGGCCCGCAGCACGGCCTGCGCGGTGACAAGCAGGACAACATGGTCGAATCGCCCGACTTTGTGGACCCGCGTCTGGGCATCCCGGTGTTCAGCCTGTACGGCGAAGTGCGCCGCCCCACCGAAGCCATGCTGGCGCCGTGGGACGTGCTGCTGGTGGACTTGCAAGACCTGGGCTGCCGCATCTACACCTTCATCACCACCCTGCGCTACGTGCTGGAAGCCGCCGCCGCGCATGGCAAGGCCGTGTGGGTGCTGGACCGCCCCAACCCCGCCGGCCGCCCGGTGGAAGGGCTGACGCTGCGCCCCGGCTGGGAAAGCTTCGTGGGCGCCGGCCCCATGCCCATGCGCCACGGCATGACCATGGGCGAGCTGGGCCACTGGTTCATCGCCCAGCTGGGCATGCAGCTGGAATACCGCGTGGTCACCATGCAAGGCTGGCAGCCCGGGGCCGCCCCCGGCTACGGCTGGCCGATGGGCCCGCAAGACTGGCGCACCTGGGTCAACCCCAGCCCCAACGCCGCCAACCTGAGCATGGCGCGCGCCTATGCCGGCACCGTGATGCTGGAAGGCACCACGCTAAGTGAAGGGCGCGGCACCACGCGCCCGCTGGAGTTGTTTGGCGCGCCCGACATCGACACCGCCCGCCTGCTGGCCGACATGCGCGCGCTGGCGCCCGATTGGCTGCGCGGCTGCCAGCTGCGCGAGTGCTGGTTTGAGCCCACCTTCCACAAGCACGTGGGCCAGCTGTGCGCGGGCGTGCAGATCCACGTGGAAGACCCGGCCCACTACGACCACGCCGCCTTCCAGCCCTGGCGCCTGCAGGCGCTGGCGTTTCGCGCCGTGCGCCTGCAGCGGCCCGACTACCCGCTGTGGCGCGATTTCGGCTACGAATACGAGCACGACCGCCTGGCCATCGACCTGATCAACGGCAGCCCGCTGCTGCGCGAATGGGTGGACGACGTGACCGCGCCCCCGGCCGAGCTGGACGCGCTGGCCCGCGCCGACGAAGCCGCCTGGCTGGCCGAACGCCGCCCGCACCTGCTGTACGACGCCGCTGGCTGATACGAATCCGCCCTCAAAAATATAAGAACCGTTCTGGCTGAGCCTGTCGAAGCCCTGCGCGGTGCATGCACTTCGACAAGCTCAGTGCGAACGGTTTCTGACGGATTCAACGCAATTGGGTATGAGGCGCGCGCGCCCCGTCACACGCGCTTCACATTCCGACGGCTCAATGCCCGCAGCGGCACGCGGGAAAGCCTGCGCGCTTCGAACTCAACACCGCTGCGGTGCGCACTTCTGTTGCGCAAGCAGCTATCAACTCGGTAGCGACGATGAAGATCATGATCGTCACCGACGCGTGGGAGCCGCAGGTCAATGGCGTGGTGCGCACGCTGAAGATGACCACGCGGCACCTGCAGTCGATGGGGCACAGCACGCACATCCTTTCGCCGCTGGATTTCCGCTCCTTCCCCTGTCCCACCTACCCCGAGATCTCGCTGGCGCTGGTCAGCCCCGGCGCGGTGGCCCGGCACATCGACCAGGTCCAGCCCGACTGCCTTCACATCGCCACCAAAGGCCCGCTGGGCTGGGCCGCGCGCGGCGTGGCGCTGCGCCGCGGCTGGCCTTTCACCACCGCGTACCACAGCCGCTTTCCCGAATACGTGCACGCCCGCGTTCGCGTGCCGCTGGGCTGGAGCTACGCGCTGCTGCGGCGCTTTCACAACGCCGCGCAAGCCACGCTGGCGCCCACGCCCGCCATCGTGGACGACCTGCGCGCGCGCGGCTTCACCCAGGCGCGCCTGTGGTCGCGCGGCGTCAACCTGGACGCCTTCACGCCCGACGGCCCGCGCCTGCCCCGGCCCAGCCACCCTGTCTTTCTGTACGTGGGGCGCCTGGCGGTCGAAAAGCAGGTGCAGAAGTTCCTGGCGCTGGACTTGCCGGGTGAAAAGTGGGTGGCCGGCACCGGCCCCGAAGAAGCGCGCCTGAAGCGCCAGTTTGCCGACGTGCGCTGGTTTGGCGTGCTGGGCGGCGACGAGCTGGCCGCCGTGTACCGCAGCGCCGATGTGATGGTCTTCCCCAGCGTCACCGACACCTTCGGCCTGGTGATGGCCGAAGCCATGGACTGCGGCACGCCCGTGGCCGCCTACCCCGTGCCCGGGCCCATCGACGTGGTGGGGCGCGATTCGCCCGGCGGCGCGCTGAGCGACGACCTGCGCGCCGCCTGCCTGGCCGCGCTGCACAAGCCGCGCGACGGCGTGCGCCGCCATGCCGAGCAGTTCAACTGGCCGGCTGCCACCCGCCAGTTCGAGCAGGCGCTGGCGCCGCTGCCGCACGCCCGCGGGGCGGCTCCAACGCCAGTCACGGCAGACTTCGGGCACGACCCAGTCGCTGGCGCTGACGGCAAATCGCTATCCATTAAATAGCTGCCAGCGCAGGCTGCACCTGCGCCAGAGGCCGATTTTACTGGGAATGTTCAAGGCGCAGTGCCATATCGCCCTGGGCGAATGAACGCCACAAATGAAAGTGAGCGAAGGTGAACGAAGGCGCTATTCGCTGACCAGCTTGCGGATCCAGTCGGGCAGCTCCACCGCCTTCTGCCGCGGGAAATCCACCCAGATGGTGGTGGCGCCGCCCGCCGCGCACACCACGCCCGGCTCGCTCAGCTTTTCGATCGTGGCCCAGGTTTCAAACGTGGTGCGGGCCGCGTCGCTGACGTACAGGCTCACCAGGATGTCGCCCGGGTATTCCAGCTGCCGGTAAAAGTTGCAGAACGCATTGACGATGACCGGGCCCTGGCCCTGCGGGTCGGGCCGAAAGCCCACGGCGGTGAACCAGTCGATACGCGCGGTTTCCAGGTAGCGGAAATACATCGCGTTGTTCACGTGGCCCATCGCATCCATGTCGCCCCAGCGCACGCTTTGGCGCGACTCGAAGACCAGCTTTTTATCCTCGGGAATCTCGATTCTCATGGGCTTGCGTCCAACGTTTTGGGTGGGCGATCGGGGCAGCGGGCCGGCCGGCCGGCGCGGTCAGCCGCTGTAATTACTATGAATTCAGTAGCTGCCCGCGCTGGTGCAGCGGGCGCTGGCAGCCGTTTTAGACCGCAAAACCGTCGTCAGCGGCAATCACGGCACCGTTGATGAAGTGGCTTTGGTCGCTGGCCAGCATGATCAGCGCGGCGTCCAGGTCTTTGGGGTCGCCCACGCGCTTGCGCGGCAGCATGGCGATCAGCTTCTTGCCGCCTTCGGTGTCCCAATGGTGGTGGTTGATCTCGGTGTCGATGTAGCCTGGGCACAGCGCGTTCACGTTGATGCCAAAGCGCCCCCATTCCAGCGCCATCGCCTTGGTCATCTGCACCACGGCGGCCTTGCTCATGCAGTACACGCCGATCTGCGGCAGCACCTTCAGCCCCGCCATGCTGGCGATGTTGATGATGCGCCCGCCGGTAAAGCTGCCCGGCGCCGCGCCCTTGGAGCGCGCCAGCATGCGCTTGGCCACCTCTTGCGCCACGAAGAAGGCGCCGCGCACGTTGGTGTTGAAGACGAAGTCGTAGTCTTCCTCGGTCACGTCCTGCAGGCGCTGCGTGGTGGACACGCCGGAGTTGTTGACCAGGATGTCGATCGAGCCCATCTCGGTCTCGGCGCGTGCCACGGCGGCGCGGATCGAATGCACGTCGTTCACGTCGCATTCGACCACGTACGCGTCGCCGCCGTCGCCCTCGATGCGCGCGCGCAGGTCCTTGAGCTTGTCGATGCGCCGGCTGGCCAGCACGACACCCGCGCCCGCCTGCGACAGCGTGCGGGCAAACTGGGCGCCCAGGCCGCCCGACGCGCCGGTGACGAAGGCCACGCGGCCGGAAAGATCAATGCTGTAGCTCACAAACGGTCTCCAATTGAGGGCGATCAGGGTGTCGCAGACGGGGCGCATGATGCGCCAGCGCATGCATAAAATGGGTCGCAGACCCGACAGTCGGCGCAGGACAGCGCCTGCCGATCATTATTTCAAACGTCACCACGAGAGCCAATCCCATGACCCCCGAGGAAATCATCCAGCAATACGGCCCGCGCGAGGCCATGGAATACGACGTGGTGATCGTCGGCGCCGGCCCGGCCGGCCTGTCGGCCGCCATTCGCCTGAAGCAGCTGGCGGCGGAAAAAGGCCAGGACGTTTCGGTTGTGGTGCTGGAAAAAGGCTCCGAGCCCGGCGCGCATATTCTTTCGGGCGCCGTGATGGACCCGAAGGCCCTGACCGAGCTGATCCCCGACTGGAAGGACAAGGGCGCCCCGCTGAACCAACCGGTGACGGACGACGCCTACGTCTTCCTGAATGAAACCGGCGGCACGCGCGTGCCCAACTTCATGCTGCCGCCCTTTGCCCACAACCACGGCAACTACATCGTCAGCCTGGGCAACGTGGTGCGCTGGCTGGCGCAGCAGGCCGAGGCGCTGGGTGTGGAGATCTTCCCCGGCTTTCCGGCGGCCGAGGTGCTGTACAACGAAGACGGCGCGGTCAAGGGCGTGGCCACCGGCAACATGGGGATCGGCAAGGACGGCAACCCGACGGAAAACTTCCAGCTGGGCATGGAGTTGCACGGCAAGTACACGATCTTCTCCGAAGGCTCGCGCGGCCACCTGGGTAAGCAGTTGATCGCTCGTTACAAGCTGGACGCCGACAGCGACCCGCAAAGCTACGCCATCGGCATCAAGGAGCTGTGGGAAATCGACCCCAGCCGCCATACGCCCGGCTTCGTGATGCACACCGCCGGCTGGCCCATGGACGAGCACACCTACGGCGGCGCCTTCCTGTACCACGCCGAGGACAACAAGGTGTACTGCGGCTACGTGGTCGGCCTGAACTACAAGAACCCCTACCTCAGCCCGTTTGAGGAATTCCAGCGCTGGAAGACCAACCCGCGCGTCAAGTGGTACTTCACCGACGACAACGGCAACGTGAACGCCAAGCGCCTGTCGTACGGCGCGCGCGCCATCACCGCCGGCGGCATCCTGGCGCTGCCCAAGACGGTGTTCCCGGGCGGTGCGCTGGTCGGCTGCGACGCGGGCTACCTGAACGTGAGCCGCATCAAGGGCAGCCACGCCGCCATCAAGACCGGCATGCTGGCCGCCGAGGCCGCCTACGACGCCGTGGTGGCGGGCCGCCAGCACGACGAGCTGACGGCCTACCCGGAAGCCTTTGAGGACAGCTGGCTGGCCGCCGAGCTGAACAAAGACCGCAACTTCAAGAACTGGTTCAAGAAGGGCCTGAGCGTAGGCACCGTGATGAACGGCTTCGAGCAGTACGTGCTGCGCGGCCACGCGCCGTGGACTTTGCACCGCAAAGATCCGGACTATTCGCAGCTGAAGCCGGCCGCGCAGTGCGCGCCGATCGCCTACCCCAAGCCGGACGGCAAGCTGACCTTCGACCGCCTGTCCAGCGTGTTCATCAGCAACACGAACCACGAAGAGAACCAGCCGTCGCACCTGACGCTGAAAGATCCCACCGTGCCGGTGCGAATCAACCTGCCCGAGTACGCGGGGCCGGAATCGCGCTACTGCCCTGCCGGGGTCTATGAGTTTGTGGCGGACGAAACCAGTGGCTCTGGCGCGCAGCGCCTGCAGATCAACGCGCAGAACTGCGTGCACTGCAAGACCTGCGATATCAAGGACCCCACGCAGAACATCGTGTGGGTCACGCCCGAGGGCGGCGGTGGTCCCAACTATTCCGGTATGTGACACCCCAAGGTGTCTGCCAGCGTCTGCAAGCGCGTGCACGTGCGCGGTTGACCCGGCCACGCTAGGTCAAGCGGCCACCGCAACCGCTTTCATGCAGGACACCATCGGCGCGCCGCAAGCGATTGCGGCGCGCCGATGTGCTTGGCCGGGGGCCATTTGCCGCAGGGCGGTGCGCTGGAGCACGCGCCAGCCGCATTGGGCTTTCAATCGCCTCCGCGAAAACCCGAAGCGCCGTCCGGGTTCGGCTGCTGATAATGCAACGCGTGTGGCGGGCCGACGGCGCAGGAAAGCCGTTTCTGCCGAAAACAACGAATATGCAGGAGACAAACCTATGAAAGTTGCGAATCTGGTTTTGGGGGGCGCCCTGGCAGCGCTGGGCGTGGGCGCACAGGCCCAAACCACCACGTTGAAGATCGGCTATGCCACCGCGCCGGATTCGCATTACGGCGTGGGCTCGAAGGTGTTTTGCGACCAGGTGGAAAAGGGCACCCAGGGCCGCTACAAATGCCAATACTTCCCCAACTCGGCACTGGGCGGCGAACGCGAGCAGATCGAAGCGGTGCAGCTGGGCACGCAGGATCTCGTTAACACGTCCACCGGGCCGGTGGGCAACTTCGTGCCGGAAGTGAAGATCGTTGACATTCCCTTCCTGTTTCGCGACTACGACCACGCGCGCAAGGTGATGGACGGGCCCATCGGGCAAGGCATTCTGGCCAAGTTCCCCAGCAAGGGCATCGTCGCCCTGGCCTGGACGGAGAACGGCTTTCGCCACATGACGAACAGCAAGCGCGACATCGTCAAGCCCGAAGACGCCAAGGGTCTGAAGATGCGCACCATGGAAAACAAGGTGCACATGGATGGCTACCGCGCCTTCGGCATCCTGCCCACGCCGATGGCCTTTCCTGAACTGTTTGGCGCGCTGCAGCAAGGCACGGTGGACGGGCAGGAGAACCCGATCCCCGTCATCTTGTCGGCCAAGTTTGCGCAGGTGCAAAAGCACCTGTCTCTGACGGGGCACGTCTACTCGCCCGCGCTGCTGCTGTTGTCGCCCAAGGTGTGGAATAAGCTGTCTGACAGCGACAAGAAGGTGTTCGTGCAGGCCGCCCAGGCCGCGGGCGCGGCCCAGCGCAAGAAGGTCAACGAAGACGAGGCCAACGGCATTGCCCAGCTGGAGCAGCAAGGCATGAAGGTCATCAAGACCGTGGACAAGCCCGCCTTCCAGGCCGCGCTGAAAGTGCCGTATGAAGGCTATGCCAAGGAGTTTGGCGCCGACAACATCAAGAAGATCCAGGACGTCAAGTAAGCTCCGATCCGACCAGAGCCGCCCGTTCGCCACGCCAGGCGCCGGGCGGCTTGCTTTTGAACCCTCAACCGGTAGCCCGCCGTGCAGACTTTCGAGCGCGCCTTCGTCGCCATCAACCGCTGGATCCTGATCCTGCTTCTGGCCGCCATGTCGGTCATCGTGTTCGCCAACGTCGTCATGCGCTACACCACGCATGAATCTCTGGAATGGGCCGAGGAAGTGTCGCGCCACATGATGATCTGGCTGACGTTCCTGGGCGCGGGCCTGGTGCTGCGCTACGGCGGGCACATCGCGGTAGAGAACCTGCAGGACGCCCTGCCCCGCCGCGGTGGCGTTGTCATGCGCGCCGTGGTCGCCGTGCTGCTGCTGGCCTTCTTCGGCTTCATGGTCTGGTACGGCTGGCTTTACATGCAGCGCACCTTGTTCCAGCTGACGGCGGTCACGCAGATTCCGTTTGCGTACATCTACGCGGCCATGCCCATTGGCGGCATCCTGTTGATCGTGCACGGGGCTTTCATCGCCAGGCGCTACGTGCTGGGGCGCGAGTTCGCCGCCGATGAGCATTTCGACGCCAACGCGTCGGCATCGCTGTAAGGGGCCGAGCCATGTTCGACCCCAGCGTTTTGCTCATCGTTTCGGCCTGCGTCTATCTGGCAATAGGCGTGCCCGTGGCCTTTGCCCTCGGCCTGGCCACCGCCACCACCTTGCTGCTGGCCGAAAACTACCCGCTCATGGTGCTGCTGAAGGAAACCTTCACCGGCATCGACTCGTTCCCGTTGATGGCCGTGCCGTTCTTCATCCTCGCTGCTGAGCTGATGAGCGGCGGCTCCCTGACCGAAGTGCTGCTGCGCTTTGCGGGCCAGTTCGTGGGTCACAAGCGCGGCGGCCTGGGCTACACCAACGTGGTTGGGCTGACGTTCTTCTCGGGCATCTCCGGCTCGGCGCTGGCCGACGCAGCCGGCCCTGGCGCGATGATGATCCGCATGATGGACAAGGCCGGCTACGACCGCTCCTACGCCGCCGCGCTCACAGCCGCCACCGCCATCGTGGGGCCAATCATTCCGCCGTCGATCATCATGATCATCTACGCCCTGCAGGACGACAAGGTGTCGGTGGGTCAGCTGTTTGCGGCCGGCATCATCCCCGGCATCCTGATCGCGGTGGCGATGTGCGTGGTGAACTACCGCGTGTCCAAAAAGCGCAACTACAAGGGCGAAGGCCAGCTGCCGCCCCTGCGCGAAATCCTGCTGACCACGTGGCGCGCCCTGCCTGCCATCTTGCTGCCAGTAGTGATCCTGGGCGGCATGCGCGCGGGCTGGTTCACGCCGACCGAGGCTTCGGTGGTGGCGGTCTTTTACGCGCTGGTGTGCGGCAAGTTCGTTTACCGCACGCTGGCCTGGAAGGCGGTGCCGGACATCCTGGCGCGCTCTGCGCTGCTGTCGGCCTCGGTGCTGATCATCATCGGCTTCTCGGCGTCGTTCGCCTGGGTGCTGACCATCGAAGGCATCCCGCAGCAGCTGGCCGAATGGCTGGTCAGCATGCATCTTTCGCCCGTGGCGTTCCTGATTTTGGTGAACATCTTCCTGCTGCTGTTCGGCATCTTCATCGAACCACTGCCCGGCGTGATGGTGCTGGCGCCGATCCTCGCGCCGGTCGCCGTGCAGATGGGCATCGATCCGGTGCACTTCGCCATGATCGTCATCGTCAACCTGACGCTGGGCATGATCACACCACCCGTCGGCGGCCTGCTGTTCGTGACGTGCAACGTCTCGCGGGTGTCCATGTCGGCACTGGTGCGCGAGCTGGTGCCCTTCCTCTGGGCGCACGGCGTGGTGCTGTTGCTGCTGACGTTCGTGCCGGCCCTGTCCACCTGGTTGCCGCACATGATGGGCTTCAAGTAACCCAAGCGGAAGCCCCGCAGACCGGCGATATACTGCCGAATCGTCAGGAGAGAGCGCCGCGAAACAGCGCCGCCGAAGGCTGAACGCTCAGGCAAAAGGACTGACGAAACTAGATTCTGTTGGAGAGAGGCGGCGCAGTTTGACAGCGCCGCCCACCGAAGGGGCAAGGGGCGTCGCGCGCGCAGTGCGCTGCCTTGAATCTCTCAGGTAAAGCGGACAGCAGGGTTCCCGGTGCGCGCCGCCCGTTGAGGGCTTCGCGCGCAAATGCTTTTCTTGTGCATTGGAGCCCGCCCATGTCCGCCACGCCGCCTTCCGACCTGCTGAAAACGCCGCTGTACGACCTGCATGTCGCGCTTGGTGCGCGCATGGTGCCTTTTGCCGGCTACAGCATGCCGGTGCAGTACCCCACCGGCTTGATGGCCGAGCACAAGCACACGCGCGCCAGCGCCGGGCTGTTCGATGTCTCGCACATGGGTCAGCTCAAGCTGGTGGGTGCCGACGCCGCCGCCGCACTGGAAACGCTGCTGCCCGTCGACGTGCTGGGCCTGGGCTTGCACAAGCAGCGCTACGGCCTGTTGCTGACCGACGAAGGCACCATCATCGACGACCTGATGTTCGTCAACTGGGGCGACCCTGCGACCACCGGCGAAACCCTGCCGCGCGCCGAGGGCGAAGGCCCCGGCCCGCAGCTTTTCCTGATCGTCAACGGCGCCTGCAAAGCCGGCGACATCGCCCACATCCATGCCCGCATCGGTCAGCGCTGCCAGGTGCTGCCGATGCCCGAACGCGCGCTGCTGGCGCTGCAAGGGCCCCAAGCGGTGGACGCGCTGGCCCGCGTGGTGCCAGGCGTCGAAGCGCTGGTATTCATGACCGGCGCGCCCTTCGCCTGGAACGGCGGCAGCCTGTACATCACCCGCAGCGGCTATACGGGCGAAGACGGCTTCGAGATTTCCGTGCACGCATCGCAGGCCGAAGCCTTCGCGCGCGCCCTGCTGGCGCAGCCCGAGGTGCTGCCCATCGGCCTGGGCGCGCGCAACTCGCTGCGCCTGGAAGCCGGCCTGTGCCTGTACGGCAACGACATCGACACCACCACCACGCCGGTGGAAGCGGGGCTGAACTGGGCCATCCAGAAAGTGCGCCGCACCGGGGGCGAACGCGCAGGCGGCTTTCCGGGTGCAGAGCGGGTGCTGGCGCAGCTGAGCGGCGAAAGCGCCCCCACGCGCCGCCGCGTCGGCCTGATCGCCAAGGAACGCATTCCGGTGCGCGAACCGGCCGCGCTGGAAAACCTGGACGGACAAGCCATCGGCCAGGTGACCAGCGGCCTGCTCAGCCCCATGCTCGACCAGCCGATTGCCATGGCTTACGTAGGCGCCGACTACGCCGCCATCGGCACCGAGGTGTTCGCCATGGTGCGCGGCAAAGGCGTGCCGATGGTGGTGTCGGCCATGCCGTTCCTGCCGCCGCGCTACCACCGCGGCTGATTTCGTTTTTTGATAGAAACCGGGCGCCAGCCCTTGCACAACCTGCGCAAGCAGCTCTTATTTTCGGAGCAAAACCCATGACCACCCAGTACACAGAAGACCACGAATGGATCCGCGTGGAGGGCGACATCGCCACCGTCGGCATCACCCAGCACGCGCAGGATGCGCTGGGCGACGTCGTGTTCGTCGACCTGCCCGAAGTGGGCAAAACCTACGCCCAGAAGGAAGTGGCGGGTGTGGTTGAAAGCGTGAAGGCCGCGGCCGACGTGTACATGCCCGTCAGCGGCGAAGTCACCGAAGTGAACGAAGCCCTGCGCGGCGAACCTAGCCTGGCCAACAGCGACCCGGCCGGCGCGGGCTGGTTCTTCAAGGTGCGCCTGTCCGAGCCGGCGCAAGTGGCCGCCCTGATGGACGAAGCCGCCTACACGGCCTTTGCCGGCGCCTGATCGCCACGCAGAACGCTGAGTGAGGCGCACCGCGCGCGCGGCCCTTGGGCTGGCGCGCCCGGCGCGCCTTGCCCAACGCTTTGCCTGGAGATCCGCGCCATGTCCGCCGCCCCTGCTACCGCCACCCCCACCGATTTGAGCCAGCTGGAGAACGCTGGCGAATTCATCGCGCGCCACATCGGCGTGACACCCGACGAAGAGCGCCAGATGCTGGCCGTGATTGGCGAGCCCTCGCGCCAGGCGCTGATTAACGCCATCGTGCCGCGCAGCATCGCGCGCAGCGACGACATGGCGCTGCCGCCCGTGACCACCGAGGCCGCCGCGCTGGCCGAGCTGAAAGCGATCGCCGGCCAGAACCGCCTGCTCAAGAGCTTCATCGGCCAGGGCTACTACGGTTGCCACACCCCCGGCGTGATCCTGCGCAATGTCCTGGAAAACCCCGCCTGGTACACCGCCTACACGCCCTACCAGGCCGAGATCAGCCAGGGCCGCATGGAAGCGCTGGTCAACTTTCAGACCATGGTGACCGACCTCACCGGCATGGACATCGCCAACGCCTCGATGCTGGACGAAGCCACCGCCGCCGCCGAGGCGATGACGCTGGCGCGCCGGTCGGTCAAGGCCAAGGGCAGCGTGATCCTGGTCAGCGGCGACGCGCACCCGCAAACCATCGAGGTGATGCAAACCCGCGCCGCGCCGCTGGGCTTGACGGTCAAGTTGGCCAATTCGGCCGAGGAGTGGGCCGCGGCCGTCGCCGCCGACGACTACTTTGCCGCGCTGATCCAGTACCCCAGCAGCAGCGGCTGGCTGACCGACTGGAGCAGCGAGGTGGACAAGGTCCACGCCAAGGGCGCGGCCGCCATCTTCGCCGCCGACCTGCTGGCGCTGACGCTGGTCAAGTCGCCCGGCGAGATGGGCGCCGACATCGTGGTGGGCAGCACCCAGCGCCTGGGCATGCCCATGGGCGCAGGCGGCCCGCACGCCGCCTACATGGCCTGTAAAGACGCCATCAAGCGCAGCCTGCCGGGGCGCCTGGTGGGCGTCAGCGTGGACGTGCACGGCAAGCCGGCCTACCGCCTGGCGCTGCAAACGCGCGAGCAGCACATCCGCCGCGAAAAGGCGACCAGCAACATCTGCACCGCGCAGGTGCTGCCCGCCGTGGTGGCCAGCATGTACGCCGTGTACCACGGCCCCGTGGGGCTGCAGCGCATCGCGCAGCGCGTGGCGCGCTTCACCAGCATCTTCACGGCCGGCGTGAAGCAACTGGGCTTGGCCACCACGCACCACGCATCGGCGTTTGACACGGTGTGCTTCAAAACCGATGACGCTACCGATTCAATAGCTGCCCGCGCTGTACAGGCGGGCGCCAACCTGCGAAAAGCTTGGCAAGACTACCTGTGCGTGTCGTTCGACGAAACGCATACGCGCGCTGACGTCGAGCTGCTTTGGTCGGTGTTCGCCAACGGCCAGCCGCTGCCCGACTTCGCCGCGCTGGAAGGCACCGCGCCCGACCTGCTGCCCGCCGAGCTACGTCGCACCAGCGCCTACCTCACGCACCCGGTGTTCAACAGCCACCACAGCGAAACCGGCATGCTGCGCTACATCCGCCAGCTGTCTGACAAAGACCTGGCGCTGGACCGCAGCATGATCCCCCTGGGCAGCTGCACGATGAAGCTGAACGCCACCAGCGAGATGATCCCCATCACCTGGCCCGAGTTCGCCAACGTGCACCCCTTTGCGCCCGCCGACCAGCAGAAAGGCTACGCCGAGCTGGACAGCCAACTGCGCCGCTGGCTGTCCACCATCACCGGCTACGCCGACGTCAGCCTGCAGCCCAACGCGGGCAGCCAGGGCGAATACGCTGGCCTGCTGGCCATCAAGGCTTGGCACGCCGCGCGCGGCGATGCGCAGCGCGACGTGTGCCTGATTCCCAGCAGCGCGCACGGCACCAACCCGGCCAGCGCGCAAATGGTGGGCCTGAAAGTGGTCGTGACCAAGTGCGACGAGCGCGGCAACGTCGACCTGGACGACCTGCGCGCCCGGTGCGAACAGTACCGCGACCAGCTCGCCTGCGTGATGATCACCTACCCCAGCACGCACGGCGTGTTTGAAACGCAGGTGAAGGAGCTGTGCCAGATCGTGCACCAGCACGGCGGCCGCGTGTACGTGGATGGCGCCAACATGAACGCCCTGGTCGGCGTGGCCGCACCCGGCGCGTTTGGCGGCGACGTGAGCCACCTGAACCTGCACAAGACCTTCTGCATTCCCCACGGCGGCGGCGGCCCCGGCGTCGGCCCCGTGTGCGTGGTGGAAGACCTGGTGCCCTACCTGCCCACGCGGCCCGGCCAGGGCGATGAAGCCCAGGCCACGCCCGCCGGCCGCGTCGGCCCCGTCAGCGCAGCGCCCTACGGCAACGCCAGCGTGCTGCCCATCAGCTGGATGTACATCCGCATGATGGGCGCCGCCGGCCTGAAGCACGCCACCGAAACCGCCATCCTGAGCGCCAACTACATCAGCAAGCGCCTGGCCGAGCATTACCCCACGCTGTACGCCAGCGAAGGTCAAGACGGCCGCCCCGGCCACGTGGCGCACGAGTGCATCCTGGACCTGCGCGGCCTGAAAGACACCAGCGGCGTGATGGCCGAAGACGTGGCCAAGCGCCTGGCCGACTACGGCTTTCACGCGCCTACGCTGAGCTTTCCGGTGGCCAACACGTTGATGGTGGAGCCCACCGAAAGCGAAACGCTGCAAGAGCTGGACCGCTTTATCGACGCGATGATCGCCATCCGCCACGAAATCCGCCGCATCGAGCAAGGCGAGTGGCCCCAGGACGACAACCCGCTGAAAAACGCGCCCCACACCGCCGAAAGCCTGATGGCCGCCGATTGGCCGCACCCCTACCCGCGCGACGTGGGCGCGGCCTTGGCACAGCGCCTGCCCGGCAGCGTCAAATACTGGCCGCCGGTGGGCCGGGTGGACAATGTCTACGGCGACCGCAACCTGTTCTGCAGCTGCCTGCCGGTGGAAGACTTCGCGGCCTGACGCGGCTGGCGCCGTGTCTGGCGTGCTGTGCCTGGCACCCGCTCGGCGTGGCGACGCAGGGCGCGGTTACACCCGTTCACACTCCCACCCTTTGCCCCGGCTAGGCTTGAAGCCTTTGCCGATCTCCCAAGGTTTTTTTCTCATGTCGATTTCCGTTGTATCCCGCCACGCCGCCGCCCTGCGTACTGCTTCGTACACCGTGCGGCGCCACGCCCAGGTATTTTTGGTGGCCCTGTGCACACTGGGCGCGCTGGCAGGTCCCGCCCTGGCGCAACAAAGCGGAAAGCTGCCGCCCGCAGACGAAAAGGCGCTGCGCGAGTACACGATCAAGGCTGATACCCTGGACCGGGCCTTCGGCGTGGTGCAAGACGCCCGCCGCGAGAAGATCAAGGGCAGCAACCACGGGGACGCCAAGACGCTGGACGACATTGCCAACGGCCTGAACGCCGACCCGAAAGCCAAAAGCGTGCTGGAGAAAAACCAGATCACCGCCCGCGACTACATCATGACCATGATCGCGCTGAACCGCGCCGGTGCGGCCGTGCAGGCGAATGCCAAGTCGCCTGCCGACGCGGGCACCAACGCCGCCAACATGGCGTACGTGAAGGCCAACAAAGGCCGCATCGGCGCCGCCATGACGGCCGGTCGCGACGCCAAGGCCGATGCGGCCAAGGCAGAAGCCGCCAAAGCCAACGCGGCCAAGTCGGATGCCGCCAAGCCCGAAGCGGCCAAACCCGACGCTGCGGCCAAGTAAACCCGCGCCTTACTCTGGCGGCGCTGGCCCTTCGGCCGCGCCGCTTTTCTTCGTCCAGACGCTGCTGCGCCGCTGCGCGCAGCGCCTCACTTTGCCCCCTGATCGCCCGTGAACGCCCCCGCCGCCCCCCACGCACCTTTTTCCCCTACGCTGGCCGTGCGCCGCGTGGACTACACGCTGCCCGCCGACCGCCGCGCGCTGGTCGACCTGCTGAACGCCTACGCGATGGACCCGATGGGCGGCGGCGAAGCGCTGGCCGACGACGTGCAGGCCCGCCTGTGCGACGACCTGGCCCAGCGGCCCACCGCGGCCAGCTTCATCGCCTGGCTGGGCGATGAGCCCGTGGGCCTGATCAACACGTTCGAGGCCTATTCCACCTTCAAGGCCAAGCCGCTGCTGAACGTGCACGACGTCGCCGTGCTGTCGGCGCACCGCGGCCGTGGCGTGGGCCAGGCTCTGCTGGCCGCCTGCGAAGCGCTGGCGCGAGAGCGCGGCTGCTGCAAACTGACGCTGGAAGTGCTGAGCGGCAACCGCCGCGCCCTGCGCAGCTACGAAAGCTTCGGCTTCGTGCCCTACGTGCTCGACCCGGCCGAAGGCAACGCGCTGCTGATGCAGAAGTGGCTTTGAGCGCCGGCTGCGCGGGCTGCTTGAATCCGTCCAATGCATCCACCGCCGCGCCGAACAGCGTGCCGCTTGAACCCGCAGCGGCGCGCACGCCCTGCGCAGCCTGGCCAAGACCGTGGGGCCGAAAAGCGGCCATCACCGCCCCTGCCTCCGCCATCGAATGCTATGCTTCGTATAGCTGCCAGCGCAGACCGCACCAGCGCTGGCCCTTGTTTTGATACTCAGCTCTGAGCCCACGCCATGCCGCCGCCCAACGCCCCCGCCGCAACCACGCCACCTTCCGCCTGGCACCCTGCCAGCTGGCGCACGCACCCGGCCCGGCAGATGCCCACCTACCCCGACGCGCAGGCGCTGGCCAGCGCGTGCGGGCAGCTGGCGCAGTTTCCGCCGCTGATCTTCGCGGGCGAAGTGCGGGCGCTGCGCGCGCAGCTGGCCGAAGTGGCGGCCGGGCGCGCCTTTTTGCTGCAGGGCGGTGACTGCGCCGAAAGCTTTGACACGCTGGACGGCGCCGCCGCGCGCGAAACCTTCCGCGTCATGCTGCAGATGGCCGTGGTGCTGACCTACGGCGCCGCGCGCCCGGTGGTCAAGGTGGGGCGCATCGCCGGGCAGTTCGCCAAGCCGCGCTCGGCCGACACCGAAACGCAAGGCGACGTCACCCTGCCCAGCTACCGGGGCGACATCATCAACGGCGCGCCCTTCGCCGCCGCCGACCGCGCGCCCCAGCCCGAACGGCTGCTGCGCGCCTATTCGGCCAGCGCCGCCACGCTCAACCTGCTGCGCGCGCTGGCCCAGGGCGGCTTTGCCGACCTGCACCAGCTGCACGCCTGGACGGCCGATTTCGTGCGCCACAGCCCCCAGGGCCAGCGCTACCAGGCGCTGGCCGACCGCATCAGCGAAGCGCTGGCCTTCATGGCGGCCTGCGGCTTCACGTCCCAACACATGGCGCAACTGCGCGAAGTGGCGGTGTACACCTCGCATGAGGCGCTGCTGCTGCCCTATGAAGAGGCGCTGACGCGGCGCGGCGACGGCTTGCGCGCGCAAGACACGGGCGACTGGTTCGGCGGATCGGCCCACATGCTGTGGCTGGGCGAGCGCACCCGCCAGCTGGACGGCGCGCACATCGAATACCTGCGCGGCATCGCCAACCCGGTGGGCGTGAAGATCGGCCCGCAGGCCACGCCCGCCGACGTGCTGGCGCTGCTGAACGCCATCGACCCGGCGCGCCAGCCCGGCCGCACCGTGCTGATCACCCGCATGGGCGCGGGCAAGCTGGCCGCGCACCTGCCGCCGCTGCTGGCCGCCGTGCGCGACGCGGGCCACCCGGCCGTGTGGGCGTGCGACCCGATGCACGGCAACACCGTAACCACCCGCCACGGCGTTAAAACGCGCGATTTCGACAACATCGTGCAGGAGGTGCGCGAATTCTTTGCCGCCCACGCGCAAGAAGGCACGGTGGCCGGCGGCCTGCACGTCGAGCTGACGGGCCAGGACGTCACCGAATGCCGCGGCGGCGGCCAGAACCTGACCGACGACAACCTGCAGACCAACTACACCAGCGCGTGCGACCCGCGCCTGAACGGCTCACAAAGCCTGGAGCTGGCTTTTCTGGTGGCTGACCTGCTGCGCGGGCGCTGAGGCGGCTTCGGCGCCGCTCAGAACCAGTTAGGCGACGGGCACAGGGCGAAAGGCCCATCGCCCAGCAAGAACACCGCGACCAGCGCCACCGACCACAGCGCCGAGTATTCCCAGCCGCCGCCCTTGTTGTCGAACACAAAGCCGTTCTTGCCGTGCACCAGCACGATGGTGCCCACCATCATCGGCGTGAGCGCCAGCGCCACGTAGCGCGGCCACACACCCAGCAGCAGCGCCACGCCACCCAGGATTTCGGCCGCCATGGTCAGCAGCCCCACCCAGCCGGGCAGGCCGAGCGAGCGGAAGTAGCCCTCCACCCCCGCGGGCTTGGACACCAGCAGCTTGCGCAGCCCGTGCGCCAGAAACAGCGCGCCCAAGGCCAGGCGCAGAACCAGAATGCCCCAGGGCGCGGTGGTGATGTCGACCATGCGGTGCTCCTGAAAATGCTTGGAAGTGCTTGAAAAGCTTGCAATGCCTGAAAGGGGCGCCCTGCCCCGCACCTGCGCGGCGCCACCGGCATCAGGCCGCGCGCGGGCCACAAGGCCGGTGTTAGGCGGCGCACAGAATACTAGAATTTTGATAGCTTCCAGCGCAGGTGCACAGGGCGCCAGAGGCACTTTTTACTATCAACTTTGCCGGTGCACGCGCACACCCTGG
Organism: Ottowia oryzae; assembly: GCF_003008535.1. Classification (NCBI taxonomy): domain Bacteria; kingdom Pseudomonadati; phylum Pseudomonadota; class Betaproteobacteria; order Burkholderiales; family Comamonadaceae; genus Ottowia; species Ottowia oryzae. The sequence goes on from NZ_CP027666.1 coordinate 3,446,179, forward strand.
CTTGCGCGCTATGCCACCCGCTCATGCCGCCGCTGGTAGAACATGGGGTAGATGCGCTGCACCGTCTCGCCGTCGAAGTCCCAGGTCTTGCACTTGCCCAGAAAGGGCGGCGGCGCGTCGGCGGGCAGCACGGCGTCCACCATCGTCTGAAACGCGGCGGTGGCCATGTTGAACAGCAATTCGCGCAGGTGCGCGCAACCTTCGATGCCGCCCAGGTGCTGGTCGATGGACCGGCGCCAACCGCGCGCCAGGCTGCTGCCCACCATGCGCTGCATAGGCGGCGCCGCAGCCGGGCAGGCGCCGTGGGGCACGTCGTCCATCGCCACTTCGATGGCGCGCACCACGGCCTGGCTGTCCACCGTCAGGCGGATGGCCATGCCGTGGATCGGCTCGCCCCCGCGCCACACGCGCTCACTGCTGACGGTGAAATCGCCCGTCTTCGTGTCGCGCAGCTCGGCTTCGATGTCCCACAGGCCGTCCTCGCGGCGGTAGCCGCGGTAAACGACGTGGCGGTTGTGCAGGTGGGAACGGGGGGCAGGCGTAGACAGGGGCACGGCGGGTGGGTGAACGGTGGCAAAACCTTGGATTGTCGCGCGACGGGCGATGCCGTGCAGGTGCCAGCCGCGCTGCTTTGGGTACGTGGCGGGCGGCACAGCGGGTGGCTGCGCCGGTGATGGCTGCGCCCCTGCCCCGGCGCGGCGGCGGCCAGGGCTTTGAGCTGCGTCAATCTTTCTGCGCCACGGGCGCGGTGGGCGGGCTGCACGCGATCTGCCCAACGCGGTCGGCCGGGAGCGCGCGGCGGCGCGAAATACCTGCAAATCCGCTATCGCAGTGATAGCTGCCAGCGCAGATTGGCAGGTCGCCAGAGCACGATTTCATACCTGAACGCCAACGCTGCCTACGCACCACCCATGCCCTGGCCCAGCCTGTGCAAACCGCTAGGCCGCCCAGCAGAGCGCCCAGGCCGCCGCGGGCGCACAATGGCCCGGCGTAAGCCAGAACTGACACAGCGTCAGGGCCGGCGCCCCGAAAGCGACGCCTGAGCCACGCAGCCACTTGCCACCTTCTCAACCCGGCGCATCGCCCCGTACCAGCCGCAAGCCGCTTATGCCACCAGCCAACGTCAACCCTTTGCACCCCGGCGCCATCAGCGATGTGCGCGGTATTTCCGTGGGCCACCACACCTTGCACGAGCGGCCCACCGGCTGCAGCGTGGTGCTGGCCGAAGCCGGCGCCGTGGGCGGCGTGGACGTGCGCGGCGCGGCGCCCGGCACGCGCGAGACCGACTTGCTCAACCCCGCCAACCTGGTCGGCGTGGTGCACGCGGTGCTGCTGTCAGGCGGCAGCGCCTGGGGGCTGGACGCCGCCGCCGGCGTGATGCGCTGGCTGGACGGGCGCGGCATCGGCCTGCCGGTGGGCACCGCGCCGGGCCAGCGCGTGCCCATCGTGCCCGCGGCGGTGCTGTTCGACCTGCACGTGGGCGACGCGCGCATCCGCCCCGGCGCCGACGCTGGCTGGGCCGCCTGCGAAGACGCCGCCCACGCGGGCACGGGCGCCGCGCTGGCGCAGGGCAACATCGGCGCGGGGGCGGGCGCCAGCGTGGGCAAGCTGTTTGGCATGGCGCACGCGATGAAGGGCGGCATCGGCACCGCGTCCATCACGCTGCAGGGCGTCACCGTGGGCGCGCTGATCGCCGTCAACGCGCTGGGCGACGTGGTGGACAGCGGCACCGGCCAACCCATTGCGGGCGCCCGCACCGCCGACGGGCAAGCGCTGCGCGGCAGCGTGGCGGCGGTGCTGTCCGGCCAGGCGCCGCAGGCCATTCTGGCGGGCACCAACACCACCATCGGCGTGATCGCTACCGACGCCACGCTGACCAAGGCGCAATGCCAGCGCCTGGCCGGCGCCGGGCACGACGGCCTGGCCCGCGCGATTCGCCCGGTGCACACGATGAGCGACGGCGACACGCTGTTTGCACTGGCCACGGGCCAGGCGGGCGCGCTGGACTTCAACACCTTGTGCATCCTGGCCGCCGAAGTCACCGCGCGCGCCAGCGCCAACGCCGTGCGCGCGGCCAGCGCGCTGCGCGTGGGCGATCTGTGGCTGCCTGCGGCGCGCGATTTGGCGGGGTGACGAGCGCTGACGCAGCGCGGTGGCGCCGCACTGCGCCCCGCGCCAGCGTGTATCCACCGCGCGCCCTGGCGGCCGTTGCCCTTTAGAACGCTGCACCGCGGCGCCTTACAGCTGCTCGGGCCGCTCGGGCCGCTCGGCCGCTTTGACACCCTTCGGCGATCGCGCGCGCCTAGGCGTTGCCAGTCCTCGCCTAGAGTCCACCGCAAGACGTTCACGGCGAAGACGCCCTGCACACCCGCGCCCACACGCACCGCCCCGCACCGAAGACCCTTGCGCCCGCGCGGCGCGGTGGACAGCCCCTGACGCACCGCTAGAATCGCTACGGGTTTAATAGCTGCCCGCGCAGTCTGCACCTGCGCTGATGGCCAGAAAGGCACTGCAAACATGATCGGACCCTTGCGGCGCACCCTCACCCTGTGGGTGCTGGCGGTGCGCGACATGCTGGCCTCGGCCGGGCCGGTGGCTTTTCTGGCCGTCGGCCTGCTGGTGGCCGCGTACTGGTGGCTGGACCCGCAGCCGCCCAAGACCGTGCGCCTGGCCACCGGGCCCGAAGGCAGCGCGTACGCGGGATTTGGCAAGCGCTACGCAGCGGCGCTGGCGCGCGAAGGCATCACGGTACAGCTGATCCCCACCGAAGGCTCTGTCGCCAACCTGCAGCTGCTGCGCGACGGCCAGGCCGACGTGGCTTTTGTGCGCGGCGGCAGCGGCGCGGCGCCCGCCACCGCCAACGGCTCGGGGTTGGCACCGCCCGAAATGCCCGCGTCCGGCGCCAGCGCGCCCGAGGCCGCCGCACCCGCTGACGACGACGCCAGCCTGCAGTCGCTGGGCGCGCTGTTCTATGAGCCGCTGTGGATCTTCTACCGGCCCCAGGCGCTGCTGGCGACGGGCGACGGGCAAGGCGCCGCACCGGGCGCGGCAACGGTCAACGCCGCCGGCGCCACATCACCCGCCACATCACCCGCTTCATCACCTGCCGCAGCGACCGCACGGCAGGCGGCGTCCGGCACCGCTCCCGGCGCATCGCGCCAAGGCACCCGCCCGCCGCAGGCCAACACCTCGCAGGCCACCACCTCGCAGGCCACCACGCCGCCAGTCACACCCGCGCCCCCGCTGGCGCCGCAATCCATCGCCCAGATCAGCCGCCTGCGCCTGAACGTGGACCAGCCCGGCAGCGGCGTGCCGCAGCTGATGCAGCGCCTGCTGCGCGCCAACGGCCTGCATGCCGAGCAGATGCCGCTCAGCCACCTGGCGCCCAACGCCGCCGCGCAGGCGCTGCTGGCCGGCCAGCTGGACGCGCTGGTGCTGACCAGCGCGCCGCAATCGGCCGTGGTGCGCCAGCTGCTTCGCACACCCGGCGTGCAGGTGCTGGAGCTGGCCCAGGCCGACGCGTACACGCGCCGCTTTCCTTTCCTGCGCACGGTGACGCTGCCGCGCGGCGTGGCCGATCTGGCCGCCGACGTGCCGCCGCACGACGTCACGCTGCTGGCGGCCACCACCTCGCTGCTGTCGCGCGAAGACACGCACCCCGCGCTGCGCCAGCTGTTTGCCCAGGCCGCGCAAACCATCCACAGCCGCGCGGGCTGGCTGAACGGCACGCGCGAATTCCCCAATACCCGCACCAGCGAGCTGCCCGTCAGCCCCGAGGGCGAGCGCGCCATCAACGGCGCGCCCCCGTTCTGGCAGCGCTACCTGCCGTTCTGGGCCAGCAACCTGCTGGACCGCATGTGGCTGGTGATCGGCGGCTTGATCGTGCTGCTGCTGCCGCTGTCGCGCGTGGTGCCGCCGCTGTACACCTTCCGCGTGCGCCGCCGCGTGTTCCGCTGGTACGCGCGCTTGCGCGCGATCGAGGACAAGCTGGACAACGGCACGGGCGAGCGCACCGAACTGCTCGACGAGCTGGACGAGCTGGACCGCGTGGCCAACGGCATCGCCGTGCCGCTGGCGCACGCCGACGAGCTGTTCGCGCTGCGCAACAACATCGACCTGGTGCGCAAGCGCCTGCTGGCCAAGCGCCCGGCGTGATGCGAATTTATGAATAAAACAAGCCGCTGGCGCTAGCCAGATAAGCGCCAGCAGCTATCTTTTTGATAGTTATGCACTGATCGCCGGGCGCTGTTCACTGGGCATCAAGGCGCAGCGCCGCGCCTTCGCCTTCAGTAGCGCCAGAACGCCTGTTGCATGGCCGCCGCATCGTCCCCGCGCGCCAGCGACAGCGCCGCCAGCAGGCGCGCGCGCTGCGGGCTTTGGTCGTCCACCACCACGCTGCCGGCCGCGTCATCGTCGAAATTGGCGTTGCGGATCACCGGGCCGTCGCCCACGCGGGCGGCGCGCACAACCTGCACGCCGCGCCCGCGCAGCGCCGGCAGCAGCGCCTTCAGGTAGTCGGGCACCGTGCCGCCGCCAAAGCCCGCATGCACGATGGCACGCGCCCCGGCGGCCACCCAGGCCTCAAAAATCTCGGCGCGCATGTTGCCGTGCCCGGCCACCACGCCCACCAGCGGCAGCGCGCCGGTGATCTGCCGAATGTCGAATTCGCTGGTCGCCGTGTGCGGACGCACCACAGCGCGGTACCAGCGGGGCTGCCCTTCCAGCACCAGGCCCAGCGCGCCGTGGGGCGAGGCAAACGCGTCCAGCCGCATGCTGTGCACTTTGGCCACGTCGCGGCCGCTGTGGATTTGCTCGTTCATCACCACCAGCACGCCCCGCCCCGCGCTGCCCGGGTGGGCCGCCACCGCCACCGCGTGCAGCAGGTTGGCCGGGCCATCGGCGGCGGGCGCGGTGCCGGGGCGCATGGCGCCCGTCAGCACGATGGGCTTGTGCGTGGGCACCGTGAGGTGCAGGAAGTACGCCGACTCTTCCATCGTGTCGGTGCCGTGGGTGACGACCACCCCGTCCACGTCGTCCTGCGCGCACAGCGCGGCCACGCGCCGGGCCAGCTGCAGCAGGTGCTCGTCGGTGAAATCGGCCGAATCGATCTGAAACAGCTGCTCGGCCCGCAGCGCGGCCAGCCGGTTCAGCGCGGGCACGCCGCGCAGCAGGGCATCGGCCGACACCACGGCGGATTGGTAAGCGGCCGACGGCGCACCGTCGCCGCCCGTGCCGGCGCCCGCAATCGTTCCGCCCGTGGCCACGACGGCGATGGAAGGGCGGCGCGCGCCGGGGCTGAGGGCTTGGCTTGGTGCGGGGCTGTCGGCGTTCATGGGGCCGATTGTGGCCTGCCGGCAACGCGCGGCGCGGCCCGCGCCACACGGTGTGCTTTTTTCGGCTGCCCTGCGGCTGGGGCCGCGCACGACAAGTCGTTACACTGACAGGCACATCCATCCGCCGGCACCCGCCACCCGCAGCCGGTGGCGGCCCGAGGGAGCCATCCAAATGAAAAAATCCATTCTGCTGATTTCCGCCGCTTTGTTGATGACCGGCCTGGCGCACGCCGCCCCCGACGCCGTGAACGACGACGACGTGCTGCCCAATTCGCCCTGGAAAGAGCGCGGCATGCCCGACGCTGGCGGCTTCAACCCCACGCTGCGCCCCACGGCGCAAGGCGGCTACGTCGCCCCTGCGGCGATGACCTACTACCCGCCGATGACGCTGATCGAAGAGCGCCCGGCGAAGCCCTACGCGCTGGTGGCTGCGCCCACGCTGCCTTGCGCCCCCGGCTACTGCCCCATTCGCGCACCGAGAGCCGACCGCAACTGACGCCCGGCCCGCGCAGGCCAGCCGCCGCCAGGGTGCCGGCCTGCCTGATCCGGGGCGGTTTGGCGCTGGCTTGTGAGCGCGGCGCGGCCCGCGCGCAGCGCCGTTGGCCCGAACCGCATCGGTAACCTCTGCGAACGTATCGACACAGCGCTTGGTCGTAACATTCCGGTTTGGGCACACCGCAGCACCTTCGCCTGCACACCCTTTGGCGCGCCCCGAATCGGAGGCAGCATGACCCCACCCAACCCCCAACCTTCTTCTTGGCTGCGCCGCAGCGCTTTGGCGCTGTGCGTCGCGTGCGCGGCAGCCAACGCCGTGGCCGCGCTGAAGCCCGGCGCACCCGCGCCGCTGTTCAAGACCGAGGCGGCGGTGGCGGGCAAGCCGTTTGCGTTCGACATGGCCGCCGCCCTGCAAAAAGGGCCGGTGGTGCTGTACTTCTTTCCGAAGGCGTTCACGCAGGGCTGCACGGTTGAAGCCAACGCCTTCGCCGAAGCCACGCCGCGTTTTGCCGCGTTGGGCGCCAGCGTGGTCGGCATGTCGCGCGACAACATCGACACGCTGAAGAAATTCAGCGTGGAGGAATGCCGCAACCAATTCGCCGTGGCAGCCGACCCGGACGGCAAGACGATTCGCGCGTACGACGCCGCTTCGCTCATGCCCGGCATGGCCAGCCGCATCTCTTACGTGGTGGGGCAAGACGGCAAGATCGCCTTCACCCACGAAGGCAGCGACCCGCTGCGCCACGTCGAAGAAACGATGAAGGCGGTGCAGCGCCTGAAGGCCGCCGCCCGCTGAGCGACGCAGTCCACAGCCAGGTCACGACATGCGGCTTCCCAGTGTTGGACTAAGGTGCGCTTGCGCCGCGCCGGCGGTGCCGACCACCACCCTTTCCACTCGTTCTACACCTGACGCACGCGCGCCAGGCCAGCGGCCCAGCGGCGTCACATCGGCCACCGCGCCCGTCGCGCTGACACCTGCCGCCACCGCCGCATCCCGCAACGCCTGGATCGATCAGGTCAAGGCGGTGGCCTGCCTGCTGATCATCGGCCACCACCTGGCGTTCTACGGCCCCATGTCGGATGCCGCGCGGCCCGGCGCGCCCGCGCTGGTGGACTGGTTCTACGACTATGGCCGCATGGCCGTGCAGGTGTTTCTGGTGCTGGGCGGGTACCTGGCGGCCAGGGGGCTGGCGCCCGCCGGGGCGCCGCGCGCCACCGACCCGATGCGCCTGATCGGCCATCGGTTTGCTCGCCTGGCCCTGCCCTACTGCGCCGCGCTGGCCTTGACGATCCTCGTCAACGAAGCGGTGCGCGAATTCGGCTTCCACCATGAATCGGTGTCTGACGCGCCCACGTGGGACCAGATCCTGGCGCACCTGCTGCTGGTGCAAAGCATCGGCGGGTGGGAATCGCTGTCGGCCGGCGTGTGGTACGTGGCCATTGACTTTCAGCTGTTCGCCCTGTGCGCGCTGTGGTTCTGGCTCAGCCTGCGCCTGGGTGGCACTGCCCAGGGGCCCGACCGCACCAGCGCGGCACCCACGCTGCCCACGCTGGCGCAATTCGGCGTGATCGCGCTGGGCTGCGCGTCGCTGTGGTGGTGGAACCAGGCCGAGCAGTTGGATGTGTGGGCGCTGTACTTCGTGGGCGCCTATGCGCTGGGCATGATGGCCTGGTGGGCCGCGCACAGCCCGAACGTGCTGGCGCGCTGCGGCTGGCTGGCGGCCATGCTGGCCTGCGGCGCGATCGCGCTGACGCTGGAGTGGCGCGACCGCATCGCGCTGGCGTGGGCGGCGGCGCTGGCACTGGCCGTTTGCAGCGCCGTGCATTGGCCCGAGGCGTGGCGGCGCGCGCGCTGGGCGCCGCTGGCCTGGGTTGGCCAGCGTTCGTATTCGATCTTCCTGATCCACTTTGCCGTGTGCCTGCTGGTCAACGCGGTGTGGAGCGCGCTGTGGCCCTCGGGCATCGCCGTGAATGCGCTGGGCATGCTGGTGGCGATGGCCTGCTCGGTCGGCGCAGGTGCGCTGCTCTACCGTGGCGTGGAAAGCCGGCAGCTGAGCTGGATGCGCTTGCTGAGCTGGCAGGCCGGCGTGCTGAGCGTCGGCGCCCTGGCGATCAAGGGCCTGCTGTGACGATGGCCTGAGCGCTGGGCGCCGGGCGCCCGTCCCGCCATAAAAAAAGGCCAGCATTCGCTGGCCTTTTTGCTATTTATTGCATAGCTTCTGGCGCTGGTCCCGCTTACTTCAGCGCCTTGTAGCGCACACGGTGCGGTCGGGCACCATCTTCACCCAGTCGCTTCTTCTTGTCGGCCTCATATTCCTGGTAGTTGCCGTCGAAGAACACCCATTGGCTGTCACCCTCGGCGGCCAGGATGTGGGTGCAGATGCGGTCCAGGAACCAGCGGTCATGGCTGATGACCATCACGCTGCCGGCGAATTCCAGCAGCGCGTCTTCCAGCGCGCGCAGCGTTTCCACGTCCAGGTCGTTCGACGGTTCGTCCAGCAGCAGCACGTTGCCGCCCTGCATCAGCGTCTTGGCCAGGTGCAGGCGCCCGCGCTCACCGCCCGACAGCATGCCCACTTTCTTCTGCTGGTCCTGCCCGTTGAAGTTGAAGCGCCCCGCGTACGCGCGGCTGGGCATCTGGAACTTGCCCACGGTGATGATGTCCAGCCCGCCGGAGATGTCTTCCCACACGGTCTTGTCGTTGGCCAGCTCATCGCGGTGCTGGTCGACAAACGCCATCTGCACGGTCTTGCCGATGGTCACTTCGCCCGAGTCGGGCTGCTCGACGCCCGCGATCAGCTTGAACAGCGTGGATTTGCCCGCGCCGTTGGGGCCGATGATGCCGACGATGGCGCCCGCCGGCACCTTGAAGCTCAGGTTGTCGATCAGCAGGCGGTCGCCAAAGCTCTTTGACACACCTTTGAATTCGAACACTTCATGGCCCAGGCGCTCAGCCACGGGAATGAAGATCTCCTGCGTCTCGTTGCGCTTCTGGTATTCGTAGTCGCTCAGCTCTTCAAAGCGCGCCAGGCGCGCCTTGGACTTGGCCTGCCGCCCTTTCGGGTTGGCGCGCGCCCATTCCAGCTCTTTCTTCATCGCCTTGGCGCGGGCGTCTTCGGTGCGCTGCTCCTGCTTGAGGCGCGCGTCCTTCTGCTCCAGCCAGGTGCTGTAGTTGCCTTTGTAAGGAATGCCGTGGCCACGGTCCAGCTCCAGAATCCACTCGGCGGCGTTGTCCAGGAAGTAGCGATCGTGGGTGATGGCCACCACGGTGCCGGTAAAGCGCTTGAGGAAGATCTCCAGCCACTCCACGCTTTCGGCGTCCAAGTGGTTGGTGGGCTCGTCCAGCAGCAGCATGTCTGGCTTGGACAGCAGCAGCTTGCACAGCGCCACGCGGCGCTTTTCACCGCCCGACAGCTTGCCGATCACGGCGTCCCACGGCGGCAGGCGCAGCGCGTCGGCGGCGATTTCCAGCTGGTGTTCGCTGTCCGTGCCGGCGGCGGCAATCACCGCCTCCAGTTTGCCCTGCTCCTCGCTCAAGGCGTCGAAATCGGCGTCCGGCTCGGCGTAGGCGGCGTAGATTTCCTCCAGGCGTGCGCGGGCGGCATTGACTTCGCCCATCGCCAGCTCGACCTCCTGGCGCACGGTGTTTTCAGGGTTGAGCGCCGGCTCTTGCGGCAGATAGCCCACCTCCAGGCCCGGCATGGGGGTGGCTTCACCCTCGATCTCCTTGTCGATCCCCGCCATGATCTTCAGCAGCGTGGACTTGCCAGAGCCGTTCAGGCCCAGCACCCCGATCTTGGCGCCGGGGAAAAACGACAGCGAAATGTCTTTCAAGATCTGCCGCTTGGGCGGCACGATCTTGCTGACGCGGTTCATGGTGTAGACGTATTGGGCCATGGCTTACTCTCAAATCAATAGCTGTCCGCGCTCATTGGACGGGCGCTGGCAACCGAAAAGCTTAAAAAACGGGTGGAGATGCGGCGCAACGCGGCTGGCGTTGCCTGCGCGCTGTGCGCGGCCGTTGCGGGCCGATTATCGGCGTTTGCACAAGACCTGGCCGCGCAGCGCGGCTGGCGCACCGCCGAGTGCTCTTGGCGGTGGCCTTGGCGGCGCGCGGATGGCCTTGCCGCGCCCGCCCCACCACTTGGCCGGTGCCGTGCGATAATTCAACGGCTAGCGGCCCACCAGTACAGCCGCGCAGCCAGCTCTTCCGCTGGGGTCATGAGGGAGACACAAGCCCCCGATCGCCCGCTTTTGAAGAACGCTTTCAGCCTTTGACTGGCCGGCACCTTGCCGGAACAGGCCGACAAGCAGCAGTGCCGCAACGAGACCGGCACCCATAACCTGATGAACTTTGAAGATCTGAACCTGGCACCGGCCATTCTCAAGGCCGTGCACGAGTTGGGCTACACCGCCCCCACCCCGGTCCAGGCGCAAGCCATTCCGGCCGTGCTGGCGGGCAGCGATCTGCTGGCCGGCGCCCAGACCGGCACCGGCAAGACCGCCGGCTTCACCCTGCCCGTGCTGCAGCTGCTCAGCAGCCGCGCCGGCGCCAAGCCCGGCTGCATCCGCGCCCTGGTGCTGACCCCCACGCGCGAGCTGGCCGCACAGGTCGAAGAATCGGTGCGTAACTACGGCAAATACCTGGACCTCAGCTCCACCGTCATCTTCGGCGGCGTGGGCATGAACCCGCAGATCAGCCGCATCCGCGCGGGCTGCGACATCCTGGTGGCCACGCCCGGCCGCCTGCTGGACCTGGCTGGCCAGGGCTACGTCGACCTGTCCAACGTCGAAATCCTGGTGCTGGATGAAGCCGACCGCATGCTGGACATGGGCTTCATCCACGACGTGAAGAAAGTGCTGGCCCTGCTGCCCAAGGCCAAGCAAAGCCTGCTGTTCTCGGCCACGTTCAGCGACGAGATCCGCGACCTCGCCAATGGCCTGCTGAAAGACCCGCAGCACATCCAGGTGACGCCGCCCAACACCACCGTCGAGCGCATCGCCCAGCTGATCTACCCCGTGGGCCGCACGCGCAAGAAGGAAGTGCTGGCCCACCTGATCGACCAGGGCAGCTGGAGCCAGGTGCTGGTGTTCACCCGCACCAAGTACGGCGCGAACAACGTGGCCGAATACCTGACCAAGCACGGCATCAAGGCGATGGCGCTGCACGGCAACAAGAGCCAGAGCGCCCGCACGCAGGCGCTGGCCGAGTTCAAGAGCGGCGAGCTGCGCGCGCTGGTGGCCACCGACATCGCCGCCCGCGGCATCGACATCGATGAGCTGCCGCACGTGGTGAACTACGAAATCCCGAACGTGCCCGAAGACTACGTGCACCGCATTGGCCGCACCGGCCGCGCGGGCGCCAGTGGCCAGGCCGTCAGCCTGGTGTGCATGGATGAAGAAGGCTTCATGCACGAGATCGAGCGCTTCACCAAGCAGCAGATCCCGGTGGAAATCCTGGAAGGCTTCGGCCCGGCCGAAGGCGAGCAGGCCGAGCCTATCGCCATGGGCCGCCAGACGCTGTGGGGCGGCCTGGGCAAGCCGCCCGGCCGCGACGTGATGCAAGCGGCCGCCCGCGCTGCGCGCCAGGACATGATGCAGCGCATCCGCGACAACAAGGCCGCCCAGGGCGGCGCTGGCCGCGGCCAGGGCGGCCGCGGCGGCCAAAGCCCGCGCAACGCGCCGGCCAGCAACGGCGCGCGCCGCGCACCCGTGGCCCGCACCGAAGGTGACGCGGGCGACGTAGCCCAGCGCGACGACGCCATGGCCGTGGGCGCCGACGGCGCGCCGCAAGGCGACCGCGCCAACCGCAACCGCCGCCGCCGTGGGCGCGGCGGTGCAGGCATGGGCGGCAACGGCGGCCAGCATGGCGGCCAAGGCGCACCGCGCCAGCAGAACAGCGGCGTGCGCCAATCGCCCGGCCTGCCGCCCACGCGCGAATTCGGCTTTGACGACGAGGACGACCGCGACATGGATCGTCTGCCGCGCAACATCGACCCGCTGCAGACCAACCTGCACGGCCGCCGCAACGCGCCGCGTGGCCCCAGCCACGGCGCAGCCGGCCAGCCTGATCCGATGCGCACCAGCATCGACATGATGGGCAAGGGGGCCAACCGCAACAAGGGCAACCGCAGTGGTGGCAATGGCGGCGGTGGTGGCCGTGGTAACTTCGGTGGCGGCGGTGGCAGCCGCAACCGCGCCGGCGGCGGCTTCAGCCGCTGATCGGCGGCCGCTCGGCGCCCACAAGAAAAGGCTTCTTCGGAAGCCTTTTTTTGTTGCTGGGTCGGCGTTGATCGACGAATGAATGTTTGGGGCTCCAGCGCAGGCTGCATCAGCGCTGGCAGCTATGCATTGAATAGCAAATTCGGTTCTTCAGCCTACCGCCGCCATCTATCACGTGCGGCTTTCTGCGGCCTCATTGGCGCGCTGTTCTCCGCATCGAGGCGAGCCACCGGCCCAGCTTTGCCTGGGTGATGCGCAGCGCAGCCGTGCGCCGGTCTGCGCGGGCGCTGTGCACGCAAGCGCTGCTAGCGGCCGCCGCAACGCCCCGCGGCGCACCGGTTGCCAGGCACCGAGCGCGGACGATTTCATACATATAAAAATTGGCTCTAGCGCCCTACCCACCAGCGCTAGCAGCTACTTAATCAGGAGCGCTAGCAAAGAGCGCTGCACCCGTTGCCAGAACCCGGTGCCGACCCCAGCCCCGGCGCGGATCATCGCCGCGCAGGCGCAACCGCACCGCTGGTCGCGTCGATCAGGAATTTCGCCAACCTGGCCGTCGCAGGCGGCAAGGCGCCGAACGAGGGCGCGGCGAGCAGCAAGGTGCGCGCGGCCCAGCCGTCGGTCAGGGGTACGCGCCGCAGGCCGCTGGCGCGCGCCTCTCGCTCGGCCACCGCGCGGGGCACCACAGCCACGCCAGCGCCCAGGGCGACCATACGGCTCACGGCCTCCAGGCTGCCCAGGCGCATGCGGTAGTCCCAGCCAGGCTGACAGCGGCGCGCCTGCGCGGTGACCATGGCTTGCAGGGCGCTGGCTTCATGCAGGCCAAGGAAGGCGTGGACCAGCGCGTCGGCCAGCGACATGCGGCGCACGCCAGCCAGCGCGTGGCTGCGCGGCACGATCAGTACCAACGGGTCGGGCCGCAGCGGCGCGCATTCCAGCCCCGCCACATCGGCTGCGTCGGACGGCACGCCCAGCTCGGCCTGGCGCTGTCGCAGGGCGTCGGCGATGGCGGCGCTGGGGCGCTCTTGCATGTCCAGGGTGTAGCCGGGGTGCGCGGCCAGAAAGCGCGCCAGCAGCGGCGGCAGGTGCACGGTGGCGGCCGAGGTGTTGGCCCACAGGCGCAGGTGCGCACGCGGCCCCTCGGTGTGTTCGGCCATGGCTTCGTGCAGCTGGCCCAGTTGCGCCAGCACTTGTTGCGCGTGGCGCGCCAGGGTCTGCCCGGCGGGCGTAGGCTGCGCGCCGCGCCGGTCGCGCACGAGCAGCGGCGTGCCCAGCGCATCTTCCAGCGCCCGCACGCGCGCGCTGGCCGAGGCCAATGTCATGTGGCTGCGCTCGGCACCGGCGGTGATGCTGCCTTGCTCCGCCACGTGCAGGAACAGGCGCAGGTCGATCAAGTCCATGGGCGTGCGGTCTACTGGCTGTGCGCGGCAGGCTAGCACGGTCAGGCGGGGGCTAGGGCAGCAGCCTCAGCGGTGGCCTGAGGCTGGGTGAGCGTTTCGCGCAGTGACTTCGCACCCGGCGCGGCCCAGAATGCGTTCACGCTGGCGTGGCTGGCCGTGCCGCAGGGGCACGGCGCCAGGGCCATCCCTGATCACCATGTCGCTTACCCACTTTTTCACCGACCCACTCTGGCTGTTTGCCATCGCCGTGTTTTTGGCGGCGGGCGCCGTCAAAGGCATCGTCGGCCTCGGCCTGCCGACGCTGGCGATGGCGCTGCTGGCGCTGCGCATGCCCCCGGCGCAGGCGGCGGCGCTGCTGGTGCTGCCTTCGCTGGTGACCAACGTGTGGCAGATGCGGCCCTGGCGCGCGCTGCCGGCGCTGGCGCGGCGGCTGGCGCCGATGCAGGCGGGCGTGGTGGCGGGCACGCTGCTGGGCGCGTGGTGGCTGGGCGCGCCGTCTGGCGCTTGGGCGGTGGTGGCGCTGGGCCTGGCGCTGATCGCCTACGGCGGCTGGGGCTTGATCGGGGCGAGGTTGCCTTACGTGTCACCACGCGCGCAAACCGTGGCCGGGCCGCTGGTGGGCGCGCTGACCGGGCTGGTCACAGCCGCCACGGGCGTGTTCGTGCTGCCGGCCGTGCCCTATCTGCAGGCGCTGGGCATGGCGCGCGACGATCTGGTGCAGGCGATGGGCTTGTCTTTCACCGTGTCCACCCTGGCGCTGGCGATGGGCCTGGCTTTCAACCACCAGTACCCGGCGTCTGCGGCGGCGGGTTCGGTGGCGTTGGTGTTGCCCGCGCTGATCGGCATGCAGGCCGGCCAATGGCTGCGCCAGCGGCTTTCGCCCACGCGCTTTCGCGTGTGCTTCATGGCGGCGCTGATCGGGCTGGGCGCGTGGATGGTGCTGCGGGCGGTGTAAGTAGCGCAGATCCGCCGGCCGGAGCAGACGAAGCGCAGCCGATTCGCAGTCACGGCAGCGGCGCGCCGATGAGCCGCCCTAGCGTCGCAATCGGCGATGGCGCCCACGCATTAAGCACCTGCAGCTATGAATAGCGTAGTGATTCAGGTGCCAGCGCGCCCCTTGCCAGTGGTCGAACGCCATGGCCGATGCACGAGCGCGAGCACGAGCACGAGCACGAGCACGAGCACGAGCACGAGCGCGAACAGCGTGCTCGCCAGGAATGTGGCGTGGGTGAGGATTGAGCGGGCGGCGCTCACTCAGTGCCCCGGCGCCCCCGCGCGCGCGTGTCGCGAAGCCGTCGCCCATTTGCATGCAAATAGCAATCAGTCTCATTTGCAATACAATTTCACAGACGGCCATTCGCGTGGGCATTCCTCCCAGCGCACGGTGCCCGTCTTATCGCCGCGTGATGCGCGCACACCTCTCACTCATCCCTGTTTTCCCGCATGACTTCGTTCTCGTTCGCCCCGTTTTCCCTGACGCCGACCGCCCGCCTGGTTCGCCATGCGCTGGGCTTTGCCACGCTGGCTGGGCTCGCCGTCGCCCACGCGCAGGACGCTGAGCCACGCCCGTCATCCACGCTCCAGGAGGTTCAGGTTGTCGACCAGGCCGAGTCGATCGGCGGCCTGCAAAAGAAATACTCGGGCGGTCAGTTGGCACGCGGTGGCGCCCTGGGCATTCTCGGCCGCACCGACATGCTGGACGTACCGTTCAGCACCACCAACTACACCTCGGAGTTGATCGACAACCAGCAAGGCCTCACGGTGTCGGACGTGGTGATGAACGACGCTTCGGTGCGCACCTTGCAGGCGCGCGGCGGGTTTGGGGAGGACTACCAGATTCGCGGCCTGTCGGTGGGTGCGCGCGACGTCGCGATGAACGGCCTCTACGGCCTGTCGCCCGCCACCCGCATGCCGCTGGAGATGATCGAGCGCGTCGAGGTCCTCAAGGGGCCGGGGGCGCTGACGCAGGGTGTGGGCCCCAACGGCAGCGTGGGCGGCAGCATCAACGTGGTGACCAAGCGCGCCCATGACATCCCGCTGACGCGCCTGACCACGACGTACATGGGCAAGGCGCAATTCGGCACGCACCTGGACGTCGGCCGCCGCTTTGGCAAAGACAACGAATGGGGCGTGCGGGCCAACGGCGTGTGGCGCAATGGCGAAGGCAACATCGACGGTGGGCGCCAGCGGCTGGGTCTGGGCTCGCTCGGCGTGGACTACGCTGGCACACGCCTGCGCGCCTCTGCCGACCTGCTGTATTCCGAAGGCACCAACCAGAATTTCCGGCCGCAGGCCGCGTTTCTGGCTGGCATCACCCAAGTGCCGGAGGTGCCCAACCCACGCCAGAGCTTCTACCCTGGCGCCGCGATGTCGGACAAGGCCAAGACGGCCATGACGCGGCTGGAGTACGACGTGACCGACCGCACTACCGTCTATGGCGCCATCGGCTACAGCGAAGTCAGCAGCCAGCAGAACTTCCCTACCGCCGCCACGCGCATCAACACCGCTGGCGACTTCACGGTGCGCAACGGCTATTACGACGAATACAACAAGACCACCTCGGGTGACGCTGGCGTGCGCACCAAATTCAGCACCGGCCCCGTGAATCACACCGCCGTGCTGGCGGCTAACTTCATGCAGCGCGAAACCGGCTACTTCTACCAGCTGACGCCCACGCCGGTGCCGTCCAACATTTATCGCCCAGCCCCGCTGCCGGCCATCACTTTCGCACGCGGCACGCCGGCCAAGTCGGCCGAGTTGGAGCAATACAGCGTGGCCCTGGCCGACACCATGAGCCTGTTCAACGACCGCCTGCTGGCCACGCTGGGCATGCGCGACCAGACCATTCATCAGAAAAGCGTGAATGGCTCGATCGCCTACAAGGCCAGCAGCACCACGCCACTGGTGGGCCTGGTGTTCAAGTTCGACAAGGACACCGCCGTCTACTACA
Source organism: Ottowia oryzae (assembly GCF_003008535.1). Taxonomy (NCBI): domain Bacteria; kingdom Pseudomonadati; phylum Pseudomonadota; class Betaproteobacteria; order Burkholderiales; family Comamonadaceae; genus Ottowia; species Ottowia oryzae. Next base: position 3,462,579 of record NZ_CP027666.1, read on the forward strand.
ACTACACAGCGGGCCTGAGCGCGGGTGGCGTGGCCGGTGCCACCACCGCCAACGCCGGCGAAGTGTTCGCACCGCAAAAATCGAAGCAGCACGAAATCGGCATCAAGCGCGACTGGGGCACGCTGGTCACGCAGGCCACGGTCTACCAGATCGAGCGGCCCACCTCGATGACGGAAAACAACGTCTACAGCTTTGGAGGCAAGCAGCGCAACCGGGGGCTCGAGTTGACCGCTTATGGCGAGATCGTGCGCGGCCTGCGACTGATGGCCAGCGCCTCCTTCAACCAGGCCAAGCTGCTGCGCACCGCCAATGGCGCCAACCAGGGCAATAACGCCCCTGGCGTGCCCGATCGCACCTACAACCTGGGGCTGGACTGGGATGTTCCGGGCGCGCCTGGCCTCAGCCTGAATGGCCGGGTCATCAGCACCTCGTCCATGAACTACGACGCCGCCAACCTGCTGCGCATGCCCGGCTGGAGCCGCTTTGACCTGGGCGCGCGCTACGCCACCAAGGTGGCGGGAAAGAACCTGGTGATCCGTGCCAGCGTCGAAAACGTGGCCGACAAGGCCTACTGGGTCACCGCCAGCGGCTACGTGACGGTGGGCGCGCCGCGCACGCTGATGCTGTCGGCGTCACTCGACTTCTGATCGTCGGTCCGGCTCTTTGGCCGGCCTCCCAAGGCCTCACGCTGGCAGCGGCCCACGCATTGGGGGGTGGACGGCCCGGCACAATGAAAAAAGGCCTCATCCGAGGCCTTTTTTCATGATGTTTTGATGCGCCAGCGCTGGTGCATACAGCGCTGGCAGCTATCAAAATCAGTGCAAACCTGCCATCCGTTCAGCGCACGGTCTTGAAGCGCACGTCATCGGCGATGAACGTCTTCTCAGGCAGCGGCGCTTCGTTGGAGCCAAAGGGCATTTGAGCGCGCAGCTTCCACGATGCGGGCACGCCCCAGGTCTTGGCGACTTCGGCGTCGATCAGCGGCGCGTAGTGCTGCAGGCTGGCGCCAATGCCGGCTTCGGCCAGCGCCGTCCACACTGCGAATTGCGCCATACCGGCCGAGTGCTCGGAAAACACGGGGAAGTTGTCGGCGTACAGCGGGTACTTTTGCTGCAGGTCCTTGATGACGTCCTGGTCTTCATAGAACAGCACCGTGCCCGCGCCGGCGGCGAAGGCGTCCATCTTCGCGTCGGTGGCGGCGAAGGCGTCGGCCGGCACCATCGGGCGCAGGGTTTCTTTGGTGATCTCTTTCCACAGCTTCTGGCTAGGGGCGCCAAACAGAATCAGGGCGCGCGAGCTTTGCGAGTTGAACGACGAGGGCGTCAGGCGAATCGCCTCGCGGATCAGGGCGTCGACCTGCGCTTCAGGCAGGGGCAGCTTGGCGCCCAGGGCGTACTGCGTGCGACGCTTCGTGAACAGCGGGATGGCGTTTTGGGTCATGAGAAAAACGGTTGAAAGTAACGAGATAAAGGCATTCGGGCCAGCGCGCCGACTGCACGTTGCCGAACTGAACAAAGTCTATTGCAATGCAGCAAAACGTGCCCGCGCGGCACGGGATGCGCTGGCGCAAGTAGGGGCTGCGCCGTGCCTCAGGCGCGCACGAAGAGCGTGACCAGCGCATCGTCGCCCAGCAGGCGGCTGCGGTGGCCGTGCAGCTTGGCGTCGAACGTGGCGCCGGGCGGCAGCGTGTCGTTGGAATAGAAGCACTCGCCCGGGCCGAAAACGCGCGTGCTGCCATCCTGCAGGCCGATCTCCATGCGGCCTTGCAGCACGACCAGCCATTGCGGCGTGGTGGTGCAATGAAAGTCGCTGGCGAACCCGGCAGGGCTGCGGCGGAACTGGCAGCCCCCCGAGGCCTGCAGCGCCGACAGCCGCGTCAGGGGCGTGCCCTCGTCCAGCGCCACGGCGGCGTCGCGGAAGCGGGCGCGCCCATCGACGTCGGTGAACAGCTCGGGCAAGGTCAGGGCGGTCATGGTGGCGGCAGGCTCAAGGCAAAAAAGCGAGTGTAGGCCGGCTTGCGACGCGGCGGGCCCCAGCGCCCGGCCCGGCGACGGCAGGTGGGTTGCGCGAACCGCCTCCGTGGGCTGCCTCGTCGGTTTACCAGCCGATACAAAGTGGCCCGTTCACGGCAACCCCATACGGGCCTCGGTTTCGTTGGAGCTCCTACCTCATCGTTTTTTCTTGAAGGAGCCCTTGCATGAAAACCCCTCGCCTTGCCCTCGCAGCCACCCTTGCCGCCGCCACCGCCTGGCTGGCGCCGCCCGCGCACGCCGTGGGCCGCCTGATCGACGTGAACGTGATCGACCGCGACAGCGGCACGCAGTTGCCCGTGTACCGCCACAACGGCCAATGGTGGGTGGCCGGACGCCCCGGCGCCCGCTACGCGGTGCAGGTGCGCAACGCCACGGGTGAGCGCGTGATGGGCGTGATGTCCGTCGACGGCGTCAACGTCATCAGTGGCGACACCGCTTCGTGGGACCAATCCGGCTACGTGCTGTCGCGCTACCAAAACGCGCAGATCACGGGCTGGCGCAAAAGCCGCGACGAGGTGGCGGCGTTTCATTTCACCGCGCTGCCCCATTCCTACGCGGCGCGCACCGGCCGCCCCGACAACGTGGGCGTGATTGGTGTGGCCGTGTTCCGCGAAGGCGACGTGCCGCCGCCGCGCCCGCTGCCCCGCCCGGCGCCGCGCTATGAGAGCCCGGCTGCCGGCGAACGGTCCGCTGGTGTGGCCCGCAACCAGGCCAGCCCAAGCCCAAGCGCAAGTGCCCGCGCCGAGGCCGCCCCGGCCGACGCCGAAGTCGATGCGTGGCAGTCGCAAAAGTCCGCCCCCGCCACGCCCCGCCTGGGCACCGGCCACGGCGAGCGCGAAGCCTCTTACAGCGGCACCACGCCCTTCGAGCGGCGCAGCGGCCAGCCGGACGAGGTCATCACCCTGCGCTACGACAGCCGCGACAACCTGGTCGCCATGGGCATCATCCCGGCGTACGCACCGCCGCCGCCCGGGCGGCCCGACGCCTTTCCAGAGTCGCCCGATGCACGCTACGTGCCCGACCCACCCCGCCGCTGGCGCTGAGCTCCGCACGGCCCGCGTTCGCACGCGGCGCCCAGGCGCTCGCCCGGGCCCGTGGCGCGCGGCTGGGCGCGCCCAGCCCGCGCCGCCTTTCGCGCTGGCCATAATCCGCGCCATGCCGCCCGACGCGCTGCCCGCCGACGTTGACCTGATGCGCGCCTACGCCGCGGGCGACGTGCGCGCGTTTGAAACGCTGTACACCCGCCACGAACGGCGGCTGTGGCGCTTTGTGCTGCGCAGCGTGGGCGACGCCCCCACCGCTGACGAGCTGGCGCAGGACGTGTGGCTGCGCGTGGCCCAGCAGGCCGAGCGCTACGCGCCCAGCGCATCGCGTGCAGACTTGCCGCCTGCGCGTTTCACCACCTGGCTGTTCACCATCGCGCGCAACCGCGTGGTGGACCACCTGCGCGCCAGCCGGCCGATGCACAGCCTGAGCGCCAACGACGACCACGATGAAGACGCCCCCAGCCTGGCCGACACACTGGCCGCGCCTTCCGGCTTCGGCCCCGTGCGCCGCATTGAAAACCGCCAGCAGGCCGAACAGTTGCTGGCCGCCGTGCAGGCGCTGCCCGATGACCAGCGCGAAGCCTTTTTGCTCCAGGCCGAGGGCGGCATGAGCGTGCAAGACATCGCCGCCGCCACCGGCGTGCCCTTTGAAACCGCCAAGAGCCGCCTGCGCTACGCCCGCGCGGCGCTGCGCCGCACCCTGGAGACGCTGGCATGACCGCGCCGACGATGCCCCCCAAGGACGACGACGAACTGCTGGCGCGCTACCACGAAGCCAGCGCGCTGGACGCCGCCGCACCGGGCCAAGCGCTGCGCGCCCGGGTGCTGGCGCAGGCGGCGCAGGTCGCGGCGCAGCGGGTGGCCGGCGAACCCGTTGGTGACAGCGCCGATGCGGCAGCCGCACCCGCTCAGGAATCCGTTGCGCCCGCCCGCGCGACACCCACTGGCAACCGCCCCGCCCTTTCGACAGCCGCCGCCGCACCCTCATCTGCCCGCCCTGCGCAGGCCGCGAACAACCACCGCTGGTATTTCTCCGCCGCCGCCAGCGTGGCCGTACTGGGCTTGGCGGGCCTGCTGGCGCTGCAGTTCGACCGCAGCTCGCCCGGCGACCAGGCCATTGGGCTGGGCCAACGACAGGCTCCTCCAGCAGCGGAGGTCGCGCCCGCCGCCGTGCCCGCCCCCGCCCCAGATTCCGCTGACGCCGCTTCGGACACGCCCGCGCCGGGCGAGGCACAAGACCTGGCGCGCGCGAGCGGCCCCAGCGCGCAACAACCTGTGGCCAAAGCCGACGCACGAACTGATTCACCCGCCCAAGCGGCAGGCGCCAAAGAAAAACGCAGCACCGACGCAGCGCGCGCCGCCCCCCAGCAAGCGCCGTTGGCACCGCCAAACGGCCAGGCACCGTCGCCCACGCCGCCTGCGGCGCCCGCCGCGCGCGCTGGCGAGCAGGCCGGGCGAGCACCATCGGCAAGCCCTGAGCCCTTGGGGCGCGCGGAATCTGCGCCGCCGCGTGCGCGCGCCCGCCCGGCCGAGGCTGCCGCAGACGAATCCAACGCGCCAGCCCCAACCGCACCTGCAGCAGCGCAAGCGCCTCTTCCTGCGCCCGCCAGCGCCAACGCCGCCGCAACGGGCGCCCCTATCCCGAACGCCGCACCGGCGCCGTCTGCCCGCGCACCTTCAGCGTACGCGGCGCCCGCGCCCTCATCTGCCGCTGCACTGCAAGCGCCAGCGCTGGCGGGGAAAGCGCCCAACGAGGATGCGGCAGCGCCAACGCTGCGCCAGCGATCGCCCCAAGCGTTCCCCTCACCGGCCGACAGCTACGCCACTCGGCCATCAGCGCCGATGGTTGCCGAGTCTTCTGCGGTGGCGCCACCCGCGCCACCCCCTGCGCAAGCATCGGCCAAGACCGCACCGCCGTCAGCCGGGCGCATGCGCTCCGCCGCGACGCCATCCCGCGCGCAGGACAGCGCAGGCGTGCCGCTCACCGACGCCGCGCCTTCAGCGCCGGTTGCAGCTGCGCCCCCCCCCCGCGCCCCGCTGGCGAAGCCGAACGCCGCCCCGCCGACCCATGAGCGAGCCGCGACACCGTCACCAACAGATTCGTCCGTCAGCGCCAGCGCACCCACACCCGGCACCGCGCAGCCTGGCGGTGCGCACGCCACGGCGCCCACCGCGTCCCCGGCACAAGACCTGTTGCGCGCTGCGCGCGCTGGCGACGCTGCGGCGGTGCGGGCTGCGCTGGCCGCCGGCGCCTCGCCCGACAGTGCCGATGCGCGCCAGCGCACCGCGCTGATGTGGGCGGCGCGCCGGGGCGACGCGGCGCTGGTGCGCCTGCTGGTCAACGCGGGGGCCGACGCTGGCCGCACCGATGTCGACGGCCAGACTGCTGCCATGCTGGCGCGCGCGGCCGGGCACGGCGCGCTGGCGGATTGGATCGAGCAGCGTGCCGGGCAGCAGCGCTGAAGCCGTTTCGCGCTCAGCGGATCGCCTCACCGCCCTGCGCCGCGCTGCCAGGCTGAGCCCCGCCCGCAGCGATCAGCCATGCAAGCCTCTGGCGGCGGCGCGCTAAGATAATCCGCATTTACTATATTTTTGATAGCTTCTGGCGCACGTCCCCCCTGCGCTAGCAGCCATTTTGACCACCAACCTTCTCAGCCGGAGCCCGAACCCATGTCCGCACCCACCGCCGCCACCAGCCCCATTTCCTTCGGCCTGCAAGGCCGCGTGGCCATCGTCACCGGGGGCTCGCAAGGCATTGGCGAAGCCTGCGTACGCCGCTTTGCGCAGGAACGCGCGCAGGTGGTCATCGCCGACGTGGCCGACGCGCGCGGCCAGGCGCTGGCGGCCGATCTGGGTGCCCTGTACGTGCACTGCGACGTGGGCGACAAGGCGCAGGTGGACGCGCTGGTGGCCGAGGTGCTGCGCGCGCACGGCCGCATCGACGTGCTGGTGAACAACGCGGGCATCTTCAAGGCGGCCGATTTCCTGGACGTGACCGAAGCCGATTTCGACGCCGTGCTGCGCGTCAATCTGAAGGGCGCCTTCCTGGTCGGCCAAGCCGTGGCGCGCGCCATGGCGCAGGCGGGGCGCGGCAGCATCGTCAACATGAGCTCGGTCAATGGCGTGATGGCCATCCCCACCATCGCCAGCTACAACGTCAGCAAGGGCGGCATCAACCAGCTGACGCGCGCCATGGCGCTGGCGCTGGCCGACAAGGGCGTGCGCGTGAACGCGGTGGGCCCCGGCACCATCGCCACCGAGTTGGCCGCCGCGGCAGTGCTGACCAGCGACGAGGCCAAGAACAAGATCATGATGCGCACGCCGCTCAAACGCCTGGGCGAGCCCAGCGAAGTGGCCGACGTGGTCGCCTTTCTGGCCAGCGACGCCAGCAGCTATGTGACGGGCGAAATCATCATGATCGACGGGGGCCGCATGGCGCTGAACTACACCGTGCCGGTGTGAACCGTCGCCGCCACGCACAGCAGCCTCCACTGCCCAAGCCCCTGCCAACCGGCCCACACTCGAATACGGCGACAGGCCATGCGTGGCGCACAGCGCGACTTTAGAGACGGCACTCAGGTGAATCCGCCCGCTCAGCCGCCAGCCGATCAGCGCCGCAAACACCGCGCCACGCCGCGCTGGGTGGCCAAGCGGTTGCCCACTTCGCCTGGCGCGTGCGGAAAAACACCACGCCTGTGCCAAGAATCTATGCGCCTGGGCATCTTCTGCAGGCCGGCGCACCGGTACCATTTCGGCCCTGAGCGCTTCTCGTTCACGCCATGGGCGCTCTCAAGGCGGTTGTTTTTCGCTTTGTTCGCGTCGGCCGGCAGGCGTTTTGCCGCTGGCGCTTCGCTTCGTTGACTTGGTTTCAAGCCGCTTATTCAAGCAGTCGGTTCTGCGCTTTCGCTCTTCGCCCCACCATGCTGGTCGCCCACATCACCGATCCCCACCTGAGTCTGGACACGTGGGCGCTGCCTGGTCACCCCGGGCCGGCGCAGGCGCTGCGCAACGCGCTGCGGCACGTGCAGGCGATCGATCCGGTACCTGAAGTGCTGCTGCTGACCGGCGACCTGACCGAAAGCGGCGCCGAGGCCGACTTTCGCACCCTGCGCCAGGTGCTTGACGAAACGCTGCCCTCGCCCCAGGCCGGCGGGCCGCTCGTGCTGGCCGTGCTGGGCAATCACGACGACCGGGCCACCGCCCAGGCGGTACTCGGCCACCTGCTGGGCCCCGCAGCCCACGGGGCGGCAACTGGCCCTGAGGATGGCGGCACCACGCCGCCCGCACCGCCCGCACCACCCGCGGGCCTGACCAGCCTGCACACCGAATACGGCGGCCTGCACTTCATCGGCCTGGACACCATGGTGCCCGGCCGCCCGCACGGCGAGCTGGACGACGCGCAGCTGGACTGGCTGGCCGCCACGCTGGCGCTCTGCGCCGGGCAGCCGGTGATGATCTTCATGCACCACCCGCCGCTCACGTCCGGCATGGCCGCGATGGACGCGTGCGGCCTGCTGCGCGGGCGTGAACGCCTGGCCGAGCTGGTGCGCGCGCACGGTGGCGTGCAGCTCATCGCGGCCGGGCACATGCACCGCGGCATCGTGGGGGCACTGGGCGGCGCGCCGGTGGTGGTGGCGCCGTCCTGCTCGCACCAGCTGGCGCTGGACCTGCGCCCCCAGGGCGGCCTGGCCGTGCAGATGGAGCCGCCGCAGGTCGGCCTGTACCGCTGGACGCCACAAGACGGCCTGGCCTGCCACTTCAGCCACGTGCAGGCCTACCCAGGGCCTTTCCCGGTCTGAACGCACCGCCGTGGCGTTGCGCAATTACGCAACGCCGCAACGAAATTCGCTCTTCTTTTTGAAGCAGCTTGCGCAGGCGCAGCGGGCGCTGGAGCCCGATTTGTCATAAATGCTTGATCGCCGCGCGATGCACCGGACGTGCCACGCCCCACTTCAGCCGCGGGCGCGGCCCCAAGCACCAAGCCCCCAGCGCATTCAAGCTGTCACCCAGGCGAGCGCCCCCGACGCCTTTCACGCCTACGATCTTGGCAGCGTCCTTTGACCCCCCCTGCAACCCATCGGCGCCCAGCGCCGCAGCCCCTTAACGACATTGCCATGACCGAAACCGACAACGCCCTCGAACAATGGCTGGCCGAAGAAAAAGTGATCCGCGAACGTGCGGCCACCGGCCCTGGCGCCGGGGTCACGCGGCCCGACCAGGCCGCGGGGCTGAGCGGCATGGAGCTGCTGCAGCGCATGCTGGCGGCGCAGCTGCCCTTTCCGCCCATCTCGGCCACGCTGGATTTCTTCCTGATGGAGGCCAGCCCGGGCCGGGCGCTGTTTCAGGGCGTGCCCGGCCCGCAGCTGCTCAACCCCATGGGCACGGTGCACGGCGGCTGGTACGCCACGCTGCTCGATTCCGCGCTGGGCTGCGCGGTGCACACGATGATGCCGCCTGGGCGCGGCTACACCACGGCCGAGCTGAGCGTGAACGTGGTCAAGGCGATTCCGCTGAAAGTGCAGCGCGTGCGCGCCGAGGGCAAGGTGATCCACTGCGGCCGCCAGCTGGCGACGGCCGAGGCGCGCCTGTTCGGCCCGGACGGCACGCTGTACGCGCACGGCACGACAACCTGCCTGGTGTTTGAGCTGCCCAAGGCCTGACCGGGCGGCGCCGCTGCCACCGACTGCGGGCAGCTTGCCAATTCTTTGCGGCAAGAAGGCACCTCAGCTTGCTGCGTTTGTGATAGCTACCAGCGCAGGCTGCACCAGCGCTGGCGCGCTTTTTATGTCTCTATCGCCACCGCTGAGCGGGTTGAATGACGCCAGCGCAGGCGGCAGCGCGGGGCGTCGGTACGGCGCGGGCTTTGCGCAGTGACCGCCACGCCGCGCTACCGATCCCTGCGGGGCCGGCACCTCAGCTCACTATTCTTTCGATAGCTTGCAGCGACCGTCCTGCCTGCGCTGCAAGCTGATTTCATCTGTAGGCGGCGCTTGCGCGGCCACCGTCACAACCCCTTCTTGACCATCGCCACCAACCGGTCAGCCATGGACTCGATCTGCGCCGCGCCCAGGCCGCGCAACGGGCCGTCCAGCGCCAGCATCGCCATGCCGTGCACCGACGACCAGGCCAGGAACTCGGCGCCGGGGCGGCGCGCGGCGCCCAACACGCCGCTGGCGACCAGCTGGTCCAGCGTGTCGCACAGGATCTGGAACGGGTCGCGCCCGCCGTCACCGCGCGCATCGGCACGCGGCTGCGCAGCGCCCACGTCGAACGGCTGGGCGGCGAAGGCGGCGCGGAACAGCCCCGGCTCGGTCTGCGCAAAGCGCACGTAGCCGGTGCCCACCGCCTTGAAGGCGGCGCGGGCGCGCTCGGGCGCCGCGGTGATGCCGCGCGTGGCACGGCGAATCTCGCGCTCCATCGCCCGCGCCAATGCGCCCAGCGCGGCGCCGCGCACGGCGTCGAACAGGTCGTCGCGGTTGGCGAAGTGGCGGTAGGCCGCGTTGGGCACCACGCCCGCGCGGCGCGTGGCCTCGCGCACCACCACGGCGGCGGGGCCGCCTTCGCGCGCCAGGGCGACGCCCGCATCCAGCAGCGCGCGGCGAAGGTCGCCGTGGCGGTAGGTTTCGCGGCGCTGGGGGATGTCGGCGGGGGGGAAGACGGATGCGTCTGGCAAGCTCGCCTCTGTGCGGGCGGGATTCGGTCGCGCCTTGACCATGGCTGGCTGAGGGTTAAATGTGGACGCCGTCCAGTTTACGGCAGAATGAAGTGGACGACGTACACATAACCGGCCAGGAGACACCATGCAGCCCAGCGCCTACGACAACGGATACGGATACGGAATCGCCCTCGCCGTGCCCGCCGCGCAGCGTGAGGCCTCTCCCCAGCTCGCCAGATCACCTCCGAATCGGCCCTACTGCTTCGCCGCCGCGCCGCGCTGGCAGTTAACGGACGCGGGACCGCGAAATGCCAACCAGATGAAACCGGGCGGCTCTCATGGACGGTTTCGCCAGCCACGGCCACGCGCGACCAAGGCCAGGCGGCCTTCATGGCCGACATTCACACGCCGAAACAGACGCCGCCCGATCGTCAGCGCATGATCTTTGGCGGCCTTCGCGAGCGGGTTTCGGCCTGACCCATCGGCCGCCCCTCCCCCGCGAAAGGCCACTGCCGCCGCCTTCCGCCGACCAGCTCTGTTGCTGAACCGCTTGTCCGCCGACACCTCGCCCCGTTCTGCCAACCCACCCACGTTCTTGGAGCCCGCCATGCCCAGCCTGCAACGCATCAACCCTTGCCTGTGGTTCAACGACCAGGCCGAAGAAGCCGCGCGCTTTTACGCCGGCATCTTTCCCAACTCCAGCGTCGACCTGATCACGCACTACAGCGACGTGGGGCAAGAGCAGCACCAGCGGCCACCCGGCTCGGTGATGACGGTGTCGTTCACGCTGGACGGCCAGCCCATGCTGGGCCTGAACGGCGGGCCGTTGTTCAAGTTTTCGCCCGCCGTTTCGCTGATGGTCAATTGCGATACGCAGGCCGAGATCGACCACTACTGGGCCCGCCTGGGCGAAGGGGGCGACCCGGCCGCGCAGCAGTGCGGCTGGCTGGCCGACCGCTACGGCGTGTCTTGGCAGATCACCCCGCGCCTGTGGGAGCAATTTCACAACTCGGCCAACGCCGCTGGCGCCCAGCGTGCGATGAAAGCCTTGATGGGCATGAAGAAGCTGGACATCGCCCAACTGCAGGCCGCCTTCGATGGCGCGGCCTGACGCCTCACCCATTCACCTATTCACCCCCGGAGCTCACCATGCAATTCACCCCCTACCTCACCTTCGACGGCAACTGCGCCGAGGCCATGGCGTTCTACGCGCAGCTGCTGGGCGGGCAGATCACGTACCAGGGCACCTTTGGCGAGATGCCTGCCGACGCGGGCATGCCGCCGTTGCCCGAGGCCGCCAAGAAGCGCATCATGCATGCGCACTTGGTGGTCGGCGCGCAGTCGATCATGGCGTCGGACACGCTGCCGGCCATGCCCGGGCAAGCCAATGACGGCTGCGGTGGCGGCTATCAAAAGCCGCAAGGCCTGTCCGTGTCGATCGGGGTGGAGACCGTGGCCGAAGGCCAGCGCATCTTCGAGGGCCTGACGCCCGGCGGCCAGGTCTCCATGCCCTTTGGCGCCACGTTCTGGTCACAAGGCTTTGGCATGGTGACCGACCGATTTGGCACGCCCTGGATGGTCAACGTCGTGTCCGAGCCGACCAAGGCCTGAGCAGCCCATTTCATTCGATCAAGGAGAGCGCGATGAACCCCAACCCCGTCGTCTGGTTCGAGATCTACGTGAACGACATGACGCGCGCCGTCACGTTCTATGAATCGGTGTTTTTCACCCAGCTCACGCCCCTGCCCACCCCAGTGGGCGACGACGGGGCCGCCGCCGCCGGCATGCGGATGATGGCCTTTCCCATGCAGGTAGCGGCGGCCGGCGCCGCGGGCGCGCTGGTCAAGATGGACGGCGCCGCGCCCGGCGGCGGGGGCACGCTGGTCTATCTGCGCTGCGACGACTGCGCCGTGGAGCTGGCCCGTGTCGAAGCGGCAGGCGGCAAGATCCACCGCGGCAAGTTTCCGATCGGCGAATACGGCCACTGCGCGCTGATCGTCGATACCGAAGGCAACCTGGTCGGCCTGCATTCGATGCGCTGACCATGTCGCTCACGCTGTACTACCGCCCCTTGTCGTCCTACTGCCACAAGGCGCTGGTGGGGCTGTATGAGCTGGGCACACCGTTCGAGCCAAGGTTGATCGACCTCAGCCAGCCCGACGACCGCGATGCCCTGGCCGCGGTTTGGCCGCTGGTGAAGTTTCCGGTGCTGCATGACAGCGCGCGTGGCCAAAACGTGGCCGAAGCGTCCGTCATCCTTGAATACCTGGATCTGTACTACCCCGGCGCCGAAGCGCTGTTGCCCGCCAACCGCGCCGACGCCCTGGCCGTCCGGCTTTGGGACCGCGTGTTCGACCTGCACGTGCAAACGCCCATGCAGCAAATCGTGGCCGACCGGTTGAAAGGCCAGCCCTTCGTGCGCCAGGGCCAGGCGCAGCCCGCGCTGCAGGCCATTGAACGCGCCTGGGGCCTGATCAACGGGCAGCTGCAACACGGTGCGCCGTGGGTCTGCGGCCCGCACTTTTCGATGGCCGACTGCGCCGCCGCCCCCGCGCTGTTCTTTGCCCACACCTTGCAACCCATCGACGAGCGCCACCCGCTGCTGCTGGCGTACTTTGATCGCTTGATGGCGCGCGCCTCGGTTGAAAGGGTGCTGCGCGAAGCCCAGCCCTACCTGCAGTTCTACCCCTTCCACGCGCTGATTGCCCCGCGCTTTCTGGACTCGCCCCCTTCCTCACCCGTACCTTTGTAGGCCAGCGCCATGCCCAACGACACCACCCCGCCCGCGCCAGCGGCCCACCCGTTCGACCTGGTGCTCACCCGCCTAATCGACGCACCCGCCGCCAAGCTGTACCGCTGCTGGACCGACGCGGCGCTGATCCCCCAGTGGTTCGTGCCCAAGCCCTGGACCATCTCGCAAGCCCAGTTCGACGTGCGCCCCGGCGGCGCCAGCCTGATCGTGATGCGCGACCCCGACGGCAACGAGTACCCCAACGCCGGCGTATACCTGGAAGTGCTGCCCGATCGGAAGCTGGTGTTCACCGACGCCTACACCGCCGGCTGGGTGCCGTCGGCCAAGCCTTTCATGACGGCCATCGTCACCTTCGAGCCCGAGGGCGCCAGCGGCCGCCAAACCCGCTACACCGCCATCGCCCGCCACTGGACGCAAGAGGCCCGCGAGCAGCACGAAGCCATGGGCTTTCACACCGGCTGGGGCGTTTGCGCCGACCAGATGGCGGCCCTGGCCGCCACGCTCTGAGCCCGTCAGGCAAAACCGCCATGGGCGACACGCACCACGCCATCGCCATTGGTGCCCCGTGCTCGCGTTCGATCAGGGCAGAGGGCCACAGCGGCGGCGTGCCGATCCAGCGCGCTGGCAGCCCGGCGGCCCTGCCTGTGACGACCACCGCGGACTTCCGCCACACCGGCTACGCCCTGCGCAGCCGCTTTGCCAGCTTCAACCACAACGCCTGCGGCCAGGTGCCGCAAGCCCTCAAGCAAGTCTGCGAAAACCAGGCACTGGAGACATCGCCATGAAAGCCAAAGACATCTGGGTGAACGTGCCCGTGAAAGATTTAGACCGCTCCATCGCGTTCTTCACCGCGCTCGGGTTCACCTTCAACCCGCAGTTCACCGACAAGAACGCCACCTGCATGATCGTGGGCGAGAACATCTACGTCATGCTGCTGGTCGAGCCATTCTTTCAGTCCTTCCTGAGCAAGCCCGTCGCCGACGCGCACCAGGCCACCGAAGCGCTGCTGTGCATCGGCCTGCGCAGCCGTGCCGAGGTAGACGCCATGGTGACCGCCGCCCTGGCCGCCGGCGGCAAGGAGCCGCGCGCCGCGCAAGACCACGGCTGGATGTATTCGCGCAGCTTTGAAGACCTGGACGGCCACGTGTGGGAGCCGATGTACAGCGACCTGTCGCTGCTGCCCGGCGCCTGATGTTTATGAATAAAAACAGCTTCCAGCGCAAGTAGCACCTGCGCTGGCAGCTATTTATTCAATAGCAATCGGCCAACGCTTTCGAGCGTCAGAACGAGCCCCACAAAGAGACAAAGAGCGCCCACCAACCTGGCCGCGCGCTTTCAGCCGCCGCGCTGGCGCAGCGCCTCGTACAGGCACACGCCGCTGGCCACGCTGACGTTCAGGCTTTCCACCGCGCCCTTCATCGGGATCTGCACCAGCTGGTCGCAGGTCTTGCGCGTCAGCTGGCGCATGCCGGGGCCCTCGGCGCCCAGCACCAGCGCGGTGGGGCCCGTCAAATCCACCTGGTAGAGCGTCTTGTCGGCGTCTTCGCTCGTGCCGGTCACCCAGATGCCGCGCTCTTTCAGCTCGCCCAGCGTGCGCGCCAGGTTGGTCACCATGAAGTACGGCACCGTCTCTGCGGCGCCGCTGGCCACCTTGGACACGGTGGCGTTGATGCCCGCCGCATGGTCCTTGGGTGCAATGACGGCGTGCGCGCCCGCGCCGTCGGCCACGCGCAGGCAGGCGCCCAGGTTGTGCGGGTCGGTCACGCCGTCCAGCACCAGCAGCAGGGGCACGGTGCCCTGCTCGGCCAAGTCGTCCAGCAACTCGTCCAGCGTGCGCACGCCTTCCAGCGCCTGCACGCGCGCGGCCACGCCCTGGTGCCCGGCGCTGCCCGCCAGCTTGGTCAGGCGGGCGGCGTCGGCCTCGATCACGCGCACGCCGGTTTCGGCCGCGCGGCTCAAAAACTGCTTCATGCGCGCATCGCGGCGGGCGGGGTCGGCATAGACCTCGATCACCGACGCGGGCGCGGTCTTCAGGCGCACGCCCACCGCGTGGAAACCGAACAGGACTTTGGGAGATGACATGGGCGGCATTATCCGGGCGGCGGGCCGGGCAGGCGGGCCTGGCGGGCCGCCGGGACGATGGTCATGAACTAAATCGGCCGCCAGCGCAGACAGGGCCAGCGCTGGCAGCTATCAATTTCATTGCAAACACAGGGCGCGGGCGCGGCCAGCCCTGTCGCCCTGCGGCGCGGCGGGCCGCTTCAGTACCGCGCGTCGGCCGGTTTCTTGTCTTTGGGCCAGTCTTTGACTTTGCCCGCAAAGTCCGGGCGCGGCATGTGGGTGAAGTACTCGGCCACGTCCACCGCTTCCTGATCGCTCAGGCCGCCCTGGCCCAGCGGGAATTTCTCATGGAAGGCGATGGGCATGTTGCGTTTGACGAAGGCGGCGGCGGTGTAGGTGCGCGCCATGCCCGCGCCGATGTTGAACGAATCGTCGCCCCACAGCGGCGGGTAGACCCACTTGCCGGCGGCGTTCTTGATGCCTTCGCCGTTTTCGCCATGGCACAGGGCGCATTGGGCGGTGTAGATCTGCTTGCCGTTGTCGGTGTTGGGCACGATCTTGGGGTCGATCTTGCCCACGCCGCGGCCTGCCACCTTGTCGCCGGGCTTGGTTTCGCGCTTCATCCAGTCGAAGTAGGCGACCATGGCTTTCATTTCATCGGAATCGACCGGCAAGGCCTTGCCGTTCATCGAACGCAGGAAGCAGCCGTTGATGCGGTCTTCCATGGTGATGACGCGGCCTGCGCGCGGCGCATAGCTGGGGAAGAAGGCGGATACGCCGATGTAGGGCGAGCCGTCGGCCACGGTGCCGGCGTTCAGGTGGCAGCTGGCGCAGTTCATGGCGGCGCCCACGTTCTTGGGCAGCATCTCGTGCGTGGCGATGTTCAGGCGCGCGCCCAGCACCAGTTGCTGGGCGTTGGGTTCGCCCAGCATGCTGGCCAGGCGGGGCGTTTCAAACTGGCTGTTGTCGATGTTCTTGGCCGCCAAATCTTTGCGCATGCTGGCCACCATGGCGGCCGTCACGGGTTGGGCGTTGGGCCGGCCCCAGCTCTTGCGCACGAAGTTGGCGATGTCGGCGATCTCAGCATCGCCCAAGCGGGCGAAGCCCGGCATGGTCAGCACGCGCGCATGCGACTGCGTCTGGGGCGACTTCCAGCCCGTCAGCGTGATGTGCAGCAGGGTGGATGGGTCGTCCGACGTCAGTGCGGTGTTGCCCGCCAGCGGCGGGAACACGTTCTTCACCCCCTGGCCATCGGCGCGGTGGCAGTCGGTGCAGAACTGCAGGTAGCCCAGGCCACCAGCGCTGGTGTAGATGTCGGCGGGCACCTTGCCCTCGGCCGCCGGCACCGCCACGGCGCCAGCCGGGGCAATGGCGGGCGTCGGGCCTTGCGCCACCTGCATGGGCAGGTCGTGCTGGCCGGCTGGCAGCGCCTTGAGGTAGGTGCCGATGGCCAGCAGGTCGCCATCGGTCATGTACTGGGTGCTGTTCTGCACCACGTCCACCATGTTGCCCGAGACGGTGCCGTGCTGGTTGCGGCCGGTCTTGAGCATCTCGGCGGTTTCTTCGGGTGTCCACAGGTTGCGCAGACTCAGGGCGCGCCAGTGCTCGACCGTCTCGCCCGACAGGAAATAGCTGCCGCTGCTGCCTTGGTCGGACATCGCCTTTTCCTGAAAGCCGATGCCCCGCGGCGTGTGGCAGGCGCCGCAATGGCCGGCGCCCTGCACGATGTAGGCCCCGCGGTTGAAGGCCTCGGTTTGCCCGGCCACGGGCTTGAACGGCGCGTCGTCCAGGAAGAACCAGTTCCAGATCGCCAGGCCCCAGCGCTGGTTGAACGGGAACGACATGCCCAGCGGCTGGTTGGCCTGGGCCACGGGCGCCACGCCCTTCATCAGGTAGGCGTACAGGGCCTGCAGGTCCTCCGTCGTCATCTTGGCGTACGACGGGTACGGCATGGCGGGGTAGAGGTTGTGGCCGTCAGCGGCCACGCCCTTGCGCATGGCGCGCTCGAACTGCTCGAAGCTGTATTGGCCGATGCCGTGCGTGGCGTCGGGCGTGATGTTGGTCGAATAGAGCTTGCCGAAGGGTGTCTCCAGCGCCAAGCCACCCGCCAGGGGCTTGCCCTGTGCGCTGGTGTGGCAGGCCACGCAATCGCCCAGGCGGGCCACGTAGCGACCTTTTTCAACCAGAGCGCGGGTGGCGGCGTCGAGATCGCTGGCGTAGTTGGCAGGCAGGTCGTCGATGACCTTCGCGCCCTGCGCGTGGGGCGAAGGCGCCGAGGGCGAAGAGGCGGGCGATTGCAACGCGGCCGCGCCCGCAGCAGCGGACGGCGCAGTGGCGGGCGCGTTGCCCAAAGCCAGCCCCCCGCTGAACAAGGCCGCGGCGCCCAGCAGGGCGGTAAGGGCGGATACGGTGGCAGTTTTCATGGTGAGGGCCGCTGGGTTGGCCGATGGCTCGGCCGCCTGGGCGGTCTTAATCGTTTATCGAATAAGCAAATGCAAAGTGTTTATATGCCTGCATACGAACGCGCGCAATCGCGCCGGGCCGCCGTCGCGCGCGACTTCGCAACCGATTGATGTAGGTCAAGCCGACCCTCCGTCGGCGCCGCTGTTACACGCGAACCACGCGGTCAGCGCAGGGGCCCGAGACCAGCCACCGCGGTACCGCGCGCATCGCCTCCGCGCCAGCACGAACGACCACCGCCTAGACTCTGCCCTGCATGATCCGCCTGCCCACCCTGTCGCCGCTTGAACACCTGGCCTTTGTCTCGGCGGGCCTGCTGGTCTACGTGGTCACCACGCGGGTGCGGCGCCAGCGCCGCCCGCCCTACGCGGCGCTGGCCTGGGTGCTGGGCATTGCCGCGTTTCCGTACCTCGGCATTCCGATTTTTCTGATCTTCGGCACACGCAAGGTGGTGCGGCCCACCAGCGACCCGCAGCCCGCGCCGCAGGGCGACTGGGCCGTGCTGGCGCCGCCCTGGGCCACGCGCCTGCTGGCCGCGCTGGGCGTGGCCGAGGCGCACCCGCAGGCCAGCGTGCAGTTTCAGGCCGAGGGCGACGAAGCCCTGCGCGCCCTGGTGGCGTTGATGCGCTCGGCGCGCCGCACGCTGGACGTGTGCACCTACGTGCTGGGCGACGACGAGGTGGGCGCCCAGGTGGCGCACATCCTGAGCGAACGCGCCCGCGCCGGTGTGCGCGTGCGCCTGCTGGTGGACGCCATCGGCAGCCTGAAAAGCGCGCACAGCCACGACGCGCAACTGAAAACCGCCGGCGTACAGACGCGCCTGTTCATGCCGCTGCGCCACAACCCGCGCCGCAGCCGCACCAACATGCGCGACCACCGCAAGCTGGTCGTCGCCGACGGCCAGCACGTATGGGGCGGCGGGCGCAACCTGGCCAACGAATACTTCATCGGCAGCACCACCGAGCCGCCCTGGCTGGACTTGAGCTTCACCGCCACCGGCACGCTGGCCGTGCAGGCGCACGCGATGTTCGAGGGCGACTGGCGCCTGGCGCGCGGGCTGAACCGCAACCCGCGCATCGGCTACGCGGAACGCGTGCGGCTGTACGAAGCGCAGGCGCTGGACGAAGGCCGCACGCTGCGCAGCGACGCCGCCCGCCCCTCGCCCGACGACCCCACTCACCGCGCCGCGCCCCTGGCCCAGTGGGTGCCCAGCGGCCCCGACTTTCACGACGACGTGCTGCACGCACTGCTGACGTCGGCCGCCGTTCACGCCACGGACCGCCTGTTGCTGGCCACGCCGTACTTCGTGCCCGACGACGGCCTGCTGGAAGCGCTGACCCTGGCCGCACGCCGCGGCGTGCGCGTGCTGCTGCTGTTGCCCGCCGATTCCAACCACCGCCTGCCCGACATCGCGCGCGGGCGCGCGGTGCGCGAAATGGTCGAAGCGGGTGCCGAGGTGCGCCTGCTGCCGCGCATGATGCACGCCAAGGCCGTGGTGGTGGACCACGCGCTGGCGCTGTGCGGCTCGGCCAACCTGGACGGGCGCAGCCTGTTCGTCAACTTCGAGGCGATGGCCGCCTTCTACGGCCCCACTGAAATCGACTGGCTGGCGCAGTGGATCGAAACCCACGCGGCCGAAGGCACCCCGGCCACGGCCACCCCGCCTTCCTGGGGGCGAGATCTGCTGGAAGGCATGGTTACGTCGGTGGCGTACCAGCTGTGACGCTGGCGTGGCATGGCTTGCCGGCGCAGGCCGTGGCACTCGCAGTTCGTATGGACACTTCAATATTGATAGCTGCCGCCGCTCATCAGACGGGCGCTGTCGGCCCATTTGACCTAAATTCTCGACCCACGGTGGAGCGCAGAACGACCTGGGCACAATGCGCGGATGAACCAGCCTGCGCCTTGCCTGCCGTTGGCCGTCTGGGCCAAAGGGCGCCGCGCCCGCGCGCTTCGAATGGCCCGATCGGCGCATGAGTCGCTCACAACGGGTGTACAAGCTTGACCCCCGTGCACGCGCCATGGCGGTCGGCCGGCAGCCCCAATCCTGCGAGTCACTGATCTTGTCGCGCCAAACCCTGCTACAGCGCTGCGGCCTGGCCTTGGCCCGCGTGCTGCTTTTCGTCTGCCTGACGCTCGCCGCCAGTCAGGGCCTGCCCTACATCCTGACCTCAGAGGCCTACCCTGGCGCCAAGCCGGTACACCCCAACTTTCCCATCGCGGTGCTGAAGGACGGTGCGCCCGCCGTCGTACGCTGGCGCGACTACGAACTGAACCCGTCGCAGTATCAGAGCAAGCTGCTGATACCCACCACGGCGACACCAACGCGCCACGCCTTGGCGGAGCACGACACTCTGGAGGTGACGCCTCGTGCTGACGGCGTACTGGACGTGAAATACAGCGACGAGGGCACCATCTTCTGGTCGCGCTATCGCGTGGCCAATCACGAGGTGACGCCCATCGCTTTTCGCTTCAGCGGGCCGTTTGTGGCGTATTGGGCGCTCTTGGTCGCTGGCCTCGGCACGATCTTGATTCCGCCAGGGTTTAGCCGGTCGATCCGATGGGGCCGGCGCGCGCGTGCCGACGCCCGCGCGTCGCTCTAAGCCGCGGCCGCCGCGCGCTCGTCCGCCGCAATGCGGCCCGCTTCCACCGTCAGCCGGCGCTCGCACAGCGCAGCGATCGCGCGGTCGTGCGTCACCATCACCAGCGTGGTGCCTTGCTCTCGGTTCAGGTCGAACATCAGCTCCATGATTTTTTCGCCCGTGGCGAAGTCCAGGCTGCCGGTAGGCTCGTCGGCCAGTAGCACGGCCGGGTGCACGACGAAGGCGCGCGCCAAGGCCACGCGCTGCTGCTCGCCGCCCGACAGCACCTTCGGGTAGCGGCCCAGGCGCTCGGCCAGGCCCACGCGGGCGAGCATCTCGGCAGCGGCGCCGCGCGCGTCGCGGCGGCCGGCCAGCTCCAGCGGCAGCATCACGTTTTCCAGCGCGGTCAGGTTGCCCAGCAGCTGGAAGCTTTGAAACACAAAGCCGACCTTGCGTGCGCGCAAGGCCGCGCGCTGGTCTTCGCCCACGGCAAAAAGATCGTCGCCATCCAGCCGAACAGTGCCGCGCGTGGGCGTGTCCAGCCCCGCGATGATCGACAGCAGCGTGCTCTTGCCCGAGCCCGACGCGCCCACGATGGCCACGGTTTCGCGCGGTGCCAGGGCGAAATCGATATCGCGCAGAATATCCAGCGTGCCGGTGGAGTCGGTGACCGACTTGAAAACATGCTCCACCGTGATGATCTGGGGGCGAGGGGTGTTCGGCGTGCCGCCGGGCATGGGTTCCGTCATTGAGAGGCTGTTTCTTGTTGCGACGACACTTTATCCGCTCCGTCCTTTGGGCCGCTGCACTGGGCGTATCCGCCGCTGGCCACGCGGCCGACGCGCCCAAGGTGCTGGTGGTGGGCGATTCGCTCAGCGCCGAGTACGGCCTGGCGCGCGGCACGGGCTGGGTGGCCCTGCTCACGCAAAAGCTGCAGGCCGACAAGGTGCCCGCGCAGGTGGTCAATGCCAGCATTTCGGGCGACACCACGGCCGGGGGCCGCGCGCGCCTGCCGGCGCTCTTGAAGACGCATCAGCCGAAGGTGGTGGTGATCGAGCTGGGCAGCAATGACGCGCTGCGAGGCCTGTCGCTGCAGGCGACCCAAGCCAACCTGACGGCCATGACGCAGGCCGCGCAACA
This sequence comes from Ottowia oryzae, assembly GCF_003008535.1. NCBI lineage: Bacteria > Pseudomonadati > Pseudomonadota > Betaproteobacteria > Burkholderiales > Comamonadaceae > Ottowia > Ottowia oryzae. The sequence continues at coordinate 3,483,308 of NZ_CP027666.1, forward strand.
GGCCGGCGCCAAGGTGCTGCTGATCGGCATGCAGATGCCGCCCAACTACGGCGCGGCCTACGGCAAGCAGTTTTCCGACCTGTTCGGCCAAGTGGCCAAGGCCAACGGCGCGGCGCTGGTGCCCTTCATGCTCAAGGGCGTAGCGGACCAGGCGGACGCCCTCAAGCTGTTCCAGGCCGACCGCATCCACCCCACGGCCGAGGCGCACCCGACCATCCTGGCCAACATCTACCCCAGCCTGCGAAAGATGCTGCCTTGAGCGTTCACCGAATTGACGCGGGCGTTGCGCTGGCGCAGCTGGGAGCTTTCAGCGCAGTGATCGACGCGCGCAGCGAAAGCGAATGGGCACACGACCACCTGCCCGGCGCCCTCAACTGGCCCAGCCTGCACGACGACGAGCGCGCGCGCGTCGGCACGATGTACAAACAGGTCAGCCCCTTCGAGGCGCAGAAACTTGGCGCCGCGCTGGTGGCCCGCAACATTGCCGCGCACATCGAGCGCGAGGTGATGGACAAGCCCAAGAACTGGCAACCGCTGCTGTACTGCTGGCGCGGCGGCAAGCGCAGCGGCGCGCTGGGCCTCATCCTGGGGCAGATCGGCTTTCGCGTGCAGGTGATCGAAGGGGGCTACAAGGCCTTTCGGCGCGCCATGCTGGCCGACTTGCCCGCGCGCGTGCAGCGCCTGCAATACCGCGTGGTGTGCGGGCCCACCGGCTCGGGCAAGACACGGCTGCTGCACGCGCTGCACGCGGCCGGCGCGCAGGTGCTGGATCTGGAGGCGCTGGCCAGCCACCGCGCTTCGGTGCTGGGCCTGATTCCTGGCCACCCGCAGCCATCGCAAAAGCGCTTTGAGATGTTGGTGTGGGAAACGCTGCGCGCCTTCGACCCCGCCCGGCCCGTGTACGTGGAGGCGGAAAGCAAGAAGGTGGGCAACGTCACCCTGCCCGACGCGCTGATCGACGCCATGCGCGCCAGCCCATGCCTGCGCGTGGACTTATCGCAAGACGAGCGCGTGGCCCTGCTGCTGGAGGACTACCCCTTCTTTGTGCGGGACCCGGATTTCTTCTGCCGGCGCCTGGATACGCTGGTGGCGCTGCGCGGTCGCGCCGTGGTCGACGAGTGGACGGCACAGGTGCACAGCGGCCACACCGAGGCGGTGGTGCGCGACCTGCTGGCGCGCCACTACGACCCGGGCTACGCCGCATCGACGCAGCGCAACTTCAGCCAGTTTGACCAGGCAGCGGCCGTGGCGCTGGCGGATCGCTCGCCCGCCGCACTGGCCGCGGCGGCGCGGGACATCCTGGTAGCGCCGACACCCGCTTCGCCCCATTGAGCTCACGCGCGGCGCGCTGCAAGGCGCGCTCGCTGCCGAGGCCTTGCACGCAGCATCGCTTGTCTGCCTGATCGGTGCGCCACCAAAGATAACGGGCGCCAAAGCGCCCGTCGGGTTGCGCGCCCCTGCGGGGGCGCAGGTCGGCGGATCAGCAAAAGGCCGAACCAGCGGCCGACTCAGTCACCACCGTCGCCGCCGCCGTCACCGCCTTCACCAGCGCTGCCCGCATCGGCCCCGTCGCCGCCGTGTGCAGCACCATCGGCCTCTTCGGGGCCCTGGCCTTCGCCGTCCGGCAACAGGCCGGCCTTGCGGTCGGCCTTGGCGCGGGCCTTGTCCTCTTTCTTTCGCTTTTTCTCCAGCTCACGCTGGCGTTTCTCGTAGCCGTAGTTGGGGGTGGCCAATTCGCAGATCTCCTTCAGATTCGATCCACTGTATCACCCACTGTCGGCACGGCTTCCTTGGGCATTGATGACGGCGGCTCTTGCCACCGCACGGCGCCGCGGTAGGCGTGCCAGCTGGCGTGCCCCAGCAGCGGGCCGATCACCACGAAGCCCGCGCCCCAGGTGGCCAGCGCCACCGCGATCAACAAGGTGATCAGAAAGCCCCACCAGAACAAGGTGATCGGGTTGGCAAACACCACGCGGATGCTGGTGATGGCGGCGCTGATGGCGTCGGTGTCGCGATCCAGAATCATCGGGATGGACACCACGGCCGTGGAATACACCAGCAGCGCGAAAACGCCGCCCACGGCCAGGTACACCAGCACGAATTCGAGGTTCTCGGGGTTGAAGATGGCCTGCAGCACCCCGGCGGTGGACGGCATGCCGGTGTTGAAGAACACGGCGAAGACCACCAGCGAGGCGCGGCCCCACAGCAGCTCCAGCACGATCAGCACCAGCACCAGCATGCCCATGCTGCGCAGGTGCTTGTCCCAGCACGTCAGCGATGCCCCCAGCTCGGGCTTGACGCCCAGCTCGCGCCGCCGGCTGACTTCGTAGAGCCCCATCGCCAGAAACGGCCCGACCAGCAGGCAACCTGAGGCGATCGACATCACGTATTCCGGCCGGTTGCGAAACACCAGCGTCAGCACCGCCGCCATTGCCCAGAAGCACAGGCCGTAGAACACGCCGATGCCGGGCGCGGCCATGAAATCACGCCAGCCCAGGCCCAGCCAGCGCAGCGGGTCGCGCAGCGTCAGCGGCACCATGATCGCCATCGGCACGGTGGAGGGTGGCGGCACGTAGGGTTGGTAGTCGGCCGCATCCAGCGCGACCTGCGCAGATGGCGATGGCGGCGCGGGAGGTGCGTGCGGTGAATCTGGCATGGGCGGTGCGGCGCAGAGCGTGAAGTCGGCAAGAACGCCGCGAACCGGCGGCGGCTTGGCGCGCACCCGCCGGCTGCGGCCGTGTCAGCGTACCGCCCGCCTGCGCGTGCGGCAAGCAAGGGGTTTCACTCAGTGCGGCGGAGGCCGAAGCCGCGGCTTGACCGCGTCAAGCGCCCGGCGTGTGCCAGATGCGCTGCCACACCCCGCGCCACAGCGCGCCGATACCGTCGGGCGACAGCGCTGCGCCGCCGCTGGCGGGTACGCGCGCGGGCGGCATCAGGGCTTGCCACGCCGCGCCCGGTGCGCGCGTGGCCACGGCGAAGTTGAAGGTGTAGTCCGGCTCCAGCCCCATGCGCAGGTCGCTCAGCACCAGCACGTCCTGGCCTTCGACGCCACTTTGCACGCCCGCTACGGTTGCGGCGCCCGGCTGCACCTGCGCACGCATGAAGCCGTGGTTGAACCAGCCGAGCCGCTGCACGGCGGGGTACGCCGCCACGGCCTGAAGCGCGGCCGTGTCGCTGGTGTGGGCGGCAAAGCGCATGGGCCCGCGGTCGGCCACCAGCGATCGGTCGGCCATCACGTAGCCGTCTGGCGTCATCGCCACCACGCGCCACAGCAAGGTGTTGAAAGGCTGGGGCACCGAAAAACGCGGCGCGTGCGCCAGCCCCATTGGCGCCAACGCGGCCACGGCGGCGCGGTCGACCAGCGCCTTGGCCAGCACCGACCAGCCGAGGTACGCGCTGGACAGCGCCAGCCCCGCCACCAGCGCGTGCTGCGCCAGCGCCCGGCGCGGCACGGCCCAGGCCACCGCGCAGGCGACCAGCAGCCACACGGTGTACAGCGGGTCGATGATGAAGACGGTCGACCACATCGTGGGGCGCGCCGGCAGTGGCCACCACAGCTGCGTGCCGTACACGGTGAATGCGTCCAGCAGCGGATGGGTGACCAAGGCCAGCAGGATGGCCCAGAACCACGCGCGAGGCGCCTGCGCCACGCGCCCGCCCCGCCTGCGGAAAAAGGCCCAGATGGCCCAGGCTACCAATGGCAGCACCAGCAGCGAATGGGTCACGCTGCGGTGCCAGGTCATCAGCGCAACCGGGTCTTGGGTGAGCAGCGAGATCGGCAGGCTGTCCAGATCGGGCAGCGTGCCCAGCACCGCGCCCGCCGCCAGCGCCGCGCGGCGGTGGCTGGCGGGCACCACGGCGGCCGCAACGGCGCCGCCAAGCGCGATTTGGGAGAGGGAATCCATAGGGAAGGCTCAGCGCCCGCGCTGCCAGACATTCAAGTAAAACAAGCCTCCAGCGCCCGCTGCACCAGCGCCGGCAGCTACTCTTTTCATAGTAATTACAGCACGCCGCGCAGCGCGGCAGAGGGGCGCTGGCGCGTGGCCAAACCCCAGCGCCACGCAGCGCTGCGCTGCTGAGCGAGCTCAGCCCGGCAGGGCCGCCGCCAGGGCCTGTTGCAGATCGGCCTGCAGATCGTCGGCGGCCTCTAGCCCGGTGGCAAAGCGCACCACCGTGCCTTGCGCCAGGTGCGCGGGCCAGCCCTGGTTGCGCATGGTGGCCAGCTCGTAGGGCACCACCAGGCTGACGGGGCCGCCCCAGCTGTAGCCCAGCTTGAACAGCTTGAGCGCATCGCAAAACGCGTCCACCTGCGCCTGGGTGTAGCGCGCATCGACCACCACGCTGAACAGGCCCGCCGCCGCGCCCTGGCCGCGCGCGTCGGCCGCGCCGCACAGCTGGCGCCAGTGCGCGTGGCCGGGCGATCCGTCCAGCGCAGGGTGCAGCACCTGGGCAAAGGCCGACTGGTTCAGGCACCAACGCGCCAGCTGGCGTGCCGCCTTGTCCTGCGCGTGGTAGCGCAAGGCGATGCTGGGCAGCGCGCGCAGCACCGCTTCGGCGTCGTTGCCGCCCACGCCCAGGCCCAGGCGCATGTGGGTCAGCTTGATCTTCATGTGCAGGCCCAAATCGCGCGTGGTCACGCTGCCCATCAGCACGTCGCCGCCGCCGCTGGGGTATTTGGTGACGGCCTGCGCCGTCAGGTCCACCGCCAGGCCGTGGCCGTCCAGGTCAAAGGCGTTGAAGGCCAGGCCCGCGCCCCAGGTGTTGTCCAGCGCGCTGACCACGCCGCGTTCGCGGCACAGGCGCGCTTGCGCGATCAGGTCGGGCATTTCCATGGTGACGGAGCCGGCCGCCTCCAGCCACACCAGCTTGGTGCGGGGCGTGATGCGCGCAGCCAGATCGGCCACGTCCATCGGGTTGTAGTACTGGTGGGTGATGCCGAAGGCGGCCAGCTCGCCCTCGGCCAGCGTCTTGTTGGGGCCGTACGCGTTGTCGGGGATGAGCACCTCGTCGCCCGTTTTAAGCAGCGCCAGCGCCACGTTGGCGATGGCGGCCAGCCCGCTGGGCACCAGCACGGTTTGCAGGCCGCCTTCCAGGGTGGCGATGCGCTCTTCCAGCACGAAGGTGGTGGGCGTGCCGTGCAGGCCGTAGGTGTAGGCGGACTTGTCCTTCCATTCGCGCGTGCGCATGGCCGCCACGTTGGGGAAAACCACGGTGGACGCCTTGAAAACGCCTTGCTGCGGCGCCTCAAAATCTGCAGGCGCGCGGTAGGGGTGGTGGATGAGCTGGGTGCTGATGTCTTGCATGGTGCGGCAATGGTAGGGCACGCCCTGGCCGCTGACGGACGCCGTCGCCGGCGCCCCGGCCCGCTGGCTATCATGGCTTTCCCTGCAGACGCACGAGGATTCCTGATGACCCGCCCCGCACCGCTGGCCCTGATCTGCCTGGCCGCCCTCACCGCCGCCGCGCCCGCGCTGGCGCAAACGGTGATGAAGCCCGGCGGCTGGGAAGTGGCCACCAGCATCTCGCGCGAACTGCCCGGCCAGCCCGCCGAAGCGCTGGGCCGCCACACCATGAAGATCTGCCTGACGCCGGAATTCCTGGCTGCCGATCCCTACCTCAGCCCCAACCTGGACGACCAGCGCATGGCCGCACGCCAGGCCAAATGCACCTCGTCCGACTACCAGCGCGAGGGCGACAGCGCCAGGTGGATCATGGAATGCACCGTGGCCGACGGCAGCACCCTGCGCGCGCAGATCAGCAACCACGCCGAGCTGGACCGCCTGACCACGCGCATGGTGCAAGACGTGGAACGCCCCGGCGGCAGCAAGGGCCGCGTGACCATGGCGGGCGAAGGCCGCTACGTGGGCGACTGCACCGAAGACATGACCAAGCCCCAACCCCCGGTGCGCCCAAAACCGTAGCGCGCCGCCGGCGCCGCTGATCGCGCCGACCCCGCTGCGCCCACGCGCCACAATCGGCGCATGACCCCGAGCCCCCAAGCCCCCCACCCCTTTGACCGCCTGACGCCCGACGTGGTGGTGGACGCCCTGGCCGCCGTGGGCCTGATGGCCGACGGGCGGCTGATGGCCCTCAATTCCTACGAAAACCGCGTGTACCTGGCGCACCTCGAGCGCGGCACGCCCCTGGCCGACGCGCACCCGGCGGTGGTGCTGAAGTTCTACCGCCCCGGGCGCTGGAGCGCCGCGCAGATCGCCGAAGAACACACCTTCGCCGCCGAGCTGATGGCGGCCGAGGTGCCGGTGGTCGGCCCGCTGCAGCTGAACGGCCGCACCCTGCATGAATTCGAGGGCTATGCCTTCAGCGTCAGCCCGCGCCGGGGCGGCCGCGCGCCCGAGCTGGACGACCCCGAAGCGCTGGAAGCCATTGGCCGCTTTCTGGCACGCCTGCACGGCGTGGGCGCCGCTGCCCCCTTTGCGCACCGCCCGGGCATCAACGCGCAGACTTACGGCCACGCGCCGCGCGAATGGCTGCTGGCGCAGGGCGCCGTGGCGCCCGAGGTGCGCAGCGAATGGGCCGAGCTGAGCGAAAACGCTATACAAATCGCAGCTTGCAGCGCAATACCCACCAGCGCTGTCGGCCATTTTGATTCAGATATCAACCCCATCGCCACGCTGCGCCTGCACGGCGACTGCCACCCCGGCAACATCCTCTGGACGCCGCTGGACGTGCCCGGCGGCGGCCCGCACTTCGTCGACCTGGACGACTGCCGCAGCGGCCCGTCGGTGCAAGATTTGTGGATGCTGCTGTCGGGCGAGCGGCACGACCAGCAGCGCCAGCTGGGCGCGCTGCTGGACGGCTACGAGCAGCTGCGCGAATTCGACCGGCGCGAGCTGGCCCTGATCGAGCCGCTGCGCACGCTGCGCCTGATCCACTACAGCGCCTGGCTGGCCCAGCGCTGGGACGACCCGGCCTTTCCCGCCGCCTTCCCCTGGTTCGGCACGGCCGACTATTGGCGCGGGCAGGTGCACATGCTGACCGAGCAGATCGAAGCCATGCAGTCGGCGCCGCTGGTGGCGTGACATCGGCCCGCCGGGCTGATCAACGATGACCTGCCCGCCCGCTGCCGCGAGGTGCACCAAGGCGCGCCAGGCGCCAAGCGCCTTCGCGTTATGGTCGGGCGGTTGAAGTTCTCGCTGTTCACCGATGTTGATTGCTGCACGCCGCACCTTGGCGCCCTTTCTTCTGCTCACTGCGCTGGGCGCCGCCAGCGCCTTCGCTCAGGCCCCCAACGCCGCCGACCGCCCCGCCGGCCACCTGCGCCTGGTCGACAAGCTGGACAGGCCGCAGGACGGCTACTGCCTGGACATCATGGGCTCGGGCGACCACATCCGGCCTGACCTGCCGATGACCGTGCACAACTGCAAGCCCGGCCTGTACGCCGACGAAGCCGTGCGGCTGGAGCCGGACGGCCGCCTGTACTTTCCCGCCTACCGCCTGTGCGCCACCGTGGCTGGCCTGAACGGGCGCGCCCTGGCCGGCGCCGCGGTGATGCCGCGCCCCTGCGGCGAACGCTCGCCTTTCATGGAAGCCGACGCGCTGCAGCGCTTTGTGCACCGCCCCGACGGGCGGGTGGAGCTGCGCGGCTCCGGCCTGTGCCTGAGCGCGGGCACCGAATCCGACCGCACTTTTGAAGCCACGCACCGCTGGCGCACGCTGAGCGTGGCGCGCTGCAACCACGCCGACCCGAAGCTGTCGCGCTGGCAATTCGTGGTGCCCAAGCCCTAAGCCGAAGGAGCTGGCGGGCCGTGAGCCGCGGCGGCTGGCGAACCTGAGCGGCGCGCTCGCCAACGCCACCTCACCGCTTGCGGGGCCGCCCACTCCGCCGCTGGTTTCGCTGTTGTCCCGGCAACGCCGTCACCCGGTCGTCACGGCGCTGTCATGCCTGCGTCGCGCGCGGCGCCGATAACCGCGCCAGCGTGCGGCAGGCATTGCCGTCTGCGCGCACCAAGATTGGCAAGCCCCCACGAGAAAGCGAATTCCCCGATGCACCGCCCCGACCGCCGCGCCTTCGTCATCCGCCTGTCTGCCCTGGCCGCCTTGTCTGGCGCCGGCGTGGCCCTGAGTGCCTGCGGCGGCAGCGACGACAACGACGACACCCCCGCGCCCAAGTACGCCTACGGCGTGGCCAGTGGCGACCCACTGGCCGACCGCGTCATCCTCTGGACGCACGCGCAGCCGCCCGGCAGCGACGCCGACGTGCCCCTGGTGTGGGAAGTGGCGCGCGACGCCGCCTTCACCCAGCGCGTGGCCAGCGGCAAGACCGTCGCCAGCGCCGCCGCAGGCCACACCGCCAAAGCCGACGCCACCGGCCTGGCGCCGGGGCAAAGCTACTTCTACCGCTTCCGGCACGACGTGGCCGACGAATCCGCCGTGCGCCTGTCGCCCGTGGGCCGCACGCGCACGCTGCCCGCCGCGGGCGCCACCGATCTGGCGCTGGCCGTGCTCAGCTGCTCCAACTACCCGGCGGGCCACTTCCACGTGATGGGCGAGGTGGCGCGCAGCGACGCGCAGTTCGCGCTGCACCTGGGCGACTTCATCTACGAATATGGCGCCGGCGGCTACGCCAGCGCCGACGCCCCCGCCATGGGCCGCGTGGTGCAGCCCACCACCGAATGCCTGACGCTGGCCGACTACCGCACCCGCTACGCCCAGTACCGCAGCGACCCAGACATCAAAGTGCTGGCCGCCGCCCTGCCGCTGATCGCCGTGTGGGACGACCACGAGATCGCCAACGACGCCTGGACGGCCGGTGCCGAAAACCACGACCCGGCCACCGAGGGCGCCTTCACCACCCGGCGCGACGCGGCCATGAAGGCCTGGCACGAATGGATGCCCGTGCGCACGCCCGACGCGACCGACTTGCGCAAGATCTACCGCAGCTTTGACTTCGGCGGCCTGGCAGCGCTGCACATGCTGGAAACGCGCGTCATCGCCCGCGAAAAGCAGATCAGCCTGGCCGATCTGGCCAACCCCGCCACGGCGCAGGCGGCGGCCGCCGCGCTGTCTTCGCCCACGCGCCAACTGCTGGGCACCGAGCAGCTGGCCTGGCTGCAGCGGCAGATGGCCGGCTCCAGCGCCACCTGGCAGGTGCTGGGCCAGCAGGTGCTGATGGCGCGCATGACCGCGCCCGTCAGCGTGCTGTCGGCGTTGAACGCGGCCAACACCACGCCCGAGGCGCAGGCCGCGGGCATGAAGGCCATCACCGACTACCTCACCGCGCGGCAGGTGGCCGCGCAAAACCCCGCCGCGCTGACCGAGGCGCAGCGCGCGCTGCTGGACACCCGGCGCAACCCCAAGCTGGGCTACAACCTGGACGCCTGGGACGGCTACCCGGCCGAGCGCGAAAAGGTGCTGGCCAGCGCCGCCCAGCTGGGCAAGCGCCTGATCGTGCTGGCGGGCGACACCCACAACGCCTGGAGCAGCCAGCTGACGCTGATGGACGGCACGGTGGTCGGCCAGGAATTCGCCACCAGCAGCGTCAGCTCACCCGGCATGGAGGAATACCTGTCGGCCCTGCCGCCCGCGCAGACGCAGCAGATCTTCATGGGCGTGGTGGACGACCTGCGCTACGCCGAAACCGCCAGCCGCGGCTTCTTGATGATGCGCTTTACCCCCGCCGAGGCGCGCGGCCAGTGGCACTTTGTCAGCACCGTCAAATCGGCCAGCTACACCAGCACGCGCAGCGCACCGCTGGCCGCCAACCTGACGCAGCGCACGCCGCAGGCGGCCTGAGCGCGCAGATCGGTGATCGGGCGGTGATCCGGCGGCGGCCGGGCGGCGGTCCGGCGGCGGAGGCAGTCGCCCGCAAAGCTGGCGGGCAGAGGCGCCGGCTGGGCCACGCGGCGCGAGACAGCGTGCGTGTCGACGAGCGCTACGCCGCCTGAGTCTGTCCGCGTGACCCGCTTGGCCCGTTGGCGTGCCCCTGCTGAGGCGCCGCGGTCAAAGCGCCCCTTTTGAACGGGCACGCCGCAGGCGCTATGGCGCTCCGCCCCTGCTCCATGTCGCGCCGTGTCGCACCGTTGGCGCATCCGCGGTGCAGCGCCGCCACCCCAGATTCCCGATAAAAACAGGCTCTAGCGCAGGCACCACCAGCGCTGGCAGCTATCTATTCGATAGTATATCGTCGCCCCTGTCGTTGACGGCCTCGGCCCCCCGCCCTACATTACTAACCCGCCAGTCATTAACCCAGATCGCGTTTTCGCCTGCACCGCAGCGCTCACCCCCGCCGATGCGTGAATCCCGCCCCGACACCGCTGCCCCAGCCAAGCGATCGCGCCGCAAAGAAGCGCGCCCGGCCGAGCTGCTGGAAGCCGCGCTGGCCCTCTTCGTCGAAAAAGGCTACGCCGCCACGCGGGTGGAAGAAGTGGCGGCCAGCGCGGGCGTGTCCAAGGGCACCTTGTTCCTCTACTTTCCCAGCAAGGAAGAGCTGTTCAAGGCCGTGGTGCGCGAAAACGCCGGCCGCAAGCTGGCCGACGCCCAGCGCGAAGCGGCCGAGCACACCGGCCCCACTCAGGACCTGGTGCGCGAATACATCTGCCGCTGGTGGACGGAATACGGCGGCACCCCGGCCGCCGGGCTAACCAAGCTGATCATCAGCGAAGCGGCCAACTTCCCCGACCTGGCGCTCTACTACCAAAGCGAAGTGGTGCAGCCCGCGCACGACCTGCTGAAGCACATCGTGCAGCGCGGCGTGGCGCGCGGCGAATTCCGCGAAGTGGACCCGGTGCTCGCCGCCCACCTGATCGTGGCGCCCCTGGTGCAGCTGGTCACCTGGCGCTATTCCCTGGCCCCCTGCTGCCCGCCCGAGCAGCTGCCCGACCCGCTGGCCCTGCTGCGCCTGCACGCCGACGTGGTGGTGCGCGGCCTGAGCGTGGGCGCGCCGGGCGATGGCGCTGCTGCACCTCAACCCGCGGCCGCGCCGCCCGCCCAGCCCAAGCCCTGAACCCCACCGAATGAGCCCCCCTGCCCGCCGCCGCCTGACGCTGGCCCTCACCCTGCTGGCCATCGCCGCCGTCGCCCTGCTGGGCTGGCGCGGCTACAGCGCCCGCCAAGCCGCCCAGCGGCAAGCCGCCGCGGCCGCCAGCGCCGTGCCGGTGATCGAGCTGGCCGCCAGCGACCTGGCCACCGCCCACCCCGTTGAGCTGCGCACCGGCCTGCCCGTGTCGGGCACGCTGAAGGCGGTCAACACCGCGCTGGTCAAGGCGCGCGTGCCGGGCGAGTTGCAGGGGCTGACGGTGCGCGAGGGCGACACCGTGCAGGCGGGCCAAGTGCTGGCGCGCGTCGAATCGACCGAGCCCGGCGACCGCCTGCGCCAGGCCGAGCAGCAAGCCAGCGCCGCGCAGGCCCAGGTGGCCATCGCGCAACGGCAGTACGACAACAACGCCGCGCTGGTGCGCCAGGGCTTCATCTCGCAAACGGCGATGGACACTTCGCTGGCCAACCTGAACGCCGCGCAGGCCAACTACCGCGCCGCCCGCGCGGGCACTGAAGTGGCGCGCAAATCCGTGGCCGACAGCGTGCTGCGCGCGCCGATCGCCGGGCAGGTGTCGCGCCGCCTGGCCCAGCCCGGCGAGCGCGTGGTGCCCGAGGCGCCGATTGTCGAAATCGTCGATCTGCGCCAGCTGGAGCTGGAGGCGCCCCTCAGCCCCGCCGATTCGCTGGGCGTGCGCGTGGGCCAGACCGCCGCGCTGCAGGTGGAGGGCGCCGCGCAGCCGGTGACGGCGCAGGTGGTGCGCATCAACCCCAGCGCGCAGGCGGGCAGCCGCAGCGTGCTGGTGTATTTGAGCGTGGCGGCGCAGCCCGGCCTGCGCCAGGGCCTGTTCGCCCAGGGCTTGCTGGGCACCGAGCGCCAGCAGGCGCTGGCCGTGCCGCTGGACGCGGTGCGTACCGACAAACCCAGCCCCTATGTGCAGGTGGTGCAAGACGGGCGCATCGCCCACCCCACGGTCAGCACCGGCCTGCGCGGCGACGTGGACGGCACGCCCTGGGTGGCGGTGCAAGGCGTGGCCAGCGGCGCGCTGGTGCTGCGCGGCAGCGCCGGCGCCCTGCGCGAAGGCACGCCCGTGCGCCCGGCGGCCGGCACCCCCAGCGGCGCAGCAGCCCCGGCCACGCTGTCGCCGGCCGTGGCGCCCGCCGCAAGCCCACCGCCAGCGCCGAATGCGCTGGGCGCGTCGGCTGTGCAGCCCGCCGTTTGAGAAAGCCATTCGCGTGCCGGATACTACTTTTTTGATAGCTGCCAGCGCTTTCTGCACGGGCGCCAGAGCCTCTTTTGGCTTACAAAACCCGCACGCCTGAGGCAACGCAACCATGTGGTTCACCAAGGTCAGCCTGAACAACCCCGTCTTCGCCACTATGCTGATGCTGGCGTTCGTGGTGCTGGGCTTGTTTTCGCTGCAGCGGCTGCAGGTGGACCAGTTTCCGAACATCGACTTTCCGGTGGTCGTCATCACCACCGAATACCCCGGCGCCGCGCCCGCCATCGTCGAGAGCGAGGTCACCAAGAAGATCGAAGAGGCGGTGAACTCCATCGCCGGCATCAATTCGCTGTATTCGCGCAGCTACGAAGGCATGTCGGTGGTGATCATCGAGTTTCAGCTGCACATCGAGGGGCGCAAGGCCGCCGACGACGTGCGCGAAAAGATCGGCCAGGTGCGCCCACTGCTGCGCGATGAGGTGAAAGAGCCGCGCGTGCTGCGGTTTGACCCGGCCAGCCGCGCCGTCTGGGCCACGGCCGTGCTGGCCACGGTGGACCAACCCGGCGCCACGGCGCCCGCTCAAGGCGCCAGCGCTGCCGCGGGAGCGCCTTCGCTTTCGCAGGTCGAGCTGACCAGCTGGGCCGACCAGGTGCTGAAAAAGCGCCTGGAAAACGTGCGCGGCGTGGGCGCGGTGAACCTGGTGGGCGGCGCCAAGCGCGAAATCCACATCTACCTGCGCCCGCAGGCGATGGAGGCGCTGGGCGTGACGCCCGACCAGGTGATGGCGGCCGTGCGCAGCGAAAACCAGGACCAGCCGCTGGGCGCCGTGCGCACGCGCGCGCAAGAGCTGACGGTGCAGCTGGAAGGCCGCATGACGCGGCCCGAGGACTTTGGCCGCATCATCGTCGCGCGGCGCGGCGCACCCATCACGCTCGACCAGGTCGCCACCGTGAGCGACGGGGCGCAAGAGCTGGATTCGATAGCGGATTTAAACGGCCAGCGCATGCTGCTGGTCACGGTGCAGAAAGCTCAGGACGAGAACACCATCGAGGTGGTGGACGGGCTGAACGCGGCGGTGGCGCAGCTCAAGGCCGAGCTGCCGCCCGGCGTGACGCTGGAGCCGGTGATCGACCAGTCGCGACAGATCCGCGTGGCGGTGCAGAACGTGCGGCAAACGCTGATCGAGGGCGCGGTGCTGACGGTGCTCATCGTCTTCCTCTTCCTGAACAGCTGGCGCAGCACGGTGATCACGGGGCTGACGCTGCCCATCTCGATCATCGGCACCTTCTTTTTCATGCAGGCTTTCGGCTTCACCATCAACATGATCACGCTGATGGCGCTCAGCCTCTGCGTGGGCCTGCTGATCGACGACGCCATCGTGGTGCGTGAAAACATCGTGCGCCACGCGCAGATGGGCAAGGCGCCCTACCGCGCGGCGATGGACGGCACGCAGGAAATCGGCCTGGCCGTGCTGGCCACCACGCTGTCGATCGTGGCGGTGTTTCTGCCCATCGGCTTCATGCAGGGGATCATCGGCAAGTTCTTTCACGAATTCGGCATCACCATCGTGGCGGCGGTGATGATCTCGATGTTCGTCGCCTTCACGCTGGACCCGATGCTGTCGTCGGTCTGGGAAGACCCGGCCATCCGCACCCGCCATCACGGCACCGCGCGCGCCACGCTGTACGACCGCACGCTGGGCCGCGTGACGGCGTGGTTTGACCGCGCCACCGAATCGCTGGCCGTGGGCTACCAGCGCGTGCTGGGCTGGGCGCTGCACCACAAGGCGTTGACGCTGCTGATCGCCGGCGCCATCTTCGTGGCCAGCGTGCTCATGGTGCGCCTGCTGGGCACCGAATTCGTGCCCAAGGCGGACTATTCAGAAACCACGGTGGCGTTCTACACCCCGCAGGGCTCGTCGCTGGAAGCCACCGACGCCAAGGCCCGGCAGGTGGACGCCATCCTGCGCAGCTACCCCGAGGTGCGCTACACCGTCACCACCATCAACACCGGCAACGCGCAGGGCAAGACCAACGCCAGCCTGTACGTGCGCCTGACCGACCGCCACCAGCGCCAGCGCAGCGCCGAGGTGCTGGCCAGCGACTTCCGCCAGCGCCTGCGCGCCGTGCCGGGCATCACCGTGACGCAAGCGGGCACGGTGGAGCCGGTGGGCGGGCAAAAGCAGATTGAGTTTTCGATCCAGGGGCCGGACCAGACCGAGCTGGAGCGCCGCGTGCGACCCCTGTTGACGCAGCTGCAGGCGGTGCCCGGCCTGGTTGATCTGGATTCGAGCAGCAAGCCCGACAAGCCCACGCTGCAGGTGCAGGTCAAGCGCGAAGCGGCGTCTGAGCTCGGCCTGACCAGCGCGCAGATTGCCGGGCCGCTGCGCACCCTGGTGGCGGGCACCACGGTGGGCAACTGGCGCGCGCCAGACGACCAAACCTACGACGTGATCGTGCGGCTGGCGCCCGAGGCGCGCACCTCGCTACAAGATTTGGAGCGCCTGCCCCTGACGGCGGGCGCGAACAGCGACGGCACGCCCCGCACCGTGCGCCTGAACCAGGTGGCCGAGCTGAGCGAGGCCACGGGCACCAACCAGATCAACCGCCGCGCCATGCTGCGCGAAATCCAGATCACCGCCAACGTCTCGGGCCGCAGCACGGGCGAGGTGTCGGCCGACATCCGCAGCCTGCTGGACAAGATGGCGCTGCCGCCCGGCTACAGCTACACCTTTGGCGGCGCCACCAAGAACATGCAGGAATCGTTCGCCTACGCGGTGCAGGCGCTGGCCATGGCGATCATCTTCATCTACATGATCCTGGCCAGCCAGTTCAAGAGCTTTTTGCAGCCGCTGGCGCTGATGACCGCACTGCCGCTGACGCTGATCGGCGTGGTGCTGACGCTGCTGCTGTTCGGCTCGGCCATGTCGATGTTCTCGATCATCGGCATCGTCATGCTGATGGGCCTGGTCACCAAGAACGCGATCCTGCTGGTGGACTTTGCCAACCGCGCGCGCACGGTCGGCGTGGCCGAGGGCGAGCACACCGACGCGCCCACGCCCCTGCCGCGCGATCAGGCCCTGCTGGCCGCCGCGCGCGTGCGGCTGCGCCCGATCTTGATGACCACGCTGGCCATGGTGTTCGGCATGGTGCCGCTGGCCTTCGCCGTCAGCGAAGGCGCCGAGCAGCGCGCCCCCATGGGCCAGGCGGTGATTGGCGGGGTGATCACCTCGTCGCTGCTGACGCTGGTGGTGGTGCCCGTGGTGTACTGCTACCTGGACGATCTGGCCGCCTGGGCGCAGCGCCGCTGGCGCCGCGGCCACACGCCCCCTGTTTCCCCCATCCACCCGATAAAATGAAGGGTTTTCCCGCATGAACCACCCACGCCTGGAGGCCACACCATGAACGTAGAGCAAGCCCGCTTCAACATGATCGAGCAGCAGATCCGTCCGTGGGACGTGCTGGACGCCCACGTGCTGGAATTGCTGGCGGTGGTCAAGCGCGAAGATTTCGTGCCGCCCGCCTTCCGCGCCCTGGCCTTTGCCGACATGCAGATCCCGCTGTCCGACAACGAAGCCGGCATCGCCGCCGGCCAGGTCATGCTGGAGCCGCGCATCGAGGCGCGCATCCTGCAAGACCTGCAGGTGGCCAAGCATGAGAAAGTGCTGGAAATCGGCACCGGCTCGGGCTTCATGGCCGCGCTGCTGGGCCACCGCGCCCAGCGCGTGCTGTCGCTCGAGATCGACAACGGCCTGGCCGCCTTTGCCCGCGCCAACCTGCAGCGCGCCGGCGTGCTGAACGTGGAAGTGCGCGTGGCCGATGGCGCCACGGCCGATCTGTCGGCCGAAGGGCCTTTCGACGTGATCGCGCTGTCCGGCTCGGTCGGCGTGGTGCCTGAGCGGCTGGTGCAAATGCTCAAGCCCGGCGGACGCCTGATGGGCATCGTCGGCGGCGAGCCGATCATGCGCGCCACCCTGGTGCAGCAAGCGGCCACCGGCGCGCTGGTGACCCAGCCATGGGACGAAAAGGTGCCCCGCCTGCTCAACTTCCCTGAGCCATCCCGCTTCAAATTTTGAAGCAGCCGCCGCAGCATGCACCAGCGCTGGAGCCTGATTTCATATGATTGAGCAGATCCCTCCCAGCGCCCTGCCTGACTGGCTGGCCGCGGTCACTGGCGACCAGCTTCCGCTGCTGCTGGACGTGCGCGAGCCCGCCGAATGGCAGGCCGCCAGCGTGCAACCGGCAGGCGCCGAGCTGCTGCAGATGTCCATGCACACCATCCCGGCGCGCCTGGGCGAGCTGGACCCGGATCGGCCCGTGGCCGTGCTGTGCCACCACGGTGTGCGCAGCCAGCACGTAGCGGCCTTTCTGGCCCACCACGGCTTCGAGCGCGTGGCCAACGTGGTCGGCGGTATCGATGCGTGGTCGGTGCAGGCCGACCCCACCGTGCCCCGGTACTGACACCCTCCATTCCCGTCACCGCGCGGCGGTGGTTCTTCCAAGGTGTTTCTGATGCGCCCCATGCCGCGTACGCCCTTCACGCCCACCGCCGCCGCCTTGGCGGCCGCCCTGCTTGCCGCCGTGCCCGCGGGCGCGCAAACGCTGGTGCAGCTCTACCAAACCGCGCACGGCTACGACGCGCCCTACCAATCGGCCCGCGCCAACGCGCAGGCCAGCCAGGCGCGGGCCGACCAGGCGCGCGCCGGCTTGCTGCCGCAGGTCGGTCTGCAGCTGGGCGCGCAGCGCAACTGGGCCGACACCAACGTGGGCGGCATGGGTGGCAGCGTGTCGTTCAACGCGCTCAACGGCTCGGTCGTCGGGTCGCAGCCGCTGTTTCGCCCCGCCAACCGCATCACGTGGGACCAGGGCAAGAAAAGCGCCGAGCTGGCGCAGGTGCAGCTTCAGGGCACCGAGCAAGACCTGATCGTGCGCCTGTCGCAGGCCTATTTCGATGTGCTGGCGGCCGAGGAATCGCTGGCCTTTGTGCGGGCGCTGAAGGCGTCGGTGGCCGAGCAGCTGGCCTCTGCCCAGCGCAACTTTGACGTGGGCAACGCCACCATCACCGACAGCCGCGAGGCGCAGGCCCGGTTTGACCTGGCCACCGCACAGGAAATCGCCACCGAAAACGACCTGCGGGTGAAGCGCCTGGCGCTGGACCAACTGGTCGGCCAGGCGGGTGTGAACCCGCGCCCGCTGGCGCAGCCGATCGTGCTGCCGCGCCCCAACCCGCAGGACGTGGAGGCCTGGGTCAACCTGGCGATGGACCAGCACCCCGCCGTGGTGCAGTCGCGCATGGCGCTGGAGCTGGCGCGCATGGAAACGGCCAAGGCCAAGACCGGCCACCTGCCCACCATCGACCTGCAGGCCAGCGTGGGGCAGAACCGCTACCCGGACGGCAACCCGGCCTTCACCGCCGCGCCAGGTTCGCGCTACCGCAGCACCACGGCCGGCGTGGGCGTGGTGTTGAACTGGCCGCTGTTCGCCGGCTTTGCAGTCGAAAACCGGGTGCGCGAAACCTTGTCGCTGGAAGACAAGGCCCAGGCCGATCTGGACAATGCCCGGCGCAACGTGGCGCAGGCCACGCGCACTGCTTACTACGGCGTGCAGTCCGGCCACGGCCAGGTGGCCGCGCTGGAGGCGGCCGAGCAATCCAGCCTGACCGCACTCCAAGCCAACCAGCTGGGCTACCAGGTGGGCGTGCGCATCAACATCGACGTGTTGAACGCGCAAAGCCAACTGTACCAGACCCGGCGCGACCTGGCGCGTGCGCGCTACGACGTGCTGGTCGGTCTGCTGCGGCTGAAACAAGCCAGCGGCACCTTGAGCGCCGACGACCTGACGCCGATCGAGCAACTGCTGGCCAGCAGCGACGCGCCGCGCACGACGGGTGCGGCCGGGGAAGGCGTCAAACTGGGGTCGCCTGCGGGGCCCGTAGCACCTGCATCGGCGCCCGCATCCTCACCTTTGTCTGCGGGCAAGCCACAAGGTCAACGCAGCAAAGACGAGGCTATGGCGCCCAAGCCGAGGGCAGACCGCCGCTGAGCCGCGCTGCCCGCGGCCCAACGCGGCAGGTCACTTGGCGACGGTGCGGGGCGCGGCCTTGGCCTGCTCGCCAGGGCCTTCCAGCGCGGCTTCCAGCCACAGCGAGGCCACGAAGCGCTTGTTGAACAGCAGCCACAGCAGGATCGGCAGCATCGGCGTCATCATCAGCACGCTGAACTGGTAGCCGTACAAAATGGCGTTGGCCGTGAAACGCGAATAGCCCAGGTATTCGGAGCCCGTGGGGCCCGACAGGACGACCACGTCCTTGAGCCAGGTAAAGCAGATGCCCAGCGCCTGAAAGAAAAACAGAATCACCGTGCCGGCCAGGGCTTTCAGCACCCACATGCGCGGGCGTGAAGCCAGCATCATCGCCCACAGCAGCGCGATGCCGTAGCCCAGCACCGGGTAGGAAGCGCGGGTGGTCAGCTCGACCAGCACATCGCCCGCCGGGCCGCGTGCGCGCGCCTGCACGGCCGTGTGCAGCACTGATTGAATGCCGCGCACTTCAAAAGACTTGACCCAGGAGAACATCTTCTCCATCGCCGTGCCGGCGATCCAGGTGGGCGGCCGGGCGAAGGTGGGCGACGCCATGTACCACAGCGGCACCAGCACGATGAGGGCGAGCACCGCCAGCAGCAGGAACCGACCGACCAAGGTCGCGCGCATGCGTTCCATGGCCAACTCAGGCGGCGGCCGCGGGCGGCGTGGGGGGTGTGGAGCGGTTCGGGCCGGCTTCGCGCTTGGCCACGAAGCGCATCCACAGCAACCAGACCACCAGCACGTCCAGCATGATCAGCGCCTGCCACATGTACAGGTGGGCAAACTCGAACACCTGGTAGTTCCACTGGCCCAGAAAGAACAGGCTCACCACACGGATCAGGTTGACGGCCTGCACCGCGATGAAGCCCAGGCCGATGCCCCACAGCTTCATCTTCCAGCTGGACGGAAACGCGATGATGGCCGCGATCAGCACCACTGCCGCCTCGATGCCGTTGCAGCCGGGCTCGATCGACACGCCAAAGCCCGTTTTCGCGCTTTGCAGCACGCGGCCCTGCGAAATCACGCTGGGGTCAAACATGTGCACGATCAGTGCGCTGGCCTTGGCTACCCAGCTGGTCCAGGGCTGCACCACGGCGGTCTGCACGACGGCCAGCATTTCCACGCCGAAAAGCACGGCCTGGATGGTCAGAAACAAGAGAAAGAATCGGATCACGGCAGCAAAAGGTCAGAACACACCGGGACAACGCGGCAAGCAGCCGCGAGACTATGTATGCCGCACTGTATCAGCAGGTGACGGGCTGTCCATCGCCCTTTTGGTCGACGGCGCGGTGAACCCTGGCGAACCGTGCGCGTGTCACACGTCGCCCGGCCCGACAGGGCAAAATCACCCGGATGAGACTTCTACACACCATGCTGCGCGTGGGCGACCTGCAGCGCTCTATCGATTTCTACACCCAGGTGCTGGGCATGCAACTGCTGCGCACGTCGGAAAACCCTGAGTACAAGTATTCGCTGGCCTTCGTCGGCTACGAAGGTGGCGACCCCGGCCAGGCCGAGATTGAGCTGACCTACAACTGGGGCACCGACCGCTACGAGCTGGGCACCGCCTACGGCCACATTGCGCTGGGCGTGCCCGACGCTTATGCCGCCTGCGAAAAGATCAAGGCGGCGGGCGGCAACGTCACCCGCGAAGCCGGGCCGGTGGCTGGCGGCACCACGGTCATCGCCTTCGTGACCGACCCGGACGGCTACAAGATCGAGCTGATTCAGCGCACCGAAGACGGCAGCGGCACCGGCCTGCGTTGAGCGGCGATGGCACCGCGGCGCCTACCCCCCACCGCGCCTGGGCGCCCCTCGCCTGGCTGCGACTCCGTTGTCGGTGCCAACGTGGCGGCCGCCAGCGCCAGCGTCGATATGCTATTGATTGAATAGCTACCAGCGCTTATGCCACCTGCGCCAGAACCTTGTTTTCGCACTGAACACCATGCCCCGCCGACCCTCAAACCCGTCCCCCGGCGCTGACAAGGCGGCCGCCAGCGGCAGCGAAACCGAGCTGAAGCTCTCGCTGCCCGGCGCCGACCCCGCGCGCATCGGCACGCTGCTGGCCCAGTTGCCGCTGCTGGCCAACCTGCCCGTCGCCGTGCAGCGTCTGGACAACGTCTATTTCGACACGCCCGACCAGCGCCTGCACCGCGCCCGCGCGGCGCTGCGCGTGCGCCGCATCGAGGTGGACGGCGTGCCCGCGCGCTGGGTACAAACGCTGAAAACCGCGCCCACCGCCACCGGCGGGCTGAGCCAGCGCGGCGAATGGGAAACCCCCGTGGCCGGCCCCGCACTGGACTTGGCCGCCCTGCAAGCCACGCCCGCCTGGCCCGCGCTGGACCCGGACGGCACTCTGTGGCCCGAACTGGCGCCCGCCTTTGTCACCGAAGCCACCCGCACCCTGCGCGAAGTGCAAGGCGAGCACGGGGCGCGTATCGAACTGGTGCTGGACATTGGCCGCGTGCGCACGATGGCCGCGGGCGAAAGTGGCGCCGCGACCCCTGCGCCCGGCGGCAAGAAGTTCAGCGCCGGCCAGCGCCGCAAAACGAAGGCGCCGGCCGCAGGCCCCGCAGCCAGCACAGGCCAAGGCGAAGTCGCGCTGTGCGAGCTGGAGCTGGAACTGCTGGCCGGCCAGCCCGAGGCGCTGTTCGCCCTGGCCGACCAAATCGCCCAGCACATCGCCGTGCTGCCCGCCTCGGTCAGCAAGGCCGAGCGCGGCTGGCGGCTGCTGGAGGGCACCACCCACGCCCCGCGCCGCGCGCGCCTGCCCAGCCTGACGCGCGCCACGCCGGTGTCGGCCGCGGCGGCGGCCGTGCTGGGCGAGGCGCTGGGCCAGTTCCTGGACAACCTGGGCGGTATCCTGCAGAGCGACGGCCCTGAGCTGGTGCACCAGGCGCGGGTGGGCTGGCGACGCTGGCGCAGCGCCTTGTGGATGTTCAAACCGCTCTTCGCCCACCATCCGCTGCCCGACGCGGCGCCACTGCGCCCGCTGCTCAAGGCCATGGGCGCCACGCGCGATCTGGACGTGGCGGGCCTGGAAAGCCTGCCGCCCTGGTCAGAGGCCTACATCGACGGCAATGCCGAACGCGCCGAGCAATGGCAAGCCATGGAAACCGCCGTGCAGGCCGAGCGGCGCATCCGCCGCGCAGGCCTGCTGTCGGTGCTGCAAGCGCCCGCCACAGGGCGCGCGCTGCTGCAGCTGGAGCAGTGGCTGCACGCGCTGCCCCAGGCCACCGCCGCCACGGATGTGGGCGCCCAGCCCCTGGGCCACTGGGCGCGCCGCCGCGCCCGGCGCCTGCACCGCCGCCTGAAGCAGGCGGTGCGCGCGCTGAAAAATGCGCCCGCCCCCACGCCCCCAACGCCCGGCAGCAGCACGACCATGCCGCCAGTCGCATCGCCAGACCATCAGCACCGCGTGCGCCTGCTGGCCAAGCGCACCCGCTACGTGCTGCAAAGCCTGACCCTGGTGCTGCCCAAGCGCCGCACCCGCCGCTGGGCCGACCGCGCGACCGACCTGCAAACGCGCATCGGCGCGGCGCGCGATCTGATGCTGCTGGCCAACTTGCTGGAGCCGCTGGGCGTGGACGGCGCCATCCTGGGCTTCATGCGGGGCGTGGCAGCCGGGCGGCTGGCCGACGACTGAGCTTAGATATAAAAGCAGGCTCTAGCGCCCACTGCACCAGCGCTGGCAGCTCTCTTTAACATAGCACATCGCTTACTGAAGCAGGCTGCCACTCACCCTCGCAAGGGCCGCCAGAACGCAAAAAACCCGGCCGAGGCCGGGTTTTGCACAGAGGGCGCAGCGCGCTGATTACTGCAGCGTCACTTCCACGCGGCGTGCCTCGGCGTTCGAGCCGGTGGCGGTGATCGCCTCAGGCTTGCGCAGATCCACCTTGTCTTCGCCAATGCCCAGCGCGGCCAGCGCGTCGCGCACCGCGAAGGCGCGCTGCTTGGCCAGCTCTTCGTTCTTGGCCGGGTCGCCCGTCACGTCGGTGAAACCGCTGATGACCGCCTTGCGGCCAGCGGCCACGCCCTTCACCACGTCGCCCAGCGCTTCGGCTGCGCCGTTGGCCAGGGCCGCGCTGCCGGTGGCGAAGTAGAACTTCACCACGCCGTTTTCGACGCGGATGCTGGGCACGTCGGCGGCGTTGGTCATCTCGGCCGGGCTGCCAGGGGCAGCGCCCACGGCGGCACCCACCGGCGCTCCCACGGCGGCGGAGGTGCTGACGGCGCCGTCAGCCCCACCCGCAGCCCTGCTGGTGCGGTACAGGCCCATGCCCACCGCCAGGCTGATGGCCAGCAGAATCACACCGATCAGAATGGCCCAAACGACGCCCTGGTTGTCGTCGTTGTCGTTGTTTGTCATGAGTTGTCGCTCCAAAGAAAGTTGGGCGATTGTATAAAGTCTGGCCATGCCTCTTGGTGACACCCAAGCCTACGCACCCTTCGCCCATTTGCGCCACCCCGGGCGCGACCCGGTTCGCATGCTGGCGGACGCGCGCGCACAGTGGCACGCGCAGCGCGGGCAGCAGGCCGATCTGTGGGTGTTTGGCTATGCCTCGCTGATCTGGCGGCCCGATTTCGACTTCAGTGAACGCCACGCCACGCTGGTGCATGGCTGGCACCGCGCCTTGGCGATGTGGAGCCGCGTGAACCGCGGCACGCCCGAGCTGCCCGGCCTGGTGTTCGCGCTGCTGCCCGGCGGCAGCTGCCAGGGCATGGTGTTCCGCATCCCGCGCGCGCAGGCCGAAGCGGTGTTCGACAGCCTTTGGGCCCGCGAAATGCCCAGCGGCGTGTACGACCCGCGCTGGCTGCCCTGCGCCACGCCCCACGGCACCGTGCCCGCGCTGGCCTTCACCCTGTCGCGGCGCAGCCCCTCGCACACGGGCGAGCTGACGGCCGAGCAGTACCGCCACATCTTCCGCCACGCGCGCGGGCGCTACGGCAGCACGCTGGACTACGCCCGCCAGACGCACGACAGCCTGCAGGCGCACGGCCTGCACGACCGGCGCCTGGGCGCGCTGCTGCGCCACGCCGAGGACGAGCCCGGCGCCTCGCCCAGCGTGCCCGGCTAAGCGGCGCCCCACGCGGGCCATCCCTATACTGCGGCGCATGTCCGATATCGCCCATTTGCGCAAAAGCTACGAACGCGCCGAACTGTCCGAAGCCGCCTCCCACGCCGACCCGATGCAGCAGTTCGGCCAATGGTTTGAAGAGGCGCGCGCCAGCGAAGTGCCCGAACCCAATGCCATGACGCTGGCCACTGTGGGCAGCGATCTGCGGCCCAGCACGCGCATCGTGCTGATCAAGGGCTACGACGAGCGCGGCGTGGTCTGGTTCACCAACTACGACAGCCGCAAGGGGCAGGAACTGGCGGGCAACCCTTTCGCCGCGCTGCAGTTTCACTGGGTTGAGCTGGAGCGCGTGGTGCGCATCGAAGGGCGCGTAGAAAGGGTCAGCGACCTGGAGAGCGACACCTACTTTGCCAGCCGCCCGCTGGACAGCCGCATCGGCGCGTGGGCCAGCCCGCAAAGCCAGGTGATCGCCGGGCGCGACGTGCTGGTCAAAAACGCGGCGCTGTACGGCGCCAAGTTCCTGCTGGCGCCGCCGCGCCCGCCGCATTGGGGCGGCTTTCGCCTGGTGCCCGACCGGTGGGAGTTCTGGCAGGGCCGCAAAAGCCGCCTGCACGACCGCCTGCGCTACCGGCGCGAGGGCGACGCCTGGGTGCGCGAGCGCCTGGCGCCCTGAGCGAAAATCGCCCCACACCCGGTGCGCCGCGCGTTGGTGGCGCCATTCAGCCGGGTTTTTCGAGACAAGGCGCGCTGCCCCTGGCGGCCCGCCGAGCGCACCCCGATGATCCGAACCCCTCAACAAGAACGCATTTACCGCCTGGCCAGCAAGCTGCCAGGCCGCTGGCCGTGGCGCGTGGCGCCGTGGCTTTACCGCCGCACGCACGCGCAGGAAGCGCAATCCACCGAAGCGGCGCTAGTCACGCTGTTCCGCCAGCATTTCCCAGACGCCAGCGACGCCACGGTGCGTGACTGGGCGCGCCTGCACGTCAACCTGGTGGCGTACGAGCTGATGGACGCCATCGCCCTGCGCCGTGTTGGCTGCAACGGCGACGTGCGGCTGAAGGTGGAAGGCATCGACAAGCTGCATCGCGGGCTGAAGGCGGGGCGCGGCGCCATCATCATCCTCACGCACTTCGACCGCATCCTGACCGGGCCGATCGGCGTGGCGCAATCGGGCGTGCCCGTCAGCTCGCTCACGATGGAGATTGACGAGAATAACGAGCTGTCTTCGCTGGAG
Source organism: Ottowia oryzae (assembly GCF_003008535.1). Taxonomy (NCBI): domain Bacteria; kingdom Pseudomonadati; phylum Pseudomonadota; class Betaproteobacteria; order Burkholderiales; family Comamonadaceae; genus Ottowia; species Ottowia oryzae. The sequence continues at coordinate 3,507,915 of NZ_CP027666.1, forward strand.
AAGGCGTACTTTCACCGCAAGATCAGCACTTTTGACGACATGACGGGCGGCATCTCGGTCAAACGCAACCGGTCGATCAAGAAGATCTACGAAAGCCTGGGCCGCGGCGACACCTGGACCATCCTGGCCGATGCGCTGCACCCCGAGGCCAAGAACAAGCGCGCCCACCCGTTTCTGGGCAAGACCCTGTACCTGGCCACGGGCATCGAGCGCATCGCCGCGCACACCGAGGCGGCGCTGCTGCACGTCACCTCGTTCACCGAGCCGGACGGCACGGTGCGCATCCGCATCCGCGACTTGGAAGGCTCGCCCGAGCAGGCCGTTGATCAGGTGATCGAGCAGCTGGAGCGCGACGTGCGCGAGCGCCCCTGGGCGTGGTGGAACTGGGGCCTGCTGGACGCCATGACCACACCGCCCGGCAGCTGATCTGCGCGATTCGCGGGCCCTGGCGCTTAGCCGCCCAGCGGGTTCCAGCGGGCCAGCAAGGCCATCGTGATCGACACGGTGACCACCGCCACGGCGGTGGATACGGCCACCGAAGCGGTCACCAGCTCTTCGGCCTTGTGGTAGCGCTGCGAGAACAGGAACACGTTGGCGCCCACCGGCAGCGCCGCGGCCACTACCATCACCGACAAGGCCAGGCCGCCAAAGCCCAGCGCCCAGCCCGCCAGCGCCATCAGCAGCGGGTGCACCACGCATTTCAGCAGCGAAATGCCCGTGGCCCCGCGCAGGTGCGGCCCGATGGCCGTTTGCGCCAGGGTCACGCCCACCAGCACCAGCGCCACCGGGCCGAAGGCGTCGCCCAGCAGCTTCAAAGGCCGCTCGACCACCGGGTGCAGGCCCAGCCCCGTCAGCGAGTACAGAAAGCCCGCGATGATGGGCAGCGGCACGGGGTGCAGGATGGCGTTTTTCACCGCGCGCGCCACGGTGGCCGCGATGGGCCGGTGTCCCTGCTGCCCGTTCGCGGCCTGCTCGCGCGCGACCAGCAGCTCGATCACGATGGTGGCCAGCGTCAGCAAGACCAGCGCGTGCATCGAAATCAGCGTGAACAGGTGCACCAGGCCCGCCTGGCCATACGCCAGCTGCACCAGGGGCACGCCGATCATCAGCGTGTTGCTGAAGATGGCGGCCAGCGCCACCACGGCCGACCGGCTGTTCAGCCCCTGGATGAACAGCAGCGCGAAGAACATCGCCCCCGCCACGATGTAGTACAGCGCGACGGAGCGCAGATCCAGCCGCTCCAGGTGCGCGGTGGCCATGGTGCGAAACAGCAGCGCCTGCACCAGCACCAGAAAGACAAGGTTGGACAGATCGCGCACCGCCTCGCCGCGAATCAGCCGCAGCCGCCCGGCGGCAAAGCCGATGGCGATCAGCAGCACCACGGGCAGCATCGAGGAGACGACGGGATGGTCAAGCGTCATGGATCAAGCCAGGGGCGTGGCGACGGATTTACAAGCAAAAACTGGCTCCAGCGCTGGTGCCACCAGCGCAAGCAGCTATCATTTCAATAGTTGCCAATAGGGCTGTGCGGGGCTGCGCGCCAGCGCCCGCAGCGCAGCGGGGTCGGCAAGCAAGGATAATGGCGGACTTGCCCCTCGACGCGCCTTTCTGCACAGGCGCCCGTCGCAGTGCACCTGGGCGCCGGGCCCCTGCCCGCGCCCGCCAGCCGACCACCGCTATGAATTCCCCCACACCTGTTACCGCACCCGCTGGCGCCGGCATTTCGCCGGTGGAAGACATCGTTGCCGAGCTGCGCGCCGGCCGCATGGTCATCCTGGTGGACGAGGAAGACCGCGAGAACGAGGGCGACCTGATCCTCGCGGCCGACCACGTCACGCCCGAAGCCATCAACTTCATGGCGCGCTTTGGCCGCGGCCTGATCTGCCTGACCCTGTCGCGCGAGCGTTGCGAACGCCTGCAGCTGCCGCCCATGGTGGCGCGCAACGGCACCAAGATGGGCACCGCCTTCACCGTGTCGATCGAAGCGGCCGAGGGTGTGACCACCGGCATTTCTGCCGCCGACCGCGCGCGCACCGTGCAGGCCGCCGTGGCGCCCAACGCCAAACCGGCGGATCTGGTGCAGCCGGGCCACATCTTTCCGCTGCAGGCCGTGGATGGCGGCGTGCTGATGCGCGCCGGCCATACCGAAGCCGGGTGCGACCTGGCCGCCATGGCCGGGTGCGAGCCGGCCGCCGTGATCTGCGAGATCATGAAAGACGACGGCACCATGGCGCGCCTGCCCGATCTGCAGCTGTTCGCTGCCGAGCATGGGCTGAAGATCGGCACCATTGCCGACCTGATCGAATACCGCAGCCGCACCGAATCGCTGGTCGAGAAAGTGGCCACGCGCCCGCTGCGCACCGCGCACGGCGAATTTGTGGCCCACGCCTACCGCGACCAGCCCAGCGGCAGCGTGCACTTGGCGCTGGTGCTGGGCCAATGGCAGGCCCAGGACGCGGTGCCGGTGCGCGTGCACGAGCCGCTGTCGGTGCTGGACGCGCTGGCGCTGGACCGCAACATGCATTCCTGGAGCCTGGACGCCGCGCTGCAGCGCATCCAGCAAGAAGGCCGCGGCGTGGTCGTGCTGCTGAACTGCGGCGAAACGGCCGAGCAACTGCTGGCGCAATTTGAAGGCACGGCGCGCGCATCACACGCGCCAGAGCGCGGCCGCATGGACCTGCGCAGCTACGGCGTCGGCGCGCAAATCCTGCGCGACTGCGGCGTGCAGCGCATGCTGCTGCTGGGCACGCCCCGGCGCCTGCCCAGCCTGGCTGGTGGCTATGGCCTGGAAGTGGCCGGCCACATCACCAAAGAATGACCACCGTGTTCACACGGATTGAAGGATCGCCATGATCGGCGCTGACAAAGGACAAACCCCCGCCCTCGACGGCCAGAACCTGCGCATTGGCGTGGTGCAGGCGCGCTTCAACGAAGGCGTGACTGACGCGCTGCACCTGGCCTGCGTGACCGAGCTGGCTGCGCTGGGCGTGCGCGCAGAGAACATCGTGCACGTGACGGTGCCCGGTGCGCTGGAAGTGCCGCTGGCGCTGCAAACCATGGCGCGCAGCGGCGACGGGCGCTACGACGCGCTGGTGGCGCTGGGCTGCATCATCCGTGGCGAGACCTACCACTTTGAACTGGTGGCCAACGAATCGGGCGCTGGCGTCACGCGCGTGTCGCTGGACAACGGCATCCCCATCGCCAACGCCATTCTCACCACCGAAAACATGGCGCAGGCCGTGGTGCGCCAGGTGGAAAAAGGCCGCGACGCCGCCCGCGTGGCGGTGGAAATGGCGCTGCTCAAGGAACGACTGGAATGAACACGCCCACCGCACCGCGCAAACCCGTGGCCCCCAACGGCACACGCAAGTCCTCGACCAAATCGGCACGCTCCCGCGCGCGCGAATTCGCGCTGCAGGGCCTGTACCAGCACTTTGTGGGTGGGGGCGACGTGGCCTCCATCGACGCTTTCACGCGCGAGCTGCAAGGCTTCAACAAGGCCGACGCCGTCCACTACGACGCGCTGCTGCACGGCTGCGTCGACCTGAAAGACGACCTTGACGCGCTGATCGTGCCGCTGCTGGACCGCGAGTTGGGCCAGATATCGCCCATCGAGCACGGCTGCATGTGGATCGGCGCGTACGAATTCCTGCGCTGCCCCGACGTGCCCTGGCGCGTGGTGCTCAACGAATGCATTGAGCTGGCGAAAGACTTTGGCGGCACCGACGGCCACAAATACGTGAACGCGGTGCTCAACGGCCTGGCGCCCAAGCTGCGCACCGCCGAGGTGCAGGCCGACCGCGCCGCCGGCAAGCCTGCGCCCGCCGCGCCATGAGGATTTCGCAGCGCGCCCAGCGCATCGAACCGTTTTACGTGATGGAGATGGCCAAGTCGGCCGCCGCCATCGCCAGGGAAGCCGCCGGCACCGACCGGCCGATGATCTACCTGAACATTGGCGAGCCCGATTTCACCGCCCCGCCGCTGGTGCGCGAGGCGGCCGAACGCGCCATCCGCGACGGCCGCACGCAGTACACACAAGCCACTGGCCTGCCCGCCCTGCGCGAACGCATCAGCGATTGGTACGCCCAGCGCTTTGGCGTGCAGGTGCCCGCGCGGCGCATCGTCGTCACCGCTGGCGCATCGGCGGCGCTGCAACTGGCCTGCCTGGCGCTGATCGACGCGGGCGACGAAGTGCTGATGCCAGACCCCAGCTACCCCTGCAACCGGCAATTTGTCAGTGCCGCCGAAGGGCGCGCGGTGCTGGTGCCTTCCACCGCAGCCGAACGCTTTCAGCTCAGCGCCGACAAGGTGGCCGAGGCCTGGGGCGCGCACACGCGCGGCGTGCTGCTGGCTTCGCCCTCCAACCCCACCGGTACCTCGATCCACCCCGATGAGCTGCGGCGGATTCACGCGGCGGTGACCGAGCGCGGCGGCATCACGCTGGTCGATGAGATCTACCTGGGCCTGAGCTACGAGGAAACCTACAGCCACAGCGCGCTGGGCCTGTCGGACGAGATCATCAGCATCAACAGCTTCAGCAAGTACTTCAATATGACCGGCTGGCGCCTGGGTTGGCTGGTGGTGCCGGACGCGCTGGTGGATGTGGTCGAGCAGATCGCGCAGCACCTGTTCATCTGCCCCAGCACCGTGTCGCAGTACGCCGCGCTGGCGTGCTTCGAGGCGGAAAGCCTGGCCGAGTACGAGCGGCGCCGCGCCGAGTTTCGTGCCCGCCGCGACTGGTTCGTGCCGCAATTGCAAGCGCTGGGCCTGCAGGTGCCTGTCACGCCCGATGGCGCCTTTTACGCCTGGACCGATTGCGGCGCCGCCTGTGACAAACTGTTCGCCGGTCGCTCCGAATACAATAGCGGCATGCAGACAGCAGGCAGCTGGGAATTCGCCTTTGAGCTGATGAAGCGCGCGCATCTGGCGGTCACGCCGGGGCGTGACTTCGGCCATGCCGACACCGCGCGCTATATCCGCTTTTCCACCGCCAACTCCATGCCGCAGCTTGAAGCAGCGGTGGCCCGTCTGCGCGAGGTTCTCGCCTAGGCGCAGTTTCGATGGCGTTTGAGTTCCCGATCCGCGTTTACTGGGAAGACACCGATGCCGGTGGCATCGTCTTCTACGCCAACTACCTGAAGTATTTCGAACGCGCGCGCACCGAATGGCTGCGCGCGCTGGGCATTGGCCAGTGGGCCCTGCGCGAGCAGGCCGGCGGCATGTTCGTCGTGGCCGATGCCACCCTCAAGTACCTGCGCCCCGCGCGGCTGGACGATGAACTTATCGTCACCGCCAGCCTCCAAACCAGCGGCAGGACGGCCTTGGTGGTTGCCCAGCAGGCTTGGCTGAAACCGCTCGGCACACCGTTGGCGCAAGCTGCACCCGATCAGACGCCCTCCACGCTGCTGTGCGAAGGCACCGTGCGCATCGGCTGGGTCGATTCGCAATCCATGAAGCCGGCGCGCATTCCGAACGCCCTCCTAGAAAAGTTGAACTCATGAACCAGGACATGTCCATCCTTCAGCTGGTGCTTCACGCCAGCTTCACCGTGCAGCTGGTCATGGTGATCCTGCTGATCGGCTCGATCGCCAGCTGGGCGGCCATCTTCCGCAAGCTGCGGTCATTGAAGGACATCAAGGCGCAAAACGATGAGTTCGAGCGCGATTTCTGGTCTGGCACGAGCCTGAACGACCTGTACGCCGCCGCGGCGCAGAACGCACGCCAGGGCGGCCCGATGGAGCGCATTTTTGCCAGCGGCATGCGCGAATACCAAAAGCTGCGTGAGCGCCGCATCACCGACCCGGGCACGCTGCTGGACGGTGCACGCCGCGCCATGCGTGCCAGCTTCCAGCGCGAGATGGACGCCGCCGAATCCAACCTGTCGTTCCTGGCCTCCGTCGGTTCCGTTAGCCCGTATGTAGGCCTGTTTGGCACGGTGTGGGGCATCATGCATGCGTTCACGGGGCTGGCCGGTCTGCAGCAGGTGACGCTGGCTACCGTGGCGCCCGGCATTGCCGAGGCGCTGGTGGCTACGGCCCTGGGCCTGTTCTCTGCCATCCCTGCGGTGGTGGCGTACAACCGCTTCGCGCGCGACATCGACCGCATCGCGATCAAGGAAGAAACCTTCATCGAAGAGTTCTCCAACATCCTGCAGCGCAACCTGGGCGTGCACGCCAGCGCCCACACCGCCACGCCCACCGGACACTGAGCCATGCCCGCCGTCAGCTCTCGCGGCCGAGGCCGCCGCGCCATGAACGAGATCAACATGGTGCCCTTCATCGACGTGATGCTGGTGCTGCTGATCATCTTCATGGTCACCGCCACCGTCATCACGCCGGGCTCCATCAACATCCCCACTGCCGGGCAATCCAGCAAGCAGCCGGATAAGCGCATCGACGTGATGATCGACGCCGAGGGCAAGCTGTCTCTGGGTGGTGAGTTGAAGGAAAAGAACATCACCGAGAAAGAAGCCGTGGCCGCCATCAAGACGGCGCTGGCCGACAACCCGGAGATGCCGGTGATGATTGCCGCCGACAGCGACCTGCGCTACCAGCAGGTCATCACCATGATGAAGCAACTGCGCGAAGCCGGCGTGCAGCGCGTGGGCCTGTCGGTCAAGTAAGCCTGGGATGAACGCGTCGACCATCGAACGCAACGAGTTCGCACCACCGCCTGAAGGCGGGATGCGCCGCGCACTGACACTGGCGCTGATTGCGCACTTGCTGCTGGTGCTGGCGCTGACCTGGGGCCTGAACTGGAAGAACGACGCGCAGCAGGAAGCGGTAGAAGCCGAGCTGTGGTCGCCCACGGCCCAATCCGCTTCCGCCAAATCGGCGCCCAAGCCGCCTCCGCCGCCGCCGCCCGCTGCAGAACCAACGCCGGCTGCGCCCGCGCGCCAATCTACGCCGAAGCCAGCGCCAAAACCTGAGCCCAAGCCCGAGCCTGTCGTGAAAGCGCCCGCGCCCAAGCCTGCGCCGCAGGACAAGGCCGACGAAGCGCACGACGCCGAGATTGCCTTAGCGCAGAAGAAGAAAAAGGAAGAAGAAGCGCGCAAGCTGGCGCAGGCCAAGCAAGAGGCCGAGCGCAAGCGTGAGCGTGAACGCGAGGAAGAGCGCCGCGAGCTGGCGCAGAAGAAAGCGGCAGAAGACAAGAAGCGCAAGGAAGAAGAACAGCGCAAGCTGGCGGCCGAGAAGAAAAAGGCCGACGAAGCCGAGCGCAAAGAGGCCGACCGCAAGGAAGCCGCGGCCGAAGCCCAGAAAAAAGCCGCCGCAGAAAAGGCAGCCAAGGCGAAAGCCGAGGCCGCCGAGAAAGCGAAGGCCGAGGCACAGGCCAAAGCCGACGCCAAAGCCAAGGCCGACGCGGAGGCGAAGGCGGACGCCAAAGCCAAAGCGGACGCCAAGGCCAAGGCAGATGCCAAAGCCGACGCGGCGCGCGAAGCACGCGAATCCGACGCACGGCGCAAGGCTGAGATTGCCCGAGCGATGAAGATGGCCGGCAGTGCCGACAGCGATGGCGGCACCGCTGCGGGCCGGGGCACGGGCAAGGGCAAGACGGGCGGCGACGATGATCGCGACGCCACGCCTTCCAGTGGCTATGCAGGCCGCATCAGCGCACTCGTGCGGCCCAAGATCATCTTCACCGACGATGTGTCTGGCAACCCCAAGACCGAGGTGGAAGTGCGCACCGGGCCGACCGGCGCCATCATCAGCGCCAGGGTGACGAAGTCCAGCGGCGTGAAGTCCTGGGACGATGCGGTTCTGCGCGCGCTGGACCGCACCGAGAAACTGCCATCGGACAACGGGCGCTACTGGAACCCCATCGTATTCACGTTCAGCCGGCGCGATTGATGGAGCGCCGCCGGCGCTTCGTCGCGGCACCCGCTGCGGCGCAACGCGACAAAGCGCGGGCACCGGTTCTGCGCACCTCGTTCCACCGGCCCGCCGCCGCCAACGCGACCAGCGCCGCCGCACAGTGACGCAGCCCACCGCACAAAACACCGAACGGCCCGCGCAGGCGATAAGCAGCCGCCGGTCACGCTCATGGTGGCTCAACCTGGGCGTGGCGCTGGCGGTGCTGATCGGCGTTCACCTTTGGCAAACGCGCCATGTGCCGCGCGGCGCGGCCCCCGAATTCATATCCCTGGCCATCAGCACCCAAGCGGGTGCGACGATGTCTCTGGCGCAGTGGCGCGCGGCGCATCCCGGGCGGCCGGTGGCGCTGCATTTCTGGGCCGAGTGGTGCGGCATCTGCCGAATGGAAGAAGGCAACGTGAGCCGCGTGGCGCAAGACTGGCCGGTGCTCAGCGTCGCCATGCGATCGGGCGACGTGGCCGCCGTGCGGCGCGTGATGGGGCAGCGCGGGCTGAACTGGGCCACCGTGATCGACCCGAACGGCGACGTGGCGCGCCGCTATGGGCTGGGCGCGGTGCCAGCGCTGGTGGTGATTGGACCCAACGGCCAGATCAGCACGACCAGCGTGGGCTACACCACCACGTGGGGCATGCGGGCGCGCTTGTGGTGGGCGCAATGGCGCGCTTGAGTGCGACGGCAGGGCAGTTGGGCACCGACCACCGCTTTAATGAAGAGTTGGTCTTTGGCGCCCATCCACACAGCGCTGGCAGCTATAGTTACTATAGCTATCTGCCGATTCAGGCATCCGGTGCCATGGCCTCGCCCCACTCGTACAAGGCCTCCAGGATGCTCTGGGTGCGTTCGTCCTCGGCGGTTTCGGCCAGCTGGTCGATGCGGTCGAACAGCGCCTGCACCGTGAGCGCGCCGCCCTCGCCTTCCAGCAGCCGGGCAATGCGGTGTGCCTGCCAGCGCTCGGCCTCGGGTGGCGTCAGCGTGTCGGGGAAGTTGCGGGCGCGGTAGCGAAAGACCAGCTCCGCCAGGCGCGCGTCGTCAAAGCCCGTGCGGTCGCGCGCCAGCTCTTCGGGCGACAGCGCCAGCAGGGCGTTCAGGCGGCGGCGGTCGGTGTTGCCGACAAAGCCACCGTACAGGTCTTCGTCCACGTCCACCGCCTCTGCCGCGCGCGGGCGCTCATACACGGCGGCCCACAGGGCGCTCAGATCGGGCAGCGCGCGCAAGGCCTCGGCATGGCGGGCCGCCTGGGTCAGGTCGATTCCCCAGCGCTCGGCCAGCTCGGGCCGCAGGGTTTTCAGGCTGCTGACGACGATGGGCGACTTGTTCAGGTGCACGCCCTTGATGGCCAGCCGCGTCACGCCTTCAGGCAGGTCGGCGCTGGGGGTGAAAAGGCGCTCGCGCACCTGCTCGGGTGTGAGGTCGGCCAGCTCACTGGGGTCGGCCGACAAGTCCCAGGCCAGAAGCTCGTTCTTGTTGGTGGGGTGCATGGCCAGCGGCCACATCACCGCGATGCAGCCGCGCGTGGCGCCGAACATGCCGCTGACGTGCAGGAATGGGCGCGCCTCGCGCAGCGTGCTGGGCAAACCCAGCTCCTGCGCCACGCGGTCTTTGGCGCGCAGCTGTAGGCAAAAGTCGAAAAGCTTGGGCTGGCGTTGGCGAATCAGCCGCGCCAGCGCGATGGTGGCGCGCACGTCGGACAGCGCATCGTGCGCCGATTCGTGCACCAGGCCGTTGGCGGCGCTGAGCTTTTCCAGGCGGAAGGTGGGCAGCCCGTCTTCACCCACAGGCCACTCGATGCCCTCGGGCCGCAGCGCATGCGTGGCGCGCACCACGTCCAGCAAATCCCAACGGCCGCAATCGTTTTGCCACTCGCGCGCGTACGGGTCGCGCAGGTTGCGCCACAGCATGAAGCGCGTCACCTCGTCGTCAAAGCGGATGGAGTTGTAGCCCACGCCAATGGTGCCCGGCTCGGCCAGCAGGTCTTGGATCTGCCGCGCAAACTCGCTTTCTGACACGCCTTTGGCGGCGCATTCCTGCGGCGTGATGCCGGTGATCAGGCACGATTGGGGGTCGGGCAACGCGTCGGTGGCGGGCTGGCAGTACAGCATCACCGGCTCGCCGATCTCGTTCAGCTCAGCGTCGGTGCGGATGGCGGCGAACTGCGCTGGGCGGTCGCGGCGCGGGTTGGCGCCAAAGGTTTCGTAGTCGTGCCAGAGGAAGGTGGTTACCGTCATCGTTGAAGCATAGCCTGCCGTCGCACCCGCATCGAAACGGCGGGTGCCAGTCGGCGTTCACCCGGCACTGGCGTTAAAAGCGATGGCCGCAACACGATTTCTTGAATGACAACGCCCTAGCGCCCGACGCACCTTCGTTGGTAGCTATTGTTTTTGAAGCAACCCATTCACCAACCCACGGCTGGATGACTGGCGCGCGCGTACGACCATGCGCCAGAGCGAGTTGTCGTCCCCAAAAGAAAAAGCCAGCGAATCAAAGACTCGCTGGCTTGCAGAATTCGCACGCCGTGGCCCCTGCGGCAGCAGGGGCCACGGACAAAACTCAATCGCTGCCGGTCGCCAGCTCTTCCTCCGGCTCGGCCGGCTCAGAGCCCTTGGCGCGTTCGCGCTTGGGCAGCGGCGTGATGTCGAGCAGCACCTCGTCCTTGTCGTCCAGGTCGACCGTCAGGCGGCCACCTTCGGTCAGGCGACCGAACAGCAGCTCGTCCGCCAGCGCCTTGCGGATGGTGTCCTGAATCAGGCGCTGCATCGGGCGGGCACCCATGAGAGGATCGAAGCCCTTCTTCGCCAGGAACTTGCGCAGCTTGTCGGTAAAGGTGACTTCCACCTTCTTCTCGGCCAGCTGCTGCTCCAGTTGAAGCAGGAACTTGTCGACCACGCGCAGGATGATCTGCTCGTCCAGCGGCTTGAAGCTGACAATGGCGTCCAGCCGGTTGCGGAACTCGGGCGTGAACAGGCGCTTGATGTCGGCCATCTCGTCGCCCGCCTGACGCGGGTTGGTGAAGCCGATGGTCGCCTTGTTCATGGTCTCGGCGCCCGCGTTCGTCGTCATGATGATGATGACGTTGCGGAAGTCGGCCTTGCGCCCGTTGTTGTCCGTCAGCGTGCCGTGGTCCATGACCTGCAGCAGCACGTTGAAGATGTCCGGGTGGGCTTTCTCGATTTCGTCGAGCAGCAGCACCGCGTGCGGCTTCTTGGTGACGGCCTCGGTCAGCAAACCGCCCTGGTCAAAGCCCACGTAGCCGGGGGGCGCACCGATCAGGCGCGACACGGCATGGCGTTCCATGTACTCGGACATGTCGAAGCGGATCAGATCCACGCCCATGATGTAGGCGAGCTGCTTGGCCGCTTCAGTCTTGCCAACCCCGGTGGGGCCGCTGAACAGGAACGAGCCAATCGGCTTGTCAGCCTTGCCCAGGCCCGAGCGGGCCATCTTGACGGATGCCGCCAGCACGTCCAGCGCCTTGTCCTGGCCGAAAACCACGCTCTTGAGGTCGCGCTCCAGCGTCTGCAGCTTGCTGCGGTCGTCGTTGGACACGTTGGCCGGCGGGATGCGGGCGATCTTGGCCACGATCTCTTCGATCTCGTGCTTGCCGATGGTTTTCTTGCGCTTGCTGGCCGTGGCGATGCGCTGGGCAGCACCAGCCTCATCGATCACGTCGATGGCCTTGTCGGGCAGATGGCGGTCATTGATGTACTTGGCCGACAGCTCGGCAGCAGCCTGCAACGCTGCCACGGCGTACTTGACGTTGTGGTGCTCTTCAAAACGGCTTTTCAGCCCCTTAAGGATGTCGATGGTCTCGGGCACGCTGGGCTCGACCACGTCCACCTTCTGGAAGCGGCGCGACAGCGCAGCGTCTTTCTCGAAAATGCCGCGGTATTCGGTGAACGTGGTGGCGCCAATGCACTTGAGCTGGCCGCTGGACAGCGCCGGCTTGAGCAGGTTGGACGCGTCCAGCGTGCCGCCGGATGCCGCACCGGCACCGATCAGGGTGTGGATCTCGTCGATGAACAGGATGGCACCGGGCTTGTCCTTGAGCGACTTCAGCACGCCTTTGAGGCGCTGCTCAAAATCGCCGCGGTACTTGGTGCCCGCCAGCAGCGCGCCCATGTCCAGCGCGTAGACGGTGGCATCCGCCAGCACTTCGGGCACGGCGCCTTCGGTGATGCGCCAGGCCAGCCCTTCGGCAATGGCGGTCTTGCCCACGCCGGCTTCGCCCACCAGCAGCGGGTTGTTCTTGCGGCGGCGGCACAGGATCTGGATGGTGCGCTCGACCTCGTACTCGCGGCCGATCAGCGGGTCGATCTTGCCGTCCTTGGCGCTTTGGTTCAGGTTGACGGTGAATTGCTCCAGCGGCGACTGCTTTTCGTTGCGCTCGCCGCCTTCTCCGCCGCCCTCACCTTCAGCGCCAGGCTGCTGGCCGTCGGAAGACTTCGTCTGCTCGGGCGGATCGCTCTTGCGGATGCCATGAGCAATAAAGTTCACCACGTCCAGGCGCGTCACGCCTTGCTGGTGCAGGTAATAAACGGCGTGCGAATCCTTCTCGCCAAAGATGGCGACGAGCACGTTGGCGCCGGTCACTTCCTTCTTGCCATTGCCCGTGGACTGCACGTGCATGATGGCGCGCTGGATCACGCGCTGGAAGCCCAGCGTGGGTTGGGTATCGACTTCATCGGTGCCGGCCACCTGCGGGGTGTTGTCCTTGATGAAGTTGGTCAACGACTTGCGCAAGTCGTCGATGTTGGCTGAGCAGGCGCGCAGCACCTCGGCGGCGCTGGGGTTGTCCAGCAGTGCCAGCAACAGGTGTTCCACGGTGATGAACTCGTGGCGTTGCTGCCGGGCCTCTACAAAGGCCATGTGGAGACTGACTTCAAGTTCCTGGGCGATCATGATGATGTTTCCTTTGCACCTACAGCTTACGACGTTCTGCAGGTTTCGACAGTCTCAGTTGGGGGATGTCCGGGCTTATTCAACGGCCAGCCGGCGGGCGTCATTCCACCGGTTCGCTCACGCACTGCAGCGGGTGGCCGGCGTCGCGTGCTGCGCCCATCACCTGGTCGACTTTGGTGGCCGCCACGTCGCGCGAATACACGCCGCAGACACCCTTGCCGTCCAGGTGGATCTTCAACATGATCTGGGTGGCGGTTTCGCGGTCCTTGCCGAAGAACTCCTGGATCACGAGCACCACGAATTCCATGGGCGTGAAATCGTCGTTCAGCATGACCACCTGGTGCATCTGCGGCGGCTGGATCTTGAGCGGCACCCGCTCCAGCACCACGGCTTCGCCGTTGTCAGGTTGTCGTGCCGGGGTGACGCTGGGGGACGGCGGAACGGTCGTTTTCGGTTTGCGGGTCGCCATGCAAAAGATTCTATCGGGGCGCCGCCATGGCGCGTCGCCACCTCATATGTGGCCCTACGCCGCTGATGCAAGGGTGACAGTTATTGCCGACACTCCACCCATGAGACGGTTGACAAGTTAGAACTTGTTACAGCACACTCGCCAACGTAGGACGGAAGTATCTAAAGGAGACGTGCCATGCCGGTTGGGAAAGTCAAATGGTTCAACGACTTGAAGGGTTTCGGTTTCATCGAACCCGACGACGGCGGGCCTGACGTGTTTGCCCATTTTTCAGCCATCGACATGGATGGTTTCAAGACCCTCAAGGAAGGCAGTCGCGTCAGCTATGAGGTCAACGAAGGCCCCAAAGGCTTGCTGGCGATGCGCATCCGCAGCGAATCTGCCGAGGAGGCCCTGCCTGGCGAGGCGCCACCGGCTTCGGCCGAAGCTCAACCGCCCATGCTGTCGTAAGCAGCCCACGCTGCCTCGCGGCCTCAAAAAAGCCCGGTCTTGCCGGGCTTTTTGATTGGCGTAGGAACGTCGGCGCCACTGGCGCCCCCTGCGCCTCACATATGGTCGATCATCACCTGCCCGAAGCCTGAGCAGCTGACCTGGGTGGCGCCTTCCATCAGGCGCGCGAAGTCGTAGGTGACTTTCTTGGTCTGGATAGCGGCTTCCATGCTGTCGATGATCTTGTCGGCCGCCTCTTTCCAGCCCATGTGGCGCAGCATCATCTCGGCCGAGAGGATTTCGGAGCCAGGGTTGACGTAGTCCTTGCCTGCGTACTTGGGCGCCGTGCCGTGCGTCGCCTCAAAGCAAGCCACGCTGTCGCTGAGGTTCGCGCCAGGGGCAATGCCGATGCCGCCCACCTGCGCGGCCAAGGCGTCGGAGATGTAGTCGCCGTTCAGGTTCAGCGTGGCGATCACGCTGTACTCGGCCGGGCGCAGCAGGATCTGTTGCAGGAATGCGTCGGCGATCACGTCCTTGATGACGATGTCTTTACCCGTCTTCGGGTTCTTGAACTTGCACCATGGGCCGCCGTCGATCGGCTGGGCGCCAAACTCTCGCTGGGCCAGCGCATAGCCCCAGTCGCGAAAGCCCCCTTCCGTGTACTTCATGATGTTGCCCTTGTGCACCAGGGTCACGCTGGGCTTGTCGTTGTCGATGGCGTACTGGATGGCCTTGCGCACCAGGCGGTCGGTGCCCTCGATCGACACCGGCTTGACGCCGATGGCCGAGCTGTCCGGAAACCGGATCTTGCTAACGCCAAGGTCTTCCACCAGAAACTTGATCAGCTTCTTGGCCTTGTCGGACTTGGCTTCGTACTCGATGCCCGCGTAGATGTCTTCGCTGTTCTCGCGGAAGATCACCATGTCGACTTTTTCCGGCTCTTTCACGGGCGAGGGCACGCCCTTGAAGTAGCGCACCGGGCGCAAGCAGACGTACAAGTCCAGCTCTTGGCGCAGCGCCACGTTGAGCGAGCGGATGCCGCCGCCCACCGGCGTGGTCAGCGGCCCCTTGATCGAAACGACGTACTCCTTGAGCAGATCCAGCGTTTCCTGCGGCAGCCACACGTCGGGGCCGTAGACCTGTGTGGCCTTCTCGCCTGCGTAGACCTCCATCCAGGCGATCTTGCGCTGGCTGCCGTAGCACTTGGCCACCGCCGCGTCCACCACCTTCATCATCACGGGGGTGATGTCCACCCCAGTGCCGTCACCCACGATGTAGGGAATGATGGGCTGGTCAGGCACGTTGAGCGAAAAATCCGCGTTGACGGTGATTTTCTGGCCTTCGGCAGGCACCTTGATGTGCTCGGAACGGGTCATTCTGGTCTCCAGATGTCGATGGGGCGAAGCAATCCGGCCGCGCCGCCCGCCGGGCAGTGGGCTGGCGCGCCTTGAGACTTGGAATTCTAGGCGGTGCCCCGCACCTTGCGTTGTCACAGGGGCAGCCCTGACGCAGTGTTTCGCGCACTGCGCTGTCCTACAGACACACGCCCCGCGCCTGGCGGACACTCGGCTGGCTTCAACGTTCCAACCTATTTGACGTTGCCTGCGGGGCCGCTCGCCGCCGAGCCATTTTTTGCGAACGCCACCAAGGACACCATCCTCATGACCGCTTCATCGCAGCCCACCGACATCCTCGCCGTGGGCACCCAGGCGCCAGACTTCAACCTGCCCGCCACCCCCGACCAGCGCCTGCGCCTGAGCGAGTTGCGCGGCAAGCCGGTGGTGCTGGTGTTCTACCCCGCCGACTGGAGCCCTGTTTGCGGGGACGAGCTGGCGCTGTTCAACGAGGCGCTGCCGCTCATCAAGCCCAAGCAAGCGCTGGTGCTGGGCATCTCGGTCGACAGCGCGTGGTGCCACCAGGCTTTCCGCGACGCCCGCAAGCTGCACTTTGACCTGCTGTCCGATTACGAGCCAAAAGGCGAAGTCTCGCGCGCCTACGGGGCCTACGACGCCGAGGCCGGTTGCAGCAAGCGTGCGCTGTTCGTGATCGACGCCGAGGGCAAGATCGCCTGGAGCTACCTGTCGCCCGTGGCCATCAACCCGGGCGTCGATGGCGTGCTGGACGCGCTGGACCGTCTGTAAACCCATCGCCACAATCCGCCTTGCCCTACCGGAGCCCCTCATGTCCCTGAAACCCCCACTCAGCGCCAACGACCACACCGTCGGCAACGCCAAGGCCGTGATCCAGGTGGTCGAGTACGGCGACTACCAGTGCCCCTATTGCGGAGACGCCTACCCCGTCACCCAGGAACTGGTTCGCCGCTACGGCGACAAGATCGCGTTTGCCTTTCGCAATTTCCCGCTGGTGGAAGCGCACCCTGAGGCGTTCAACGCCGCCATCGTGGCCGAGTTCGCCGCGTCGCTGGGCCAGTTCTGGCCTGCTCACGACGCCTTGTACGAGAACCAGGGCGCCCTGGGCCCCGAGCTGTATGGCCAGATCGTCGCCTCGCTGGGCCAGAGCGCCGAGCAGTTCCAGGCGGCCGTCGATGCGGGCGAGCTGGAGGCGCGCGTCCGCCAGGACATGGAAAGCGGCTTGCGCAGCGGCGTGAACGGCACGCCGTGCTTTTTCATCAACGGCCAGCGCTTTGACCCGCGCGGCGGCTTTGAAAGCCTGCTGGACGCCGTGGGGCAACTGGTCGAGCGCACGTAAACTCGCCCCCGGGCTGGCCGCCTTCGCGGGCGGCGCCCGCCCCCCCTTTTGCACCTACCGCCCTTCGCACCATGGCTTTTTCTGTGCCCATTCGCTTTCCTACCCCCTCCGTGAACCGGAACCGCCGACGGGGTGCGCGCATCGGGCGAACGGTGCGCCTGAGCCAGGCTGTGCGACGCGCAGCTCTGCTGACCGTGGGTTGCACGGTGTTGGCCGCCGCGGCGCAAGCGCAACTTGCACCCGCCGGCCAGCCGCAGATGAACCTGCCGCGCACCACGCTGATGGCGGGCATGTACCGCATCGACGCGCAAGTGGCCAGTACCAACGCACAGCGGCAGATCGGCCTGATGCACCGGCAGGAAATGCCTCAGCACGAAGGCATGCTCTTCGTGTTCGAGCAGCCCGCCGTGCAGTGCTTCTGGATGAAGAACACGCTGATCCCGCTGACGGCCGCCTTCGTGACCGACGACGGCACCATCGCCAACCTGGCCGACATGAAACCGCTGGACGAGACCAGCCACTGCTCCACCAAGCCCGTGCGCTACGTGCTGGAGATGAACCAGGGCTGGTTCGACGCCAAGCACATCAAGGCCGGCCACAAGCTGGGTGGCGAGGCGTTTCGTCGAGCGCCCTGAGCGCATCCGCGCCCTGGCCGGGCCGCGCCTGGCCCGCGTGTCGCTCGTGGGTGAAATACTCCTGTTTTGATAGCTGCCAGCGCTCGTGGCACCTGCGCTAGAGGCCAGAATCTTTCAGATTCCTAACGCCGTCGCGCGCTGCGGCTTAGGCAACTCGCCAACGCGCCCCGGGCGCTGAGCGCGCCTGACCACTAGGCTTCGCCGTCTCCAGCAGCTACCCCGAGCGCGATGCGTTGGTCGCCGCCTTCGGCCCTGCCAACCCAGCCCGATTGGCGGCTACCGCAGTCCGGTTACCCACCCGCTGGTCCATCACGCGCAGCCGCCCCGCCACGCCCGCAGCGGGCGGCCCCGGTACGCGACCTACCGCCGGGGGTAATGCATCGGTCACACAATGACGTCATGGACGTCCTGCTGCTCTCCCGCATCCAGTTCGGGTTTGTGATTTCGTTTCACATCATCTTCCCGGCTTTCACCATCGGCTTGGCCAGCTGGCTGATGTTTCTGGAGTGGCGATGGCTGCGCACGGGCGACCCGATGTGGATGAGCCTGTACCGCTTCTGGGTGAAGGTGTTCGGCATCTCCTTTGGCATGGGCGTGGTGTCCGGCATCGTGATGAGCATGCAGTTCGGCACCAACTGGTCAGAGCTTTCAGCGCGCGCCGGCAACATCCTCGGCCCGCTGCTGAGCTACGAGGTGCTCACCGCCTTTTTCCTTGAGGCGGGCTTTCTGGGCGTGATGCTGTTCGGGCAAAGGCGCGTCAAGCCCGGCGTGCACTTCTTTGCCACCTGCATGGTCGCGCTGGGCACGCTGATTTCCACCTTCTGGATCATCGCGGCCATCAGCTGGATGCACACCCCTCAGGGCCACGTGCTGGTGGACGGCGTCTTCGTGCCGGAGAGCTGGTGGGCGATCATCTTCAACCCGTCTTTCTTCTACCGCCTGCCGCACATGGTGCTGGCGGCCTTCATCACCACCTGCTTCGTGATCGGCGGCGTGAGCGGCTGGTACCTGCGCCGCGGCGTGCACGTGCCCGCGGCCCTGCGCATGCTGAAGTTGTCGATCGGCTTTGCGGTGATTGCCGTGCCGCTGCAGATGCTGGTGGGCGACATGCACGGCCTGAGCACGCTGAAGCACCAGCCCACCAAGCTGGCCGCCATGGAAGGCCACTGGGAGGCCGGCCCACCCGGCGAAGGCGTGCCCCTGGTCGTGTTTGCCGTGCCCAACCAAGCCGAAGCGCGCAACGACTATGAGATTGCCATCCCCCGCCTGGGCAGCGTGATCCTCACGCACAGCCTGGACGGCGAGATCCCGCCGCTGAGCGCCGTCGCCCCCGAAGACCGTCCGCCGGTCGCCCCCGTGTTCTTCGCCTTCCGCGTGATGGTGGGCCTGGGCGTGCTGATGCTGCTGTTGGTGGTCTGCTCGGCCTGGGCGTGGTGGCGCGGGAAGCTGGGCAGCGCGCATCTGCTGCACACCGCCTGGCGCTGGATGGCGCCGGCGGGCTTTGTGGCGCTGCTGTCCGGCTGGTACGTGACCGAGATTGGGCGCCAGCCCTGGGTGGTTTACGGCGTGCTGCGCACGCGCGACGCGGTCAGCCCGCTGATCACGCGCACCGAGGTTCTGTGGTCGCTGGCCAGCTTCATCAGTGTGTACGTCGTCATCTTCGGCGCCGGCATCTGGTACTTGATCAGGCTGCTGCAAAAAGGGCCGGAGGTGCACGAAAGCGCGCCGGACAGCGAGCATGGCCTCAAAACAGCGGCACGCCCCCTTTCGACGGCGGACGCACGCGACATTGGCGAAGGGAGTGCCCCATGAACACCAGCCCATGGCTGCCCGTCGTCTGGTTTGGCATCGTCGGCTTCAGCGTACTGATGTACGTGCTGTTGGACGGCTTCGTGCTGGGGCTGGGCATCCTGGCGCCCACGGCCAAGACCGAGGGTGAGTTCGACCACATGATGAACACCGCCGCGCCGATCTGGGACGGCAACGAAACCTGGCTGGTCCTGGGCGGCGCCGGCCTGTTCGCGGCCTTCCCCAAGGCGTACGCCGTGATCCTGTCGGCGCTGTACCTTCCGGTGCTGATCATGATGCTGGCGCTGGTGTTTCGCGGCGTGGCGTTCGAATTCCGCTTCAAAGGCTACGGCTTTGCCAAGCGGGCCTGGGGCGGTGCGTTCTGCGCGGGCTCGGTCGTGGCCACGTTCTGCCAGGGCGTCATCCTGGGCGCCGTGGTGCAAGGCCTGCCGCTGGTCGACGGGCACTACCGCGGCGGCGCTTTGGGCTGGATGACCCCCTTCGTGCTGCTGACGGGCTTGTCGCTGGTGGTGGGCTACGCGCTGCTGGGTGCCAGCTGGCTGATCCTGAAGACCGAAGGCCCGCTGCACGACCGCGCGCGCCGCCTGGCCCGCCCGCTCGTGGTCTTGATGCTGCTGGCCATGCTGCTGGTCAGCGCCAGCCTGCCTTTCCTGGCTTCGCGGCTGATGGCGCGCTGGTTTGACGGCACCAACTTCCTCTGGCTGTCACCGGTGCCCATCGTCACGCTGTGGGTGGGCTGGCTGCTGTGGCGCGACGCCGGGCGCCCGCGCCTGCCCGAGCATCGGCCCGCGCACGACGCGCGGCCCTTCGTCTGGACCATGGCGCTGTTCGTGCTGGGCTTTGCGGGCCTGGTGCTGGGCATGTGGCCGCTGATCGTGCCGCCTTCGCTGACGATCTGGGCAGCGGCGGCGGCGCAGAGTTCGCAGGTGTTCCTGCTGACCGGGCTGGTCTTCCTGCTGCCGCTCATCCTGACCTACACGGCCTGGTCGTACTCGGTGTTCCGCGGCAAGATCGCGGAAGACGCGGGCTACCACCACTGATGCGCAAGGGCGCCGGGCGGCCACCCGGCGCGCGGGTGGGCCAGCAGAGCGCATTTGGCTCAACCAAAGCGCCTTTCTGCGCCTGCCGTGCCTGCCGTGCCTGCCGAGACTGCCGAGCCTGCCATCCGTCGCTATTGATTCAATAGCTGCCAGCGCACTACCGGCCAGCGCCAGAGCCGGATTCAACACATAAAAAAGCCACCCGAAGGTGGCTTTTTCTATGCTGGCCGCGCTGACCCTTGCGGGCCAGCGCCAGCCTTGGCGGGCATCAGCCCAGCTTGGCCAGCGCGGCATTCAGCGTGGCGCTGGGGCGCATCACCTGGTCCAGCTTGGCCACGTCGGGCAGGTAGTAGCCTCCGATGTCGGCGGGCTTGCCTTGCACCGCAGCCAGCTCTTCGACGATCTTGGCTTCGTTGTCGGCCAATTGCTTGGCCACGGGGGCGAACAGCTTGGCCAGCTCGGCGTCTTCCTTCTGCTCGGCCAGTGCCTGCGCCCAGTACAGGGCCAGGTAGTAGTGGCTGCCGCGGTTGTCCAGCTGGCCGGTCTTGGGGTTGGGGCCCTTGTTGTTGTCCAGCAGCTTGCCGGTGGCCGCGTCCAGGGTCTTGGCCAGCAGCTTGGCGCGCGCGTTGTCGTTTTTGATGCCCAGGTCTTCCAGCGACACGGCCAGCGCCAGGAACTCGCCCAGCGAATCCCAGCGCAGGTGGTTTTCTTCCACCAGCTGCTGCACGTGCTTGGGTGCCGAGCCGCCCGCGCCGGTTTCGTACATGCCGCCGCCGGCCATCAGCGGCACGATGGACAGCATCTTGGCGCTGGTGCCCAGCTCCATGATGGGGAACAGGTCGGTCAGGTAGTCGCGCAGGATGTTGCCGGTGGCGCTGATGGTGTCCAGCCCGCGGATCACGCGCTCGAGCGTGTAGCGCATGGCGCGCACCTGGCTCATGATCTGGATGTCCAGGCCGTTGGTGTCGTGCTCGTGCAGGTACATCTTCACCTTGGTGATGAGTTCCTTTTCGTGCGGGCGGTACTGGTCCAGCCAGAACACCACGGGCATGCCCGAGTTGCGCGCGCGCGTGACGGCCAGCTTGACCCAGTCGCGGATGGCGGCGTCCTTGACCTGGCACATGCGCCAGATGTCGCCCTGCTCCACGTTCTGGCTCAGCAGCACTTCACCGGTTTCCAGGTCGGTGATGTTGGCCACGCCGTCTTCCGGGATCTCGAAGGTCTTGTCGTGGCTGCCATATTCCTCGGCCTGCTGGGCCATCAGGCCCACGTTGGGCACGGTGCCCATGGTCTTGGGGTCGAACGCGCCGTGCCACTTGCAGAAGTTGATCATCTCCTGGTAGATGCGGGCGAAGGTCGATTCGGGCATCACGGCCTTCACGTCCTTCAGGCGGCCGTCGGCGCCGTACATCTTGCCGCTGTTGCGGATCATGGCGGGCATCGACGCATCGACGATCACGTCGTTGGGCGAATGGAAGTTGGTGATGCCCTTGGACGAATCCACCATGGCCAACTCAGGCCGGTATTCGTGGCAGGCGTGCAGGTCGCGCTTGATCTCGTCCTGCTGGCTTTCCGGCAGGGTGGCGATCTTGTTGTACAGATCGATCATGCCGTTGTTGACGTTCACGCCCAGCTCTTCAAACGTCTTGGCGTGCTTGGCGAACGCGTCCTTGTAGAAGATCTTCACGCAGTGGCCGAACACGATGGGGTGGCTCACCTTCATCATCGTGGCCTTCACGTGCAGCGAGAACATCACGCCGGTCTTGTGGGCGTCTTCGATCTCTTTTTCATAGAAGGCCAGCAGCGCCTTCTTGCTCATGAACATGCTGTCGATCACCTCGCGGTCTTTCAGCGAGACCTTGGGCTTGAGCACGATGGCCTTGCCGCTTTGGGTGATCAGCTCCATCTTCACGTCGCGCGCGCGGTCGAGCGTCATCGACTTTTCGCCGTGGTAGAAGTCGCCCGAATGCATGTGCGACACGTGGCTGCGCGAGGCCTGGCTCCACTCGCCCATGCTGTGCGGGTGCTTGCGCGCGTATTCCTTGACGGCGCGCGGCGCGCGGCGGTCGGAGTTGCCTTCGCGCAGCACCGGGTTCACGGCCGAGCCGATGCACTTGTTGTAGCGCGCGCGGATGTCCTTTTCCTTGTCGTCCTTCGGGTTCTCAGGAAAGTCGGGCACTTTGTAGCCCTTGTCCTGCAGCTCCTTGATGGCCGCCTTCAGCTGCGCCACCGACGCGCTGATGTTGGGCAGCTTGATGATGTTGGCTTCGGGCTTGAGCGTGAGCTTGCCCAGCTCGCTCAGGTTGTCGGTGACGCGCTGCGCGTCGGTCAGGTATTCGGGGAACTGGCCCAGGACGCGCCCGGCGACCGAGATGTCGCTGGTCTGCACATCGATACCGGCCACCTTGGCAAAGCTGCTGACGATGGGCAGCAGTGAGGCGGTGGCCAGGCGCGGCGCCTCGTCGGTCAGGGTGTAGATGATGGTGGACGGCTTGTCGCTCATGGAAAGGTCTCTCCGGTAATCGTTGTCGGCCCGCAAAAAAGCGACGCCCCGCGTCACGCGGCGTCGGCTGCCAAACCGTATTTTGACAAAACGCCACCTCTCATCGTGAAATGCCCCAGTGCGGCAGCGGGTGGGCTGCGCCAGATCAACGCCCCTACACCCTCCCTTCCGCCCGCCACCGCCGGGCCGCCGGTTCGCTGCAAACGGCGGCCTAAACCGCGCGCCCAACCAAAAAGCCACCCGAAGGTGGCCTTTTGGCGGCATAAGCGCGGCGTGGCCCGCAGGCCTTGCCGCTGGCGCTTCAACCGAAGTTCTTGGCGGCGAAATCCCAGTTCACCAGCTTGTCGAAGAA
This sequence comes from Ottowia oryzae, assembly GCF_003008535.1. Taxonomy (NCBI): domain Bacteria; kingdom Pseudomonadati; phylum Pseudomonadota; class Betaproteobacteria; order Burkholderiales; family Comamonadaceae; genus Ottowia; species Ottowia oryzae. The sequence continues at coordinate 3,530,628 of NZ_CP027666.1, forward strand.
GGTTTCGGCAAACTTGGGGCGCAGGTTGCGGTAGTCGATGTAATAGGCGTGTTCCCACACGTCCAGCGTCAGCACGGGCGTGTCGCCGGTCGTCAGCGGGGTGCCGGCGGCGCCCATGTTGACGATGTCCACGCTGCCGTCGGCTTTTTTCACCAGCCAGGTCCAGCCGGAGCCGAAGTTGCCCACGGCGCTGGTGACGAAGGCCTTTTTGAAGTCGGCGTAGCTGCCCCACTTCTTGTTGATGGCGTCGGCCAGGGCACCGGTGGGCTCGCCGCCGCCGTTGGGCTTCATGCAGCTCCAGAAGAAGGTGTGGTTCCAGATCTGGGCGGCCTGGTTGTAGATGCCGCCGCTGGCTTTCTTGATGACGTCTTCGAGTTCCATGTTTTCGAACTCGGTGCCTTTTTGCAGCTCATTGAGCTTGTCCACGTAGGCCTTGTGGTGCTTGTCGTGGTGGTATTCCAGCGTTTCCTTGCTGCAGGCGGGCGCCAGCGCGTCGTGGGCATAAGGCAAGGGGGGAAGCGTGCGTTCCATCGCGGTTGTCCTTCTATCGTGGGTTGTGGGAAAGGTCACCGCCATCGTAGGGCGGTTGAACGAGGGCCATTGTAGGAAGTCAGCGCGACGCGGGCCCGTTCACGGTGAGATCAACCTTGCCATCGGCGAGGGTGGCGCGAATCGGCTGGCCGGGCGCGGTCTGCGCCGCGTGGGTGATGGCGTGGCCGGCCTCGTCTTCCAGCCAGGCGTAGCCGCGCTCCAGCACGCGCTGCGGGTCCAGCGCGGCCAGGCGCAGGGCGGCGCGCTCCAGCCGCTCGTGGGCGCTGGTTTGCTGGCGGGCGACGGCGGCGCCCAGGCGATCGGCCAGGCGCGCCAGCTGCACGGCGTCGGCCGCCAGGCGCGGGGCCAGCTGGCGCGGCAAGCGGTCCTGCCACTGGGCCAGGCGGGCGCGCTCACGCTCGAGCCGCAGCGCCAGGGCGTGGCGCAGGCGCTGGGCCTGCCGGTCCAGCCGCAGGCGTTCGCCCGCCACCGCCTCGGACGGGCGCGACAGGCGGCTGGCCAGCCAGTCGATGCGCTGGTTTTCGCCATCCAGCCGGCGGCGCAGGGCGCGCGCCAGCCGCTCGGCCTGGGCCTGCAGATCGCCCAGATGCTGCGCGCGCGGGGCGCTGACCAGCTCGGCCGCCGCGGTGGGCGTGGGCGCGCGCAGGTCGGCCACGAAGTCGGCGATGGTGAAGTCCGTCTCGTGCCCCACGCCGCTGACCAGCGGCACCGGGCTGGCGGCGATGGTGCGGGCCAGGCGCTCGTCGTTGAAGGCCCACAGGTCTTCGATGGAGCCGCCGCCGCGCACCAGCAGGATCACGTCGATGGGCGGCGCGCCATCACTTGGGTTGGCGGCCTCGGCATCAAGAGCCAAATCACCCTCTGGCGCACGTCCATCCTGCGCCAGCAGATACAGTTTTGATAGCGCCCGGCGCAACTCTTCCGGCGCGCCCGCCCCCTGCACCGCCGCAGGCGCCACGACCACCGGGATGTGCGGCACCCGCCGGGCCAGCGCTGTCAGCACGTCGTGCAGCGCGGCGGCGCCCAGCGACGTGACCACGCCGATGGCGCGCGGCAGCGGCGGCAGCGGGCGCTTGCGTTCGGCGTGGAACAGGCCCTCGGCCTCCAGCTGGCTTTTAAGCCGCAGGAACTGCTCGAACAGGGCGCCCTGCCCGGCACGCTGCATGGATTCGACCACCAGCTGCAGATCGCCCCGCGGCTCGTACACGGCCACGCGCCCGCGCACCTCTACCTGATCGCCCTCGCGTGGGCTGAAATTCAGCAACCCCGCCGCGCGGCGGAACATCGCGCAGCGCAGCTGCCCGCTGTCGTCCTTGAGCGAAAAGTAACAATGCCCGCTGGCCGCGCGGGTGAAGCCCGAAACCTCGCCACGCACCGCGACAGGGTTGAAGCGCGCCTCCAGCGCATCTGCAATGGCGCGGGTCAGCGCGCCAACTGGCCAGATACGCGGCGCCGGCACTGGGCGCGGGGGCAGAAAGTCAGGTTCCATGCGCTTTCCCGGCGGTTTTCGGGCCCCAGGCCGCGCCACTACTCCACAGCGCGGCCGGTGCGGTGCGCCAGCACCCCCAAAGCCCCCGGAAACGACGCAATACGGTGTAAGCCATTGATTTGATTATCTATTTTTCTGCCAAAGTCTTCATCAACCTGTCAGAAACCGCGCCAATGCTGGCTTTGCGGCACCCACACACCGGCTTTTGCACAAAGTTATCCACAGAAATGGTGCATGACTTCGGCCTTGGCCCGCGCTTTCGCCCCCATTGGCTGGCGGCGCCCGCATGCCCCCGCTGACCCGCCACGATGCGCGCCCGTTGACCGCCAACCCGCACCGGCGCTTGCTTGGCAGGGGCGTGATCGTAGCGCCGCCCGCCGCGCCCGCCCACCTGGGGCCATTGCAGGCGAAAGCCATGCACCGGGCGCCGCTGCAGCGGCAGATGTGCACACCCGCGCCCGATGAAGCCACCTGCGGCACGGCCCGGCGCCAGAGCCCGGCGCCGGCTGGGCCATAATCGCCCGCGAATTCCAACATTGGCGCGTGGCCTGGCGGCACTGTCCCCGACATTCAGCCTGACTTGCGGCGCGCGCCGTCGGAGAAACATCCCTTGATTTCGATCATCCAAGCCGCAGGCTGGCCGATTTGGCCGCTGATTCTGTGTTCCATCCTGGCGCTGGCCTTCATCATCGAGCGCTTCATCAAGCTCAAGGCCAGCCGCGTCGTCACGCCGGGCCTGCTGGACGAAGCCATCGCCATGTCGCGCGACAGCATCCCCGGCCCCGACACCGTCAACCAGCTGGCCGCGCATTCGGCCCTGGGCGAAGTGCTGGCCTCTGGCTGGCGCGCCATCAACGGCAACCCCCGGTGCAAGCCCGAGGACGTGCGCGCCGCCATGGAAGCGGCCGGCCGCAAGGTCGCGCATGAACTGGAGCGCTTTCTGCCCGCGCTGGCTACCGTCGCCTCGGCCGCGCCGCTGCTCGGCCTGCTGGGCACCGTGATCGGCATGATCGAGATCTTCGGCGCGCAGGCGCCCACCGGCTCGCTGTCGGGCGGCAACCCCGCGCAGCTGGCGCATGGCATCTCGGTCGCGCTGTACAACACCGCCTTCGGCTTGATCGTTGCCATCCCGGCGCTGATCTTCTGGCGCTACTTCCGCGCCCGTGTCGACGGCTACGTGCTCGAGCTGGAACTGGCCGCCGAGCAGTTCGCCCGCCACCTGGAGCCCCTGTGCCCCGGCTCCGAGCAGGCCAAGGGAGCCAAGCGGTGAAGTTCCGCCCCCACCCGCCCGAGGAACCGGAGATCAACCTGATCCCGTTCATCGACGTGCTGCTGGTGATCCTGATCTTTTTGATGCTGACCACCACGTACAGCAAGTTCACCGAGCTGCAGATCACCCTGCCCACCGCCAACGCCGACGCCTCGCGCGACCGGCCCAAGGAAATCGTGGTGGCCGTGTCGGCCGACGGGCGCTACGCCGTCAACAAGCAGCCCCTGGAAGTGCGCGACGTGGACGCCGTGGCCGCCGCCCTGCGGGGCGTGGCCGCCAAGGACAGCGTGCTGATCATCAGCGCCGACGCCACGGCCCCCGTGCAGGCAGTGGTCACCGTGATGGACGCGGCGCGCCGCGAAGGGCTGACGCAGATTACGTTTGCGGCGCAGTCGGGGACGAAGTAAACGGTTACCGCACCGATTCTTCGAGGCCAATTGGCCGCTAGCGCCCTGTACTGTTGGGCGAGATGCTAGTTTTTTGATAGTGAATCGGGTTCGGCGATTGGCGGGCGCTCGCGGCGCCCGTTGCCGGTTGGGCCGCTGGCGGGCAGTCTGTTCGATTCACAGCCGACCGCCTCTCTAGCACGGACGACATCGCCATCACTTCCGAGACGCGCGAAGGGGTTCGCTTACGCGAACTGGGTTGCCAGGTGCACCGCTACAACCACGCTAGTCGGCGAATGCCCTGACAGCGATTCATCCATCTGGACGCTCGCGACACGCGCTGCCGCCTTGAGCGGCGAGCCCAGCCAAAGTCGAAGCCGCCCGTGATCGCTGGCGTCAGTTAGGTTCCGGCGCGCTTGGCGAACGGCGCCCATGGCCTGCCGCCATGGCACACTGCCCGCGCGAGCGCGCGGTGTCTCGCCCACGGCGCGCGCCGTCTCATCCACCCATGACTTCCGCCTCCTCTCTGGACCATCGCCTTCGCACCGCCTGGCAAAGCCGCGGCCCGCTGGCGTGGGCGCTGTGGCCGCTGTCGCTGATCTTCGGCGCCGTTGCAGTTTGGGACAGGCGCCGCCAGCGCCGCCGCGCGCAGCGCCTGCGGGTGCCCGTGATGGTGATTGGCAACGTGGTGGCCGGCGGAGCGGGCAAGACGCCGACCACGCTGGCCGTGGTGCGCCACCTGCAGGCGCGTGGCTGGCGGCCGGGGATCGTGTCGCGCGGCTACAGGCGGGCGGCGGGCGAAGGCGCCCCAGATGCACCGCTGGAAGTCACCCCCACGTCCGACCCGCGCACGGTGGGCGATGAGCCCCTTCTGCTGCGCCAGCGCGCGGGCGTGCCGGTCTTCGTCGCCGCGCAGCGCGCCGACGCGGGGCGCGCCCTGCTGGCGGCGCACCCGGGCGTCGACATTCTGGTGTGCGACGACGGCCTGCAGCACCTGAAGCTGGCGCGCGATGTAGAGATCGCCGTGTTCGACCGCCGCGGCATCGGCAACGGCTGGCACCTGCCTGCCGGGCCGTTGCGCGAGCCTTGGCCGCGCCCCGTCGATTGGGTGCTGCGCACCGAGCCAGGCCCGCCGCTGGCCCTGCCGCCCGGCGCGCAGGCCTTTGAAGCCACCCGCGCGCTGGCGCCCGACGCCGTGCGCGCCGACGGCAGCACGGTGCCGCTGGCCACGCTGGGTGGCGCCGACACGCGGCTGGTGGCGGTGGCGGGCATTGCGCGGCCCGAGGCGTTTTTCGACATGCTGCGCGCCGTGAGCCTGACGCTGCACGACACCGTGGCACTGCCCGATCACTACGATTTCGATAGCTGGCGGCGCCCGCCAGACCAGCGCGAAACCCTGGTTTGCACCGAAAAAGATGCGGTGAAACTCTGGCGCCTGCGCCCCGACGCGCTGGCGGTGCCGCTGGTGCTGGGCGTGCCCGCCGCCTTCTTCAACGCGCTGGACGCGCAGCTGGCGGCCATGGGGTTTCAAGCCCGCAGCGTGGCCGGGGCCACAGCATGAATCGCCCACCCACCGCGCCGGCGCCGTGACGGCCCAGCCATCGGCCCCCGCCCCGCGCACGCTGTGGCACGTCGTCTACGGCGGGCCGCAGCATGGCGTGATGCTGCGCAAGCTGGAGCGGGCGGGCGGCTTCAAGGCGATCGAGCCACTGGTCGAGCGGCTGATGTGGCAAGGCCGCGCCGAGGCGAATGTGCGCTTTTTCGTCGCGCACGCGGATGCATCCACTCCAGATACACCCTCGCCGGACGCGCTGGAGATGGCCGTGCTCAAGCTGGCCTGGCGGCTGGCGCCCACGTGGCGGGTGACGCGGACACCGGGCGGCTTGTCGGGCGAGTGGCGGGCTGAGCCGGATGCGGCGCCGCCGCCCACGCTGCCCGGCGGCTGCTGGCAGATTCGGTGGGACTGCCTGGCTTCGCAGGCGTACCAGCCCACGGCGCTGCTGGGCGGTCAGGCGAACGGGTGGTGAGCGGGGCGGCGGCCAAGGCGGCTGGGGCCTGAACTGCCCGCTGCCGGGGGCGTGCATAGGGCGTAGGGCGGCGCGCCGGCCCGGCGCCCTATCGGCACCGCCGCACCACCGATTCGCTCTGCTTTTAATAGCTGCCAGCGCTGGTGCAGCGTGCGCCAGAGGCTGTTTTTATTCAAATCCCGGCGTACCGCCATCGGCGGGGCTGCAAACCCCTGCCGCCAACCTGCATCGGCGGGCGCCGCAGGCCTTGGCCGCTATCATGGCCGCACGCTGGCCTGGCCCTGGCCGATGGCGTTCGCAACCATGTCCCCTTACCTGTACCTGCTGATCGCCATCGTGGCCGAAGTGATCGCCACCAGCGCGCTGAAGGCCAGCGACGGCTTCACGCGGCTGGCGCCTTCGCTGGTCACGGTGGCGGGCTACGGCGTGTCTTTCTGGCTGCTGGCGCTCACGCTGCGCGCCATTCCGGTGGGCGTGGTGTACGCCACTTGGTCGGGGCTGGGCATCGTGCTGATCGCGTCGGTGGGCTGGATAGTCTTTGGCGAAAAGCTGGACGCCTGGGCGCTGCTGGGCATGGCGCTGATCGTGGCCGGCGTGCTGGTCATGAACCTGCTGTCGAAAACGGCGGCGCACTGACTGCGCGTGCCAGCGCCCCTCACCGCCGGCCCGCCTCACCGCTTCACCGCCTGTAGCGACAATGCAGGCTGCAACCCACCACACCACCACACCACCACCACGTATTGCCATGGACCCGAAACTGCTGGAACTGCTGGTTTGCCCCGTCACCAAGGGGCCCCTGGATTTTGACCGCGAGCGGCAAGAGCTGATCTCACGCTCGGCCCGACTGGCCTACCCCGTGCGCGACGGCATCCCGATCATGCTGGAAGTAGAGGCGCGCACGCTGAGCGACGCGGAGCTGGAAGCGCTGCCGCCCCGCACACCCCTGGTGGGCTGAAACCCCGCCGCGCCGCATGGCAATGGCAAACCCCGATGGCCGGCTTGCGCCGCTGCCGCTTACGATGGCTTGCGCCTCGATAACGACAGCGACGGAGACAAGCCATGACGTTTCTCAGCCGCGTGCGCCAGGGCACGCTCATTGCGCTGGCCGCCGCCAGCGTGACCCTCAGCGCCTGTGGAGGCAGTGACGACGTGAACCCCGAAAACCGCAGCACCCGCTATGGCGACGTGCAGGGCGTGGACGACAGCGCCCGCTCTGGCACCTATTTCTGGAAGGGCGTGCCGTTTGCGCAGCCGCCCGTGGGCGCCCTGCGCTGGAAGGCCCCGCGCCCGCCCCTGGCCTGGTCCGGCACGCTGGACGCCACGCGCTTTGGCGCCGGGTGCATCCAGAACCCGCGCCTTTACAGCCCGGGCAACAACAACACGTTTGACGCCACCGTGGGCGACAACCTGGCCAGCGGCCACACGCCGGGCAGCGAAGACTGCCTGACGCTGAACATCTGGCGCCCCGCCAGTGGCGAAAAAAAACTGCCCGTCATCGTCTACATCTACGGCGGCAGCAACGTCACCGGCTACTCGGGCGACCCGGTGTACGACGGCGCGGCGCTGGCCAAGAAGGCCAACGCGGTCGTCGTCAGCGCCAACTACCGCCTGGGGCAGCTGGGCTTTTTCCGCCACCCCGCGCTGCGCGACACGGCCGTAGACCCCACGCTGACGCCCGAAGACCAATCGGGCAACTACGCCTTGCTGGACATCGCACAAGCGCTGCGCTTCGTGCAAGACAATATCGGCGAATTCGGCGGCGACGCCAAGAACGTGACGCTGACGGGCCAATCCGCCGGCGCCATCAACATCCTGGCGGTGGCCACCGCGCCCGGCCAGCGCACGGCGGGGCTGTTCCACAAGCTGGCGCCGTTGTCGGGCGGCATCTCGGTGGCCACCAGCCCCGGCTTTCCGCAGCCCGCCAACAACCTGGCGGGCAACAACGGTTACATCCCCGCGCTGAACACGGTGGCCACGTACGAGGCGCTGTCCAACGTGCTGCTGCTCAAGCTGCTGATCGACGACGGCACCGCCGCCGACGCCGCAGCCGCCACCGCCTGGGTGCAAGGGCACAGCCACGCCGACATCGCCGCCTACCTGCGCGCCAAACCCGCCAGCACGCTTTTGACGGTAGGCCTGCGCACCATGGGGGCGCTGCCCAACAGCACCGCCAGCGGGCCGATTCCCGAAGGCACGGTGGTCGCCACCGACCCGATTGCCGCCATCCTGGCGGGTGACTACGTCAAGACGCCGCTGCTGGCGGGCATGACCAACGCCGAGGGCAAGCTGCTGACGTCGTTCTTGCCGCTGGTGGGGCGGCCGGCGGGCATCAGGCTGAACGATGCGCAGCTGTTCTCGGTGCTGTTCGACCCGGCCAAGGTGAAGGCGGCCACCTTTGGCGACATCATCAACCCGGCCTACCCCGACGGCGCCGCGTACGACCCGGCCATCGCCGAGCTGGACGCCAAGTTCTTCGGCGCCCTGCGCGACAACATGCTCAACGCCTTCATCACGCAAACGCCCGGCCAGGTGTGGGCCTACCGCTTTGACTGGAAGCAGGAAGCCGCCCCCTGGAACGACGTGTACGGCGCCGCGCACGCGTTCGACGTGCCCTTCATCCTGGGCAACTTCGGCCCGTCGCTGTATGCGAACGTGATCGTGACCGACGCCAACCAAGGCGGGCGCGAGGCACTGTCGGGCGCGATGATGGGCGCACTGGCCGCGTTCGCCCGCAGCGGCGACCCCAACGACGCGGCGCTGGGCACCGCCTGGCCCAACTGGCCGCGCGTGCTGCTGTTCGACGCCTCGGCCACGGCCAAGCGCATCTCCGTGCAATAGCGCCGCGGCGCGCGCTGGCGGGGGCAACAGCGGAAGGGCGACGGCGGACGAGCCGCCGCCCTTTTTCATGCACAGGGGGCGATTCAGGTTTCCAATGAAATCAGCCCCTGGCGACCTACGCACCAGCGCTGGCAGCTACAAAATAGATAGTATCTTAGGGTTCGATGCTGCGCTGGCGCGCGCTGACCTTGATGACCGACTGGCCGGCTGCCTTGTTCGCTGATGGGCCTATTCGCCCGGTAGCAGGCGCTTCGGCCCGCTGGCTCGCGGGTCGGTGAGCCTGGCCCGCAGCCGCGCCACAATGCTCGCTTCGTTCGCCCGCTTGCCTGGGCCCCTCGCGCGCCCAGCGCCTAACCCTCTCGTTCCATGAGCTTCACCGTCCTCATCCCCGCGCGCCTGGCCTCGACGCGCCTGCCCAACAAGCCGCTGGCCGACATCGCCGGCAAGCCGATGGTGGTGCGCGTGGCCGAGCGCGCCGAGCAATCGGGCGCCGCGCAGGTGCTGGTGGCCACCGACGCGCCAGAGATCGCCGCCGCCTGCGCCAACCACGGCGTGCGCGCCCTGCTCACCCGCGCCGACCACCCCAGCGGCAGCGACCGCCTGGCCGAAGCCTGCGAGCAGCTCGGCCTGACGGGCGACGACATCGTGGTCAACGTGCAGGGCGACGAGCCGCTGATCGACCCGGCGCTGATCGACGCGGTGGCCGGTTTGCTGTCAAAACGCTCGCCAGCGCAGATGGGTACTGCGGCGCAAGCTATCGAAAGCATAGAAGAATTCACCAACCCCAACGTGGTGAAAGTGATCACCGACGCGCAGGGCCTGGCGCTCACCTTCAGCCGCGCGCCCCTGCCCTGGTGGCGCGACGGCTTTGCCGGCGGCATCACGCAGCTGCCCACCGCGCCCGCCCCGCTGCGCCACATCGGCCTGTACAGCTACCGCGCGGCCTTCCTGCGGGCGTTTCCGCGCATGGCGCCCGCGCCGCTGGAGCAGTGCGAGGCGCTGGAGCAGCTGCGCGCGCTGTGGCACGGGCACCGCATTGCCGTGCACATCGCCAGCGCCGCGCCCGGCCCCGGCGTGGACACGCCCGAGGATCTGGAGCGCGTTCGCCGCCTGTGGGCGTAAGGCGCAACGCACCCCTGGCGCGTCAGGCAATTGAGGGCTTGCGCGTGATATTCTTGATTGGAAACCGCCGAGTGCGGCGTGCAGGCGCGGGCACGCTGGTCCGGCGCCAGATGGTTTGACCCGCGTGCTGACAGCGACTGCCCCCGCACCGGCCCCACATACCCGAGGAGAGAGATGAAATTGATACTTCTGGGCGCCCCCGGCGCCGGCAAAGGCACGCAAGCGGCCTTCATCACGCAAAAGTACGGTATTCCCCAGATTTCCACCGGCGACATGCTGCGCGCCGCCGTGAAAGCGGGCACCCCGCTGGGCTTGCAAGCCAAGGGCGTCATGGAATCGGGCGGCCTGGTCAGCGACGAGCTGATCATCAATCTGGTCAAAGAGCGCATCGCCCAACCCGACTGCGCCAACGGCTTTCTGTTTGACGGCTTTCCGCGCACCCTTCCGCAGGCCGAAGCGATGAAGCAGGCCGGCGTGAAGCTGGACTACGTGCTGGAAATCGACGTACCCTTCGACGCCATCATCGAACGCATGAGCGGCCGCCGCAGCCACCCGGCCAGCGGCCGCACCTACCACGTCAAGTTCAACCCGCCCAAAGCCGAAGGCAAGGACGACCTGACCGGCGAGCCGCTGGTGCAGCGCGATGACGACAAGGAAGAAACCGTGCGCAAGCGCCTTCAGGTCTACAACGACCAGACCCGCCCGCTGGTCAGCTACTACAGCGAATGGGCCGGCAAAGAGCCGTCCGCCGCGCCCAAGTACCGCAAGATCAGCGGCACCGGCAGCGTCGAGGAAATCACCGCGCGCGCACTGCAGGCGCTGGCCAACTGAGGCCAGCCACCGGGCCGCTTGGGCTGCCCGGCGCGAGGCGTACCGGCGGACGGCGCGCCTCTTGCATCGCCAACACAAAAGGGCATGGGCTGCACAAGCCGATGCCCTTTTTGTTTTTCGTCACGGTGCAGCGGGTGGTCACCCAAACCGGGGGCAGACGCACCTGCGCGCTGACGGATGCGTGGGTCGGGATGCGGTGGATTGGCCACCCGCTTGCAATCGCCAAGGAACTGGTTAAAAATACAGGCACTGGATATCAACACAGTGGGGCGCAACCCCCAACCGCGTCCGACGGAGGCCTTCCATGACCGACAGTCCCAAGCTCACCGCCCGCCAGCAACAGATTCTGGAGCTGGTGCAGCACGCCATCGCGCGCACGGGCGCTCCGCCTACGCGGGCCGAAATCGCCGCGCAGCTCGGCTTCAAATCCGCCAACGCGGCTGAAGAGCATTTGCAGGCGCTGGCGCGCAAGGGCGTGATCGAGCTGGTCAGCGGCACCTCGCGCGGCATTCGGCTCAAGGGCTCGGGCCGCCCCGGCTCCGCCCGCTCGGATGCCTTCAGCCTGACGCTGCCCGGCATGGCGCAACTGGCGCTGCCCTTGGTGGGCCGCGTGGCGGCGGGCTCGCCCATCCTGGCGCAAGAGCACGTCGACCAGACCTACCACATAGAACCCAGCCTGTTCGTGCACCGGCCCGACTACCTGCTGCGCGTGCGCGGCATGTCCATGCGCGACGCGGGCATCATGGATGGCGACCTGCTGGCCGTGCAGTCCACGCGCGAGGCCCGCAATGGCCAGATCGTGGTGGCGCGCCTGGGCGATGACGTCACCGTCAAGCGCTTTCACCGCCAGAAGAACCAGATCGAGCTGCACGCCGAAAACCCTGACTACCCCACCATCGTGGTGCAGCCCGGCGAACCGTTCGAGATCGAAGGCCTGGCCGTTGGCCTGATCCGCAACAGCATGCTGCTGTAGCGCGACCCCACTCGCGCCGCTGCAGGTGGCGGGCGTGCAGGCAAGACCACCGTGCCCTCAGGGCGCCTGGTTTCTTGCCCACACCCTACGGCGGCGCGAAAGGGATGGCTTCACCGCCTTCCCGAACATCAATCTCGCCTATGTCCAACCTACATTGCCTGAAAGGTTTTACATGGGTACCCAAGCGATTTCCGACGCGGCGCTGAACGCTGCCGCCCCCCGCGCCGCAGCCAGCATCGTTGCCTCCAACGTCATTTATCTGGCGGATATGCCCGCTGGCGGCTCCATCCCGGCTTACCGCCGCGCCCGGTGGCGCGTGGCGGCCCCGGTCGACACCGGTTCGTCGTCCACAGCAGCAGGCTCGTCCGCTGCCCCGACTGCTCTAGCGCCTGCTTCGTGGGTGGCTGCAGCCCAACGCCGAGCCGCACAGCGTGTGGGCGGCGCCCCAAAGCCCCCTGCACCTGCCGAGACGCCTGCCCGCCCGCTACTTGCGACGGATGCCCCGGTGCGCAGCGTCGCGGCCGTAGGTAGGGCGGTGAGTGCGCCCAACCCCAGCCGTCCCGGCAGCCTGCGCCTGACGGGACGGCTGGTGGATGTCTGCGCCGAGCTGGAGCGCCTGGCCCGCGCCGAGGCGGTGGCCGACGCGATGGCGCTGCGCGCCTGATCGGCCCACGGCGGGCGACAGCGCAGGACTGTCAACCAACAGCGGAGCGGCTCACACCCTGATCGGCCCATAACCAGCGCCTGACACGGATGCGCCTCAGGCCGCATGTTCGGTCTGCTGAGTGTTTGGCGCCGCAGCCCGCAACATTGCGCGAGGTGAACTCAGCCGTAGGCCGATGCGCATCAGCATCCAAAGCGGTCGGGGTCTCTGTGGCGTACGCATCGTCCAGCGTGCGGCTAAGGGTTATTGCAGAGCATCGGGTGCATCGAGCGCGGCGCCTTGACGCCGCACCAACGCGCCTCGCCACTGCGCTGCGCACCGGCCCAACCCTGCACAGGCCGCGCGAAGACGCAAAGCGCCAGGTGCGGCCAGCGCAGCGCAGAGCGGCGCAGCCAGCCAGCCAGCCAGCCAGCCAGCCACAGCGGATCACGTTCCCGCGCACCGCGAGCAGCGCAGCCCCACTTCGATTTCGCCGCTCACCCTGCAGGCGCCACGGCCCTGGCGCGCCCGATCCCATGGCCGCTGCGCGGCGGCGGCACAATGGCGGGATGAATATCGTGATCCTCGACGACTATCAGGACGCCGTGCGCAAGCTGGCCGTGGCGACCAAGCTCGAGCCCCATTCCGCCAAGGTCTATACCAACACCGTGAAGGGCCTGGGCCAGTTGTCGGTGCGGCTGCGCGATGCCGAGGTGATCGTGCTGATTCGCGAGCGCACCCATATCACCCGCCAGCTGATTGAAAAGCTGCCGCGCCTGCGCATGATTTCGCAGACCGGGCGCGTGGGCAGCCACGTGGACGTGGCGGCGTGCACCGAGCGCGGCATCGCCGTGGCCGAAGGCGTGGGCTCGCCCGTGGCGCCGGCGGAGTTGACCTGGGCGCTGATCATGGCGGCGGCGCGCCGCCTGCCGCAGTACATCGGCAACCTCAAGCACGGCGCGTGGCAGCAGTCGGGGCTGAAATCCGCCTCTATGCCCGCCAATTTCGGGTTGGGCACGGCGCTGCGCGGGCGCGTGCTGGGCATTTGGGGCTACGGCCGGGTGGGGCAGCTGGTGGCGGGCTACGGCCGCGCCTTTGGCATGCAGGTGATGGTGTGGGGGTCGCCCGAATCCATGGCGCGCGCGCGCCATGACGGCTACGCCACCGCGCCCACGCGCGAGGAGTTCTTCGCGCTGTCGGACGTGCTGTCGCTGCATCTGCGGCTGAGCGACGCCACGCACCACATGATCCGGCTCGCCGACCTGGGCCGCATGAAGCCGACGGCGCTGCTGGTCAACACCTCGCGCGCCGAACTGATCGAGCCTGACGCGCTGGTCAGCGCCCTGAACCGCGGGCGCCCCGGCATGGCCGCGGTGGACGTGTTCGAGAGCGAGCCCATCCTGCAAGGCCACGCGCTGCTGCGCCTGGAAAACTGCATCTGCACGCCGCACATCGGCTACGTGGAGCTGGACAGCTATGAGCTGTACTTCGGCGCGGCGTTCGACAACGTGCTCAGCTACCTGCGCGGCACGCCGACGAACATCGTCAACCCCGGCGCGCTGCAGGTCAGGCGCTAAGCATCTTTTAGGCCGCTGGCGCAGTCTCAGCCTGCGCTGGCAGCTACTTATCTGATAGCAACCAGCGTTGATGAACTGGCGCGCCATGCTGCCCCATAATTCAGCGCATGAGCACTTCAGCCCCCCTCTTCACCACCGTCGGCATCGTCGGCACCGGCGCCATGGGCCGCGGCATCGCCCAGATTGCGGCGCAGGCCGGCAGCACCGTCGTTCTTTTTGACACCCAGGCCGCCGCCGTCGAAAAAGCGCGCGAAGCGCTGGGCGCGCAGTGGAACAAGCTGGTTGAAAAAGGCCGCCTGACGCCCGAGCAGGCCACCGCGCAGAAAGAGCGCCTGAAGGCCGCCGCCACGCTGGCCGACCTGGCCGGGTGCGACCTGGTGGTCGAAGCAGTGGTCGAGCGGCTGGACGTCAAGAAGAGCCTGTTCGCCGAGTTGGAAGACATCGTGGCGCCCACCGCCGTGCTGGCCACCAACACCTCGTCGCTGTCGGTGACGGCCATTGCGGCGGGGCTGAAGCGCCCGCAGCAGTTTGCCGGCTACCACTTCTTCAACCCGGTGCCGCTGATGAAGGTGGTGGAAGTGATCGCCGGGCTGAAAACCTCGCCCGACGTGTGCCGCCAGCTGGCCGACTACGCGCGCCAGATGGGCCACACCCCGGTGCAGGCGGGCGACACGCCTGGCTTCATCGTTAACCACGCCGGGCGCGGCTACGGCACCGAGGCGCTGCGCATCGTCAGCGAAGGCGTGACCGATTTCGCCACGATCGACCGCATCCTGAAAGACCAGGTGGGCTTCAAGCTGGGCCCGTTCGAGCTGATGGATTTGACCGCGCTGGACGTGTCGCACCCGGTGATGGAATCCATCTACCGCCAGTACTACGAAGAGCCGCGCTTTCGCCCCAGCGTGATCACCGCGCAGCGCCTGGCGGGCGGCGTGCTGGGCAAGAAGGTGGGCGACGGCTTTTACAGCTACGTCGACGGCGCCGCGCAGATCGCGCCCGAGCCTCCCGTGCCCGTGGTGGCCGAAATGCCGCCGGTGTGGGTGTCGACCCGCGCCGCGCGCCGGGCTGAGCTGTACCAGCTGCTCAAAGACCTGGGCGCGAAGATCGAGACGGGCCAATCGCCCTCGCCCCAGGCGCTGACGCTGGTAGCGCCGCTGGGCTTTGACGTGACCACCGTCGCCGTGGTGGAGCGGCTGGACCCGGCGCGCACCGTGGGCATCGACATGCTGATCGACGACAGCGCCACCAAGCGCCGCGTGCTGGCCACCAACCCGGCCACGCGCGCCGACATGCGCGACGCCGCGCACGCGCTGTTCGCGCGCGATGGCAAGCCCGTCAGCGTGATCCGCGATTCGGGCGGCTTTGTCACCCAGCGCGTGGTGGCCACCATCATCAACATCGCGGCGGACATGTGCCAGCAGCGCGTGTGCACGCCCAAAGACCTGGAAACCGCCGTCACCCTGGGCCT
Organism: Ottowia oryzae; assembly: GCF_003008535.1. Lineage (NCBI taxonomy): Bacteria > Pseudomonadati > Pseudomonadota > Betaproteobacteria > Burkholderiales > Comamonadaceae > Ottowia > Ottowia oryzae. Next base: position 3,545,804 of record NZ_CP027666.1, read on the forward strand.
GGGCTACCCGCTGGGGCCCTTGGCCATGGGCGACAAGTTCGGCCCCACCAACGTGTTGGAAGTGCTGTTCAACCTGCAAACCGTCTACGGCGACCCGCGCTACCGCCCCAGCCCCTGGCTGCGCCGCCGCGGCGCCATCGGGCTGAGCCTGATGCACGAGGAAGAGTAAGCAACACCCCCTGAGCCGCTGACGCGGCTTCCCCTCTGCTGCGCGAGGGGGACAACGCCGATGCCCGGCGCGGGTCCGGGCATGGCGTTCGTTGATGGGGCGTGCGCTTGGCGGGCGTTTGAGACAGTGCCAGCGTCTTCGGCAGCCACCGACTGTGGCGTAGCGCCCGGGCGTTGGACTTGTGGTCAAATCGGCCTCAAGCGCTTGCTGACAGCGCGCCAGCAGCTACTCAAGTGATAGCAAATGTCGCCAAGGAGACTTCGATGAGCATCACACCCAAAGACGGTGACTTCGCCAAAGCACTGGATGACTTGGCCAAGGCCAAGCCGGGGCCCACGGCCGACTCGGCCACGACGCCGCAGCCGCTGATCGCCGACGAAGGCGCCCTGCTGCAGGCCGAGATCGACCGCGCGCTGCTGCCCGGCACCGGCCGCACGCCCGAAGAGCTGCAGCAGATCGCCGAGCTGGACGAGCTGCCCCCGCTCAGCGACGAAGAACTGGCCCGCCAGGCCGAGGCCGCGCCCGGCGCTGACGGCGACCCTTCCACGCCCGAATAAGCGGCCCCCACCGCTGCCCAACGCCCCCCAGAATCCGGCGCCGCGCCGCAGCAGCCCGCGCCGCCACGCCCGCCCTGCCCCGATGTTTGCAACCCTGAAGGAATGCGCCGCATGACCGCCGAACTGCGCAGCGTGGTGGATGGCCGCACCATGGTGCTGACCATCCACAATCCCGAACACCGCAACGCCCTGGGCCCCGAGATGTACGCCGCGGGCGTCGAGGCGCTGAACGTGGCCGAATCCAACCCCGAGGTGCGCTGCGTCGTCATCCGCGGCGAAGGCGAATCCTTTTGCGCCGGCGGCAACCTGCAGCGGCTGCAGGCCAACCGGCAAAAGCCGCCCGAAGTGCAGGCGCAAAGCATCGAGAACCTGCACAACTGGATCGAGGCCATCCGCGCCTTTCCCAAGCCCGTCATCGCCGCCGTGGAAGGCCCGGCCGCGGGCGCCGGGTTTTCGCTGGCGCTGGCGTGCGACCTGATCGTGGCCGCACGCAACGCGGTGTTCGTCATGGCCTACAGCAGCGTGGCCCTGTCGCCCGACGGCGGTGGCAGCTGGAGCCTGGCGCGCGCCCTGCCCCGCCAGCTGGTGACCGAGCTGCTGATGGCGGGCGAGCGCCTGGGCGCCCAGCGCCTGCACGAGTTGGGCGTGGTCAACCGCCTGTGCGACGCTGGCCAGGCGCTCACCACCGCGCTGGCCTGGTCCGAACACCTGGCCGACCGCGCACCCAACGTGCTGACCAGCATCAAGGAACTGGTGGGCGAGGCGGGCCAGCAAAGCCTGCACGAACATTTGGCGATGGAGCGCGATCACTTCGTGCGCAACCTGCACCACGCCAATGGCGGCATCGGCATTGCGGCCTTTCTGGCCAAAGAAAAGCCGCGCTACGAATAAAAGAGCAGCTGGCGCAAGCTGCACGGGCGCCAGCGGCCAGTTTGATCTGTACCCACGGTGGTACGGCGCGCGTTGAGCCGCGCCCGCACTGCACCCGCACTGCACCCGCGCTGCAGCCGCACTGAGGGGCCGCAGGTCTCCGGCGCGACAATCACCGGATTCGAAGTCACCCAAAAGACAGACCATGGACGACCCCATTCTTACTATGGAGGAACGTGAGGCGATCAACACCGGTCGCTGGTTTTCCTCCCTCTCTCCTTCGCTTCGGCACGACATACTTCGATGCGCCTTTGTCAGACGCTACCAAGACGGCGACTTGATCGCCGCCCGCGGCGAGCCACCCGATCAATGGATCGCGTGTGCCAAGGGAGCGGTGCGGGTGTCGTCCACCACGCTGACGGGCAAGCAGATCACGCTGACCTACGTCGAGCCGGGCATCTGGTTTGGCGACGTGGCGATCTTCGACGGCGACCGGCGCACGCACGATGCGTATGCGCACGGGGCCACCACCATCCTGAACGTGGCGCGTGCCGACTTCCAGAAAATTCTGGCGCTGCATCCCGAGCTGTACGAAGCGCTGCTCAAGCTGCAGGCGCGGCGCATCCGGCTGCTGTTCGGGCAGGTGGAAGACCTCAACACCTTGCCGCTGCGCGCGCGCCTGGCCAAGCAGATCGGGCACCTGATCCGCAGCTACGGCGTGCCCAGCCTGTCGTCGCACGACGAATGGCGCATCACCCTGCAGCTGGCGCAGGAAGAGCTGGCGCAGCTGCTGGGCGCATCGCGCCAGCGCGTGAACCAGGAGCTCAAGACCATGGAGCGCGAGGGCGTGATCCGGGTCGAGCCGGGCGGCCTGGTGGTGTGCGACCGCTACGCGCTGCAGCGCATCAGCGAAGCCGATCAGTAGTTCTTCAACCCCTCAGCCCTGTTGCCCCCGCATGACCGATCCGAACAAGTTCGAGGGCACCCGCCCGGTTGCCGAAGCCCATCAATTCGACACGCAGGCCCTGACCGCCTGGCTTGAGAAGAACCTGGAGGGCTTCGCCGGGCCGCTGACGGTGGAGATGTTCAAGGGCGGCCAATCCAACCCCACCTACAAGCTGATCACGCCCGGGCGCAGCTACGTGATGCGCGCCAAGCCCGGCCCGGTGGCCAAGCTGCTGCCCTCGGCGCACGCCATCGAGCGCGAATTCGCCGTGATGCGCGGCCTGCACGGCACCGACGTGCCCGTGCCGCGCATGCTGGCGCTGTGCGAAGACGAATCCGTCATCGGCCGCGCCTTCTACATCATGGAATTCATGCAGGGCCGCGTGCTGTGGGACCAGTCCCTGCCCGGCATGACGCAGGCCCAGCGCGGCGACATCTACAACGAGATGAACCGCGTCATTGCCGCGCTGCACACGGTGGACTACAAGGCCCGCGGCCTTGAGAACTACGGCAAGCCCGGCAACTATTTCGAGCGCCAGATCGGCCGCTGGAGCAAGCAGTACCTGGCGTCCGTCACCCAGCCCATCCCCGAGATGGACCGGCTGATCGAATGGCTGCCGGCGCACATGCCCGCCAGCGCCCGCGACGACCGGCTGACCAGCATCGTGCACGGCGACTACCGGCTGGACAACCTGATGTTCCACCCCACCGAGCCGCGCGCGCTGGCCGTGCTCGATTGGGAGCTGTCCACGCTGGGCCACCCGCTGGCCGACTTCAGCTACCACTGCATGTCCTGGCACATCCCGCCGGGCACCTTCCGCGGCATTGGCGGGTTGAACCTGGCCGAGCTGGGCATCCCTTCCGAGCAGGACTACATCCGCCAGTACTGCGAGCGCACCGGCTTCACCACGCCCGAGGCGCTGGCGCCCGACTGGAACTTCTACCTGGCCTACAACATGTTCCGCATCGCGGCCATCCTGCAAGGCATTGCCAAGCGGGTGGAAGCGGGCACCGCCAGCAGCGCCGAGGCCAAGGCCAGCGGCGCGGGCGCCCGGCCCATGGCCGAACTGGCGTGGGGCTTTGCTCAAAAAGCATAGCTGCCTGCGCCCATCTGGCGCCGACCACGGCGCTTTTTAATAGTCAAAGCAAGGACGAGACGATGGAATTCGACTACAGCCCCAAGGTCAAGGAAATGCAGGCCAAGCTGCTGGCCTTCATGGATGAGCACATCTACCCGAACGAGAACACCTACCACCAGGAGGTGGCCGCCAACCGCGCCAAGGGCAACGCCTGGATTCCCACCAAGATCATCGAAGAACTCAAGCCCAAGGCCCGCGCCGCCGGCCTGTGGAACCTGTTCCTGCCCAAGTCCAGCCGCGCGCCGGAAGGCCTGTCCAACCTCGAATACGCGCCGCTGTGCGAAATCATGGGCCGCGTGCCCTGGGCAGCCGAGGTGTTCAACTGCTCGGCGCCCGACACCGGCAACATGGAAACCATCGAGCGCTATGGCTCGGAGGCCAACAAAGACCAGTGGCTGGAGCCGCTGCTCAAGGGCGAAATCCGCTCGGCCTTCCTGATGACCGAGCCGGCCGTGGCCTCGTCCGACGCCACCAACATCGAATGCTCGATGCGCCGCGAGGGGGATGAGTACGTGATCAACGGCCGCAAATGGTGGTCGTCCGGCGCGGGCGACCCACGCTGCGCCGTGTACATCGTCATGGGCAAGACCGACCCCGAGGCACCGCGCCATTCGCAGCAGTCGATGATTCTGGTGCCCGCCAACAGCAAGGGCATCACGGTGATTCGCCCGCTGGGGGTGTTCGGCTACGACGACGCGCCGCACGGCCACATGGAGGTCGAGCTGAAAGACGTGCGCGTGCCCGTGGGCAACCTGCTCAAGGGCGAGGGCCAGGGCTTTGCCATCGCACAGGGCCGCCTGGGGCCAGGCCGCATCCACCACTGCATGCGCAGCATCGGCGCGGCCGAATACGCGCTCGAGCTGATGTGCAAGCGCCTGAACGACCGCGTGGCCTTTGGCCGCCGCATTTCCGAGCAAGGCGTGTGGCGTGAGCGCGTGGCCGAATCGCGCTGCATGATCGAGCAGGCCCGCCTGCTGACGCTGAAAGCCGCCTACATGATGGACACCGTGGGCAACAAGGTGGCGCAGGCCGAGATCGCCATGATCAAGATCGTGGCGCCCAACATGGCCACCCGCGTGATCGACTGGGCCATCCAGGCGCACGGCGGCGCCGGTGTCAGCGGCGATTTCCCGCTGGCCTACAGCTACGCCAACCAGCGCACGCTGCGCCTGGCCGACGGCCCGGACGAAGTGCACCGCAACGCGCTGGCCAAGCTGGAGCTGGCCAAGTACATGGCGGGCGCCAAGCCGGTGGAGATGCCGATCACGCGCGGCAGCTGATCGCGGGGGCTGCGGCCCATCAACCCACGGGGGGCCGACAGGCGATTAAATGCCTGATCGGCCCCTGGCGCTTATGCCACCAGCGCCAGCAGCTATCTATTAAATAGCAAACGGCAGCCGGCGTGGCGCACCCGCTTCACGCGCCAAACCCCTCCAGCACACCCTTGCCGCGCGCCGCGCCGCCTTCCACAAAGGCGTGCGCCTTCTTCAGGTTGGCAGCGTTGATGGTGCCGAAGTGCTCGGTCATCGTGCTTTGAATCTGCCCCGCGTCGGCCAGGCGCGCCACCTCGGCCAGCAGCCGGCCTTGCTCGGCCACGTCCGGCGTGTCGTACAGCGGGCGCGCAAACATGAATTCCCAGTGCAGCGACAGCGCCTTGGTCTTGAGCGGCATCGCGTCCAGCGTGGCCGGGTCGTCGATCAGCGCCAGCTTGCCCTGCGGGTGCAGCGCCTGCACGATCTGCGGGTAGTGCTTGTCGGTGTGCGTCAGGCTGGCGACCAGGTCCACGCCGTCAAAGCCGGCGGCTTTCAGTGCGTCGGCCAGCGGCTGGCGGTGGTCGATCACGCTGTGCGCGCCCAGCTGCAGGCACCAGTCGCGCGTTTCAGCGCGTGAGGCGGTGGCGATCACCTGCAGGCCGGTCAAGCGCCGCGCCAGCTGGATCAGGATGGAGCCCACGCCGCCCGCGCCGCCGACGATCAGCAGCCGCTGGCCTTGCCCGCCGTCGCGCTGCGCCGTCAGCGGCACGCCCAGGCGGTCAAACAGCAATTCCCACGCGGTGATGGCCGTCAGCGGCAGGGCGGCGGCCTGGGCGTCGCTCAGGCGTGCGGGCGCGTGGCTGACGATGCGCGCATCCACCGCGTGCAGCTCACTGTTGGCGCCGGGCCGCTGAATGGCGCCCGCGTACCAGACGCGGTCGCCCACGGCAAAGCCCTGCGCCTGCGCGCCCACCGCTTCGACGGTGCCCACGGCGTCCCAGCCCAGCACGCGCGCGCCGCCGGGCAGATCGGCCGCGGGCTGCGCGCTGGCGCGCACCTTGGCGTCCACCGGGTTGACGGAAATGGCGCGCACCCGCACCAGCAGGTCGCGCCGGCCGGGCTGCGGCGCGGGCAAGTCGAGGTCGATGAGGGCGTCGGGCCGGTCGATCGGGCCGGGGGTGCGGTAGGCAACGGCTTTCATGGCATGTCCTTTTCAAAGCAATCGGTCAATGGCACCACTTTAGACCCTCGCCTGTTGTTTGATAAGGCCGTCACTGGCATCATCATTTTCAAATGAAAGTTGAAAATCTATCTGACCTGCGGCTGTTGCTGCGCGTGGCCGAAACCGGCACGCTCACCGCCGCGGCCAAGGCGCTGGGCATCACGCCAGCAGCGGCCAGCGCTGGCCTTAAGCGGCTGGAGGCCCAGCTGGGCGCGCGGCTGTTTGAGCGATCCACTCGCGCCCTGCGCGCCACGCCCCAGGGGCAGACTTTGGTGGATTACGCCCAGCGCGCCATCGACCTGCTGGAAGAAGGCGAGGCGCAGCTGGACGCCGACCGCACCGCGCTGGTCGGCACCCTGCGCGTGGCCGCCCCGTCCGACCTGACGCGCGGCGTGCTGCTGCCGCTGCTGGACGCGTTCTTGGCCGAGCACCCCGGCCTGCAACTGGCCCTGTCGATCAGCGACCGCCCGGCCGACGTGATGCGCGACGAGGTGGATGTGGCCGTGCGCTACGGCCCGCTGGCCGATTCGCGCCTGGTCGCGCGCCGGCTGGCCGACGCACGGCCGCTGGTCTGCGCGGCGCCCGCCTACCTGGCGCGGCACGGGGTGCCCACGCACCCGCAGGACTTGGCGCGCCACAACTGCCTGACCTTTCACCGCAACGGCCAGCGGCACCGGCAGTGGCGCTTTGGCCAGAACGGCCAGTGGATCAGCGTGCGGGTGGCTGGCGACCGCAGCGCCGACGACGCCGCGCTGGCGCGCCAATGGGCGCTGGCGGGCGCGGGCATCACCTTCAAGTCCAGCCTGGACCTGCGCCACGACATCGCATCGGGCGCGCTGGTGCCGCTGCTCACCGATTGGCAGACCGAGCCGTACCCGCTGCACGCCCTGCTGCCCAGCGGCCGCTTCATCCCGGCCCGGGTGCGTGCGCTGGTGGACTACCTGGCGGGCGCGCTGGGCTGAGATGAGCACGGGGGCGACGGCAGCAGGGCACGGCAAGACAACCACGCGACAGGGTGCGATGCTGGTCACATAATTCCGAACCCAATCGGCCGCCAGCGCTCTACCTACCTGCGCTGGCAGCTACTTTTTTGATAGTAATCAACCGACAGGCGGGTGGCGTCGAGGCTCCCGCATTTCCCCCGCTCCGCGCCGGCGCGGCGCTTGCACCACAATGCGTAGGCGCATCGCCCGCTGGCGGCAGCGCCGATGGCCCCCTAGGTTTTCCCCCACCCGCCAAGACCCGGAGCAAGCCCGTGATCGACGTTTACTCATGGCCCACACCCAACGGCCACAAGGTCCACATCATGCTGGAGGAGTGCGGCCTGCCCTACCAGACGCACGCCATCAACATTGGCCGCGGCGACCAGTTCCAGCCCGACTTCCTCAAGATCAGCCCCAACAACAAGATCCCGGCCATCGTCGACAGCGACGGGCCCGACGGCCAGCCGATCGCGCTGTTTGAATCGGGCGCCATCCTGCTGTACCTAGCCACCAAGGTCGGCCGGTTCTTGCCGCAGGACGTGCGCCAGCGGTATGACGTGCTGCAGTGGCTGATGTTCCAGATGGGCGGCGTCGGCCCCATGCTGGGCCAGGCGCACCACTTTCGCATCTACGCGCCCGAGAAGATCCCCTACGCGGTGGACCGCTACACCAACGAGGCGCGGCGCCTGTACGGCGTGATGAACGAGCAGATCCGGCGCACCGGCGCCTATATCGCCGGGCCCGACTACAGCATTGCCGACATCGCCATCTACCCGTGGCTGCGCTCATGGCAAAACCAGGGCATCGACTGGGCCGATTTCCCGCAACTCAAGGATTGGTTTGACCGCGTGGGCGCCCGCCCCTCCGTGCGCCGCGGTGAGCAAGTGCTGGCCGATCAGCGCAACGGCATCCGCACCGATGCCGAGAAAGAAGTGCTTTTCGGCAAGACGCAGTACGAAAGACGCTAGCTTTCGCGCAAGACACGCCGCGGCTCAGGTAGAATCCGCGTTTCGTCGGAGCGTAGCGCAGTCTGGTAGCGCATCTGCTTTGGGAGCAGAGGGTCGCGAGTTCGAATCCCGCCGCTCCGACCATTCCATCTGAAAAAGGCCCGCGCGCTACCCCAGTGGCCGCGGGCCTTGTTTCTTGTACTCCGCCTTTGACAGCGCCGTTCACTACCTGTCCGTAGCTCAACTGGATAGAGCAGCTGCCTTCTAAGCAGCAGGTCGGGGGTTCGAGTCCCTCCGGACAGGCCAGCCGCCTTGCTTGGTGCGAGCCAGATCGCTGTGCAGCGCAGGCCGTCGCAACGCGGCGATCCAGGCCCTTTCCCCGAACCGCTTTGCCCATGTGAATGCGTATTCGCGCGCGCCGACGCCCAAACTTGGCGGCACTTACGCTCTCTTCTTTTTCAGCTTTGCGCTAGCGTATGAAGCGCGCCGCCCGGGCGCAAGATTTCAGTTGTAAGACAAACTCATGACAAGGTAGCAGCGACTGCGCAGATTCGCTAGGATGCGCAAATCGTGACATACCCGTATGCAGTGCCGCGGTTGTTCACGTGATGGCGTGCCCGCCTGACTGGTGCGGCCGCGCTTCATCCCCATTGCCGCGAAATCGCTGCGTCGTAGCTCTTTGAGGCAGCGGCATCAGCGAACCTTTACCGTAGAGAAAGAACGAACATGCGAGCCATCAAGGAAGCCCGAAAATTCATCGAGCGCAGCCCCAAGCAACCCCAGGCCATGACTTTGTCGCGGCTGGTTCTGGCGCTGGAATCCGAAGGCGACTTTGCCATTGCCGATCTGTATCAGCTGGACAGCGAGCGCTTTAAGCTCGCCCTGGAAATCCTCGACGAATGGCGCCTGGACCGCCACTACGCCAGCAAATCCAAACTTTTCGATGTGTCGATGCAGTTGGCCGTGCTGGATTCCAAGGCCGAAGACGCCGCACCAGCGCCCGCGCCCAAAAAGGGCTGATCATCAGCGCGTGACGGGCTGGCGCACGCTCGCGGCGCCCCTCCCGCCCGACATGGATCTCTGAGGCGCTGCGGCGCCTCTCTTTATTGGTGCTGTTCAGCGCGCGCCCATGGCCAGGCGCATCAAAACGCCAAGGTGCGCGCCGTTCGCGCCAGCCAGCGAACATCCGGCCCGATGCGTTGCACGTCGTGCACCGCCAGCGTCACGCCGTCGGCCAAGGCATGCAGCGGCCCCAGCGCCGCAATACCCGGCCCTTGCCCAAGCAACACGGGCGCCTGGTACAGCAGCAGCTCATCCACCAGGCCAGCGCGAAACAGCGCGCCATTGAGCTGGCCACCGGCCTCCACATGCAACTCATTGATCTCGCGGCGCCCGAGATCTAGCAACACGGCGGCCAAATCCACCTTGCCTTCGGTGTTCGGCACGATCACGACATCTGCGCCGTGCGCCCTGAGCGCCTGCATGCGCGCGTCGTCGTCCACCGCACCATAAACCACCACCTGCCGCTGGGGCACCGTCCAAAGCCGGGCGTCCATGGGTGTCTGCAAGCGGCTGTCCACGATCGCCAGCATGGGTTGGCGAGCGGTTTCGGCGCTGCGAACGTTCAGCAGCGGATCGTCGTCCAGAACCGTGCCGATGCCGGTCAACACGGCGCCAGCGCGCGCGCGCCAGGCGTGACCGTCGGCGCGGGCGGCTTCTGATGTGATCCACTGGCTAGCGCCGTTAGGCAACGCAGTGCGTCCGTCCAGGGAACTGGCCGCCTTCAAGCGCACCCAGGGCCTGCCGCACACCATTCGGCTGAAAAATCCGAGGTTGATCTCACGCGCGGCCGCTGCGCCCACGCCGACATCGACCACGACGCCGGCCGCCCGCAGGCGCGCAAAGCCTTGGCCGGCGACGCGCGGATTGGGATCTTCGAGGGAGGCCACCACCCGGCCGATGCCTGCCGCCACCAGCGCTTCGCAGCAAGGCCCGGTACGCCCGTGGTGGGCGCACGGCTCCAGCGTGACGTACGCCGTGGCGCCATGGACGCTGCAGCCATGCGCCTGGGCATCGCGCAGGGCCATCACTTCAGCGTGGGCTTGTCCGACCGGCTGGGTATGGCCTTCGCCGAGCACCGAGCCCTGCGCATCGACGATGACACAGCCCACCGCGGGGTTGGGCGGACAAATCAAGCGGGCGGATTCGGCCAGTGCCAGTGCCCTGGCCATGAAACGCTCGTCGTCAGCGGGAGATCGGCTCATCTGGCAAATGCTCCGGGCAAAAGAAAACGGGTTACGGCTTTCGCACGTAACCCGTTAAGTTGTTGGCGGAGTGGACGGGACTCGAACCCGCGACCCCCGGCGTGACAGGCCGGTATTCTAACCAACTGAACTACCACTCCGCGTGGAGCTACTTTGCGGTTCTTGCGAACCCAAGTGCAGCCAAACTTGGCGACCCTACGGGGATTCGAACCCCGGTACTCACCGTGAAAGGGTGATGTCCTAGGCCTCTAGACGATAGGGTCAAAACCTTGGACTAATCCATCTCGACACTTTGGTGGAGGTAAACGGGATCGAACCGATGACCTCTTGCATGCCATGCAAGCGCTCTCCCAGCTGAGCTATACCCCCTTGTGGGTGTCGAGCCTCGCATTGTATGCTGGTTTTCAAGCGTTTTGCAAGCGTGCCAAAACTTTTTTTCGTTGTTGCAACGCCAACACGGCATCCACGGTCGGCGTTTGGGGTGTGCCCATCACCAAAACGCGCACCGGCATGGCCAATTGGGGCATCTTCAAACCGTGCTCGGCCAGCGTTTCCTTGATGGCCGCACCGATGGCGGCAGCAGTCCATTCGGCGGCGGCCAGCTTGTCGTGCAAGGTCTTGATCGCGGGCTTGACGGCGTCCGTCACGTGTTTGGCCAAGTCTTCAGCGCTGGGGCTGACTTCGCCGTAGTACGCGCGTGCCCAGTCGGCCAGCGCGACGGTGGTGTCGCAGCGGTCCTTGAACAGGCCCACGATGGCGGGCAGGCGCTCGTCGGCGGCCAGGCCTTGCTTGGCCAGCTGTTCGGCCACCAATGCGGCCAGCGCGCCGTCGTCCATGGCCTTGAGGTGCTGGGCGTTGACCCAGCGCAGCTTGGCTTCGTCGAACTGCGCGGCGCTGCGGCCCAAATGGTCCAGATCGAACCACTCCAGGAACTGCGCACGGCTGAAGATTTCGTCGTCGCCGTGGCTCCAGCCCAGGCGCGCGAGGTAGTTGACCATGGCGTCGGGCAGAAAGCCTTCGTCGCGGTATTGCGTGACGGGCTTGGCGCCGTTGCGCTTGCTCATCTTCTCGCCCTGCTCGTTCAGCACGGTGGGCAGGTGGGCGTACACGGGCACGTCGTGGCCCAGCGCGCGGAAGATGTTGATCTGCCGCGGGGTGTTGTTGACGTGGTCGTCGCCACGGATCACATGGGTGATGCGCATGTCGAGGTCGTCCACCACCACGCAGAAGTTGTACGTGGGCGTGCCGTCGGGGCGGGCGATCACCAGGTCGTCCAACTCGGCGTTGCGGATCTCGATGTGGCCCTTGACCTTGTCGTCCCACGCCACCACGCCATCCAGCGGGTTCTTGAAGCGCAGCACGGGCTTGACGCCCTCGGGCACGGGCGGCAGCACCTTGCCCGGCTCGGGCCGCCAGGTGCCGTGGTAGCGCGGCTTTTCCTTGTTGGCCATCTGGCGTTCGCGCAGCGCGTCCAGCTCGGCCACGCTCATGTAGCAGGGGTAGACGTGCCCGTCGGCCTGCAGCTGCGCCAGCACTTCTTTGTACCGGTCCATGCGCTGCATTTGGTAGAACGGCCCTTCGTCGTGGTCCAGGCCCAGCCAGGCCATGCCTTCAATGATGACGTCGACGGCAGCCTGGGTAGAGCGCTCCAGGTCGGTGTCTTCAATGCGCAAGATGAAGTCGCCCTTTTGAGAGCGCGCAAACGCCCACGGGTAGAGCGCAGAACGGATGTTGCCCAGGTGGATGAAGCCGGTGGGCGACGGGGCGAAGCGGGTGCGCACGCGGGGTGCGTTGGCAGTGTTATCAGACATATATTTGGCCTCCAGCGCTGGTGCAGCAAGCGCCAGCAGCTATCAATTCAATAGTATTCAGTTCAGTGCGCCGCAGCCGTCCAGGCCACGCGCCAGATCGGCCATGACGTCTTGCGGGTGCTCCAGCCCCACGGCCACGCGGATGACGCCCTGGCTCATGCCCGCGGCCATGCGCTGCTCTTCGGTCAGGCGCCCGTGCGAGGTGGTGGCCGGGTGGCTGACGATGGTCTTGGTGTCGCCCAGGTTGGTGGCAATCGACAGCCAGCTGCAGCTGTCGATGACGTGGAAGGCGCGGCGTTGCAGCTGCTCGGAGCCCTCGCCTTTCACCTCGAACGTGACCACGCCACCGCCCAGGCCGCCCATCTGGCGCAGCGCCAGCGCGTGCTGCGGGTGTGACGGCAGGCCGGGGTAATACACGCGCGCCACGTTGGGCTGCGCCTCCAGCCACTGCGCCACGGTCAGGGCGTTCTGGCAGTGCGCCTTCACGCGCACGCTCAGCGTTTCCAGGCCCTTGAGCACTACCCAGGCGTTGAAGGGCGACAGCACCATGCCCGCCGTGCGCATCACCGGGGCGAACTTGCCGGTGATCAGCTCGGCGCTGCCGCACAGCGCACCGGCCATCACGCGGCCCTGGCCATCCAGGTACTTGGTGCCCGAATGCATGACGAGGTCAGCCCCCAGCGAGGCGGGGCGCTGCAGCACGGGCGTGGCGAAGGCGTTGTCCACGGCCAGCAGCGCGCCGGCCTGGTGGGCGATGTCGGCCAGCGCGGCGATGTCGCACAGCTCGGTCAGCGGGTTGGTGGGCGTTTCGGCGAACAGCAGGCGGGTGTTGGGCTGAACGGCGGCGCGCCATTCGTCCACGTTGGTTTGCGACACGAAGGTGGTCTGCACGCCGAACTTGGCAAATTCCTTGCCGAACAGGTTCAGCGTAGAGCCGAACATCGAGCGCGAAAGCACCACGTGGTCGCCTGCCTTCAGCAGCCCCATGATCATCATGAGGATGGCGCCCATGCCGCTGGCCGCGCCAATGGCGGCCTCGGTGCCCTCCAGCGCGGCCAGGCGCTTTTCGAACATGGTGACCGTGGGGTTGGACGTGCGCGTGTAGGTGTAGCCGTCACCGCTGGCAAAGCGGGCTGCAGAGGTGGCCGAATCGGGCTGCACGAAGCCGCTGGTGAGGTACAGCGCCTCGGAGTTTTCGCCGTACTGGCTGCGCTCGATGGCCACGCGAACGGCCAGGGTGTCGGGGTGAAGGCCTTCGGGCAGCGCGTGCCCGGGCGTCGATGGTTTGGAGGTCATTCGGACTGTGGCGTAAAAATGAAAAGGGCGCCAAGGCGCCCATTTTGCCGCGCGGCCTGGTCAGGCCGGGGTGGCGTTGGGCAGCGTCAGGCGCGAGGTGTCTTCGTCGTCTTCGCCAGGTTTCACGCGTTCTTCGTTCAGGCGGGCGATGTCGGCGGCGGTGATGTCGCCAGTCACGTACACGCCATCGAAGCACGACGCATCAAAGCCCGCCACCTTCGGGTTGAGCGAGCCGATGGCGCGCTTCATCGCGTCCACATCCTGGTAGATCAGCGCATCGGCGCCGATGATCTGGCGCACCTCTTCCACGCTGCGGCCGTGGGCCACCAGCTCTTCGCTGGTGGGCATGTCGATGCCGTACACGTTGGGGTAACGCACCGGCGGCGCAGCGCTGGCCATGTACACCTTGCGGGCACCGGCTTCGCGGGCCATCTGCACAATTTCCTTGCTGGTGGTGCCGCGCACGATGGAATCGTCCACCAGCAGCACGTTGCGACCGGCAAATTCGCTGCCGATGGCGTTGAGCTTCTGGCGCACCGATTTCTTGCGCACTGCCTGGCCGGGCATGATGAAGGTGCGGCCCACGTAGCGGTTCTTGACGAAGCCTTCGCGGTACGGCTTGCCCAGCAGGCGCGCCAGCTCCATCGCGCTGGGGCGGCTGGATTCGGGGATGGGGATCACGACGTCGATCTCGGCCGGTGGCACGGTGGACACCACGCGCTTGGCCAGCGTCTCGCCCATGTTCAGGCGCGCCTGGTAGACCGAGATCCCGTCCAGCACGGAATCGGGCCGCGCCAGGTAGACGAATTCAAACGCGCAGGGCGACAGCTGGGATTTCTCGGCGCACTGGCGGGCGTGCACCTGCCCGTCCAGGGTGACGAACACCGCCTCGCCCGGCGCTACGTCGCGTTCAAACTGATGGCCAGTGCCTTCCAGCGTGACCGACTCGCTGGCCACCATCACCGTGCCGTCGGCGCTGCGGCCCAGGCACAGGGGCCGAATGCCGTACGGATCGCGGAAGGCCAGCATGCCACGCCCGGCAATGTGGGCAATCACCGCGTACGAGCCGCGCACGCGCTTGTGCACGCCCGAGACGGCGGCAAACACGACGTCGGGGCTCAAGGGCACGTCGCGGGAGGCGCGCTCGAGCTCGTGCGCCAGCACGTTCAGCAGCACCTCGGAATCGCTGTCGGTGTTGATGTGGCGGTGGTCGGTGGAATACAGCTCGGCCTTGAGCGCGTGCGCGTTGGTCAGGTTGCCGTTGTGCACCAGCACCACGCCGAAAGGCGCGTTGACGTAGAAGGGCTGGGCCTCTTCCTCGCTCTCTGCGTTGCCTGCCGTGGGGTAGCGCACCTGGCCCAGGCCGCTGTTGCCCGGCAGCCCGCGCATGTTGCGCGTGCGAAACACGTCGCGCACCATGCCTTTGGCCTTGTGCATGAAGAACTTGCGGTCTTGCTGGGTGACGATGCCCGCGGCGTCCTGCCCGCGGTGCTGCAGCAGCAACAGCGCGTCGTAGATCAGCTGATTGACCGGCGCGTCACTGACAACGCCAACGATGCCACACATGGTGAATGTCCTGTGGGAATGGGAAAGAAGGGAGCTATGCGCCCGATTGTCACGCGGAAAGGAATTTCCCGAGCGACTCAGGCCATAAAGGATGGAGCCAGACCAGCGCCACTTCAAGCCAGCCGCTGGTCAGAGAGGTGCGCCACCAGTCTTCGTCGCGCAGGGGCGTCATTTGCACCAGCGCCGCCAGCACCAGCAGCATCAGAAAGCCGCGCAGGGCGCCAAAAACAGCGCCAAACACGCGATCCACCGGGCGCACGCCCAGGGCCTTGGCCGCCTGGCGCGCCAGCGTAGCGAACATGCCGCACAAAAACGCCACGGCAATGAACACCAGAATGAACCCCGCCGCGTAGCGCAGCGGCTCGGGCGATTCACCCATCGGCAGCCACTGGCCGACCACGTCGCCAGCCCAGCGCGCCGCAATGAACGCAATCGCCCAGCCGGCGATGGACATCAACTCAAACACCAGGCCGCGCCACGCCCCCAGAATCAATGACGCCAGCAACACCGCCGCGCAGATCCAGTCCAGCGCCGAAAGCACGTCAAAGGCCGAGGATGGCAGCGCCCAGGCCCGCCTTCTTCAACGCGGCAGAGGCTTTTTCGGCTTCTTCGCGTGAACTGAAGGGACCCACGCGCACGCGCGTGCGCTTGCCAGCGCTGGTTTCCACCACCTGCGTGTAGGTCTTGACGCCCGCGGCCTCGGCTTTTTGCCGGGCCTGGCGCGTTGCCGCGTCATCGGCGTAGGCGCCCACCTGGATGACGTAGCGGCTCTTGGCGGAGGGTTCGTCGGCCTTGCGGTCGGCGTTGCTGCTGGAGCGCCCTTCCAGCAGTGCGCGGGCGCGGGCGGCATCGTCACGCTTGGCTTTGGCCTCTTCTTCGCGCTTCGCTTTGGCGTCTTCGTCGCGCTTGGCCTTGGCCTCTGCCTGGCGTTTGGCGTCGGCCTCGCGTTTGGCCTGGGCGTCGGCGGTGCGCTTGGCCTCGGCATCTCGTTTGGCTTCGGCTTCGCGCTTCGCCTTGGCTTCCTGCTCGGCCTTGGCGCGGCGATCGGGCTCGGGCGCGCTGGCGTCGGAAGCCGCTGCCTGCTGCTCGCGCCGGGCGCGGTCTTCCTCGCGCTTGGCGCGCGCTTCAGCCTCGCGTTTGGCCTTGGCCTCTGCGTCGCGCTTGGTCTTGGCTTCCGCCTCTCGCTTGGCGCGGGCCTCGGCCTCGCGTTTGGCTTTGGCGTCGGTTTCGCTGGTGGCGCGCAGTGCCGCGCTGTCGGCAGCACGTGCGGGCGCAGTTGGGGACGATGCGGACGCCGGGCGCGCAGGCGCCTCGCGGGGCGCAGCGACGGGCGCTTCGGCGTTGCGTGCGCCAGGCGGGACCATTTCCTCGCGCTCGTCGAGGCTGGCGTCGGCGGGCACTGATCGGCCGTGGGCCCCCGATTCGGGCGCGCGCAGCGGGCCGGCGGTGTCTTTGTCAGGAATGACGATGGGCGCGTTGACGGCGATGGGGCGCGGTTGCGTGTCGAACAGCAGCGGGAAACCGATCACGGCAACGCCCACCAGCACCACGGCGCCCAGCAAACGGTGGCGCGCCCGGCGGCGGACGGTTTCGATGCTTTCCTGGGCGACGGCGCTCGCTTCGTCTTTGCGTGAACGGCGGCCGGTGGGCTCGGGCTGCGGCGCCTGGCCGCGCTGGCGGAACTTGAAAAAAGCCATGAATTCGGGGGTCAGCTGCCGGCATCCGGGGTGGGTTGGCCGGCCTGCAGCCGTGGGATGCCGTGCTCCAGCACGCCGCCAACGGTGTAGAAGGATCCGAAGACAACGATTCTATCAGCGGGGGTGGCGGCCGCTGCTGCCGCCTGCAGGGCCTCGGCGGGGCTTGCGTACAGGGCCGACGCCGCATCCTTGCGGTGCGTGGCGGCCTGCCAGTCGGCCTGCAGCTGCGCGGCGCGGGCCGCGCGCGCGGTAGGCAGATCGGTGAAATACCAGCGGTCGATGATCGGGTCCATGCGCTGCAGCATGGGCTTCAAATCCTTGTCCGCCATGGCGCCAAACACCGCGTGCGTCGTCGGATAGAAGCCCATCGCGTCCAGATTGACGGCCAGCGCGGCCACCGAATGCGGGTTGTGCGCCACGTCCAGCACCAGCGACGGCTGACCGGGCACCACCTGAAAGCGCCCCGGCAGCTCGACCAGCGAAAGGCCGGTGCGCACGGCCTGCGCCGTGACCGGCAACTTCGGGCGCATGGCCGTCAGCGCCGCCAGCACGCCGGAGGCGTTCAAAAGCTGATTGGCGCCGCGCAGCGCCGGATAGGCCAGACCCGCATAGCGCCGACCGCGCCCCGCCCAGGACCATTGCTGCTTGTCGCCCTCGTAGTTGTAGTCGCGCCCCAGCAGCCACAGATCGGCACCGATGGCGTTGGCGTGGTCGATCACGCTTTGCGGCGGCACCGGGTCGCTGACGATGACGGGCTTGCCCGGCCGCATGATGCCGGCCTTTTCAAAGCCGATCTTCTCGCGCGTGTCGCCCAGGTATTCGGCGTGGTCGATGTCGATGCTGGTGATGATGGCGCAGTCGGTGTCGATGATGTTGACCGCGTCCAGGCGCCCGCCCAGGCCCACTTCCAGCACCACCGCGTCCAGCCCGGCGCGGGCCATCGTGTCCAGGATGGCCAGCGTGGTGAATTCGAAGTAAGACAGTGAAATATCGCCCCTGGCGCCCTCCACACGGGCGAAGCCAGCTATCAAATCAGAAGCGCTTGCCGGCACACCCAGAAGGCGGCAGCGCTCTTCAAAGCGCACCAGATGGGGCGACGTAAAGGTGCCCACGCGAAAGCCCGCGTCGATCAGGATCGCCTCCAGCATGGCGCAGGTCGACCCCTTGCCGTTGGTGCCCGCCACGGTGAAGACGGGCACGTCGAAATGCAGGGCCATGCGCTGCGCCACGGCGCGTGCGCGGTCCAGGCCCAGCTCGATGGTTTGGGGGTGCAGGCGCTCGCAGTGGGCAAGCCACTCGTCCAGCGTTTGGGGCAGCGTAGTCATGTGCCACGGATTGTCACCGACCCGGCGCACTCGCGTGGCATCATCGCCCGCGATGAGCACCTCCGCCCTCGGCAACCCGGCCGAAGCCGTTGTTTACGGCATTCCCAACTGCGACACGGTCAAGAAGGCCCGCGCCTGGCTGGCCGAGCGCGGCGTGCCCTACCGCTTTCACGACTTCAAGAAGCAGGGCGTGCCGCCCGAGCACCTGGCGCGCTGGCAGGCCGCCGCTGGCTGGGACAAGGTGCTGAACCGCCAGGGCACCACCTGGCGCAAGCTGCCGCCTGAGGCGCAGGCGGCCGTGACCGACGCGGCCAGCGCCGCTGCGCTGCTGCAGCGCGAGCCCAGCGCCATCAAGCGCCCGGTGGTCGAATGGCCGGGTGGCGCCATCAGCGTCGGCTTTGCGCCCGGCGACTGGGCCGCGCGCATCGGCTGAGCCCCCGCCGCCGCTCACCTCCATGGATCTGCCCAGCTTCTTCATCGCGGGCCACAACTGGACTTTCTGGCTGGGCTGGGTCTGGACGCTGTCCAGCATCGTGCTGACCACCTGGGTGGTGCTGCAGCGGCGATCGCCGGTGTCTACCCTGGCGTGGATCATGGTGCTGAACATCATGCCGGTGATCGGCATTGCGGTGTATGCGTACTTTGGGCCGCAGCGCGTCAAGCGCCAGCGCCTGCGCCGCTGGCACAGCCGGGCCGCCCTGATGTCGCAGCGCGACGTGCAGCGGCTGCGCACGCACCGCCCCAATGCGCCCGGCTGGGCGCTGCAGCACGCCGCGCTGATCGAGGCCAGCTGCGGCATGCCCGCGTCCAGCGTGCAGTCGGTCGAGATCCTGCCCAGCGGCGGCGCCACGCTGGCCGCGCTGCTCGCCGCCATCGACGCGGCTCAGCACCATGTGCACCTGGAGTACTACATCTTCGAGCCCGACCAGACCGGCACCCAGCTGCTGAACGCGCTGACGGCCAAGGCGCGCACGGGCGTGGAAGTGCGCCTGCTGGTGGACGGCATCGGCTCGCCCGCGCTGCTGTCGCGCAAGCACCGGCAGTTGCTGGACGAATTTCGCGCCGCGGGCGGTGAATTCGCCGTGTTCCACCCCGCGCGGCTGGACCGCCTGCGCCCGCTGGTCAACTTGCGCACGCACCGCAAAATCGTGGTGGTGGACGGGCGCGTGGGCCTGCTGGGCGGCATCAACGTGACCGACGACGAGAACGAGCACTTTCGCCCGCACGACGCCTACCGCGACACGCACCTGCTGCTGCGCGGCGGCGCCGTGCGCTGGCTGCAGTACGTCTTTCTGCAGGACTGGCACTACGCCAACGGCAGGCCGCCGCGCGGCGAAGCCGAGTTTCTGCCCGACGTGGCGCCGGGCGACCTGCCGGTGCAGATCGTTGCCTCAGGCCCCGACACCGATGGCGAAGCCATCCACCGCGCGATGATCGACGCGCTGAACATGGCGCGCCAGCGCATCTGGCTGGCCACGCCCTACTTCGTGCCGACCGAGGCCGCCCTGCTGGCGCTGACCAACGCCGCGCTGCGCGGCGTGCAGGTCAAGCTGATCGTGCCCGAGCGCAGCGATTCGCGCATCGTCACCGCCGCCGCGCGTTCGTACTACAAAGAGCTGCAAGCCGCCGGCGTGCTGGTGTTTGAATACCGCGGCCGCATGTTCCACGCCAAGACGCTGCTGGTGGACAACCACTACGGCATGGTGGGCAGCGCCAACTTCGACAACCGCAGCTTTCGCCTGAACTTCGAAGTGGCGGCCGTGGTGTACGACGGCGCCTTCAACGAGCAGCTGGCCCGGATGTTCGATGACGACCTGTCGCAATGCAAGCTCGTGCCCGCCGACCGGCACACGCCGCCGGCGCAGTACGTGTTCGAGTCGCTGGCGCGCCTGGGCTCGCCCCTGCTGTGATGCGCAAGGCTTGGCCCACGCCATGGTGAATCGCTCTATTTTCGATAGCTGTCAGCGCAGGCCACGCCAGCGCCAGAGGGCATTTTTTCATTGATTCCCTGGTGGCCCGGCGGCCCCGCTGAACGGGCCGCCGCGCACGCGCAGCCACGCGAAACGCCCCCAGCCGCGCTGCCTAAAATGGCACCAGCACCCGATTGGAGACACGCATGGCCACCCCCGCCCGATTCGACAACCCGCTGGACGAACTGAACGACCCCACCTTGCTGAAGGTGGACGGCCTGGTCAACGGCAAGTGGCTCAAGGGCAAGGCGCGCTTTGCCGTGACCGACCCGGCCACCGGCCACACCCTGGCCGAAGTGGCCGACCTGGGCCCGCGTGAAACCAAGGCCGCCATCGACGCGGCCAACGCCGCCTGGCCCGCCTGGCGCAACCTGACCGCCAAGCAGCGCCACGCGCTGATGCTGAAGTGGTACCAGCTGCTGATGGAAGCGCAGGACGACCTGGCCCGCCTGATGACGGCCGAGCAAGGCAAGCCGCTGGCCGAGGCGAAGGGCGAAGTCGCCTACGGCGCCAGCTTTGTCGAATGGTTTGCCGAAGAAGCCAAGCGCGCCAACGGCGAAACGCTGGCCACGTTCGACAACAACAAGCGCATCCTCGTCACCCGCCAGCCCGTGGGGGTGTGCGCGGCCATCACGCCGTGGAACTTTCCGCTGGCCATGATCACCCGCAAGGTCGCGCCCGCGCTGGCGGCCGGCTGCCCGGTGGTCATCAAGCCCGCCGAGCTGACGCCGCTCACGGCCCTGGCCGCGGCCGAGTTGGCCGTGCGCGCGGGCATACCAGCGGGCGTGATCAACGTGATCCCCAGCACGGATGCGGCGGCCGTCGGCAAGGTGCTGTGCGAAAGCGACGTGGTGCGGCACCTGTCGTTCACCGGCTCCACCGAAGTGGGCCGCATCCTGATGGCGCAGTGCGCGCCCACCATCAAGAAACTGTCGCTGGAGCTGGGCGGCAACGCGCCCTTCCTGGTGTTTGACGACGCCGACCTCGACAGCGCCGTGGAAGGCGCCGTGGCCAGCAAGTACCGCAACGCGGGCCAGACCTGCGTGTGCACCAACCGCTTTTACGTGCAAGACAAGGTCTACGACGCCTTCGTCAAGAAGCTGGCCGCCAAGGTCAAGACGCTGAAGGTGGGCAATGGCTTTGACGCTGGTGTGACGCAAGGCCCGCTGATCGAGCCAGCCGCCGTCGCCAAGGTGGAAAAGCACGTGAAAGACGCGCTGAAAAAGGGCGGCAAGGTCGTCACCGGCGGCCACAAGCTCAAGGGCCAGTTCTTTGAGCCCACCGTCATCGCCGACGCGCAGCCGGGCATGCTGCTGGCGCGCGAGGAAACCTTCGGCCCCATCGCGCCGGTGTTCCGCTTCAAGACCGAACAAGAAGCCATCGACGCCGCCAACGCCACCGAATTCGGCCTGGCCAGCTACTTCTACGCGCGCGATGTGGGCCGCGTCACCCGCGTGAGCGAGGGACTGGAATACGGCATGGTGGGCGTGAACACGGGCCTGATCTCCAGCGAGCAGGTGCCTTTCGGCGGCGTGAAGCAATCGGGCCTGGGGCGCGAGGGCTCCAGCCACGGCATGGACGAATACCTGGAGATGAAATACATCTGCCTGGGCGACGTGCAAAAGTAAGTTGGCAGCCTAATCGGCCGCTGGCGCCCGCTCAGCCTGCGCCAGCAGCTGCAATTTTGATAGTGGCATGCCCACGCGCGAGCGGCTGGGGCCGGGCTTTCTATAATTTCGGCCCATTCCTTTTTCAAGCCCCACCGCACCATGAACCCGATCCGCCGCGCCGCCGCGATGGCCATTTTGACCACCGCTTGTCTGGGCGCTGCCCCCACCTGGGCGCAAGCGCCGGCGCGCGAGTTGGTGGTGGCGTCCAGCGCCACCTACGCGCCCTTCGCTTTCGAGAACAAAGAAAAGCAGATCGTCGGTTTTGACATCGACATCATCCACGCCATTGCCAAGCAGCAGGGCCTGAAGCTGCGCATCGTCAACACGCCCTTTTCCAGCATCTTCGCGGCGCTGAACAATGGCGATGTGGACCTGGTCATCTCGGGCGTCACCATCAACGACAAACGCAAGCAGAGCTTTGACTTTTCCGCGCCCTACTTCGACGCGCGCCAGCTGATCGCCGTGCCGCAGGCCAGCACCGTGAAATCGCTGAAAGACCTGGCTGGCAAGAAAGTGGCCGTGGTCAGCGCATCGACGGCCGACGACGTGATGAGCCGCGAAGTGGGCAAGACCAACCCCAACATCCGCCGCTTTGAAAGCACCCCGCTGATCATTTCCGAGCTGGTGGGCGGCGGCGTGGACGCGGCCATCGGCGACAACGGCGTGATCGCCTACCGCGCCGCGCAGGCGCAGGGGCTGAAGACGGTGGACGACCCCAGCTTTCCCAAAGAGCACTTCGGCATCGTCGTGCGCAAGGGCGACAAGGCCATGCAGGACAAGCTGAACGCCGGGCTGGCCGCCATCCGCGCCAACGGCACCTACAACACCATCTACAAGAAGTGGTTCAACCAGGACTACAAGGCGCAGTAAGCCCCCAGCCGATGTGCATCGGCTGGCTGGCCAAACGCCCGCCAGTTTGAACCGCACCGATCCCGAGGCCGCCCGCGCGGCCTCTTTTGTTGGCCCCGCGCGGCTTTCACACAAGATCTGAACGATGGAAGAAAACACCCCGGTAGCCTGGTTTGGCTGGTTCCGCCCGGACATCCTGGTCGAATACAAGCAACTGTTCTGGCAGGGCGCGCTGGTCACCGTGGGCATGACCGTGGCGTGCATCGCCATGGCCTGCGTGCTGGGGCTGTTCATCGCGCTGGCGCGCCTGGCAGACGCACCGCACCAGCCCTTGAAAGGCGTGTGCCAATACCTGCTGCGCTGGCCTTCGACCGTGTACGTCAGCTTCTTTCGGGGCACGCCGCTGTTCGTGCAGATTCTGTTGATGCACTTTGCGGTGATGCCGCTGTTCATCCACCCGGTGGACGGCCTGCTCGTCAGCGGCGATCTGGCGCGCACGCTCAAGCAGGACCACGGGGCGCTGATTTCTGGCGTGGTGGCGCTCACGCTGAACTCGGCGGCCTACATCTCTGAGGTGTTTCGCGCGGGCATCCAGTCCATCTCGCGCGGGCAACGGCAGGCTGCCCTGTCGCTGGGCATGACGCACGGGCAGATGATGCGCTACATCGTCGTGCCGCAGGCTTTCCGCCGCATGCTGCCCGCGCTGGGCAATAACATGATCGCGCTGCTGAAAGACACGTCGCTGGTCTCGGCCATCGGCCTGGCCGAGCTGGCCTACGCCGCGCGCACGGTGGCCGGCGCCTACGGCCGCTACTGGGAGCCGTACCTCGCCATCGCGCTGATGTACTGGCTGATGACCCTGGCCCTGGCGACCGGCCTGCGGCGGCTGGAAAACCGGCTGGCGCGCTCGGATCAGAGCTGAGCGGCGAGGCAGACGAGCCCAATCGGACCACTGCCTCAGCAGGCGTTGAAAGCGGCGCGGAGCCAGCGCGCGACCGCGCTTGCAGCGGTCTTTTTCGACATGCAGGAACGGGCTCGGCCCGTTCGCTTCAGGGGACTTTTCGCTTAATTTTTGATAGCTGCCGCCGCAGTCTGCATCAGCGCCTCAGCCGATTTTTGGTTCCAACCCAAGCCTTTCCAGCACCCCATGCGCCGCCCTGGCCCCGCTGGCCAGGCTGGCGGTCAGCAGGTAGCCGCCGGTGGGCGCTTCCCAGTCCAGCATCTCGCCCGCGCAGAACACGCCGGGCAGCGCCCGCAGCTCCAGCTTGTCGCTCAGCGCCTGCAGCCGTACGCCGCCGGCGGTGCTGATGGCTTCGGCCATCGGGCGCGGCGCGCGCAGCGTGATCGGCAGTGCCTGAATGGCGGCGGCCAGCGCGGCCGGGTCTTTGAGTTGCGCGGGCGTCAGCACTTCGTGCAGCAGCGCGGTGTGCACCGCTTGCAGGCCCAGGCGGCTTTTGAGGTGCGACGACAGGCTGCGGCTGCCGCGCGGGTGCGCCACGGCGGCGCGCACCTCGTCGGCGCTGCGCCCGGGCAGCAGGTTGAGCAGGAAGGTGGCACGCCCACTGCGGGCGATTTCGTCGCGCAGCGCGGCGCTGGCGGCGTAGATCAGGCTGCCCTCCACGCCGGTGGCGGTGATGACGAATTCGCCGCGCCGCTCAAACGGCGGGCCTTCGCTGCCGGTGAAGCGAATGGCGACGTTCTTCAGCGGCTGGCCGGCAAAGCGCTCGGCGAAGTACGGCGTCCAGCCGCCGGGCGAGTCTGTCTGATCCGGCGCGGCGCTGGCGGATGCGCCGTCCGTATCGTCCCGCGCGGGGGCGCTGCCGCTACCGCCCTGCGCGGGCGCGCCGCGCCCGGCGAAGTCAAAGCCGCAGTTGGCGGGCTGCAGCGGCGCCACGTCCACGCCCTTTTGCGCCAGCCAAGGCACCCAGGCGGCGTCAGAACCCAGGCGCGGCCAACTGCCGCCACCCAGTGCCAGCACGGCAGCACGCGGCGCCACGCTTTGCGCGCCGTGCGGCGTTTGCAAACAAAAAACGGCTCCGGCGCCCGCTGCAACTGCGCTGGCAGCTTCTGAATTCATAGCAGCCACCGTTTCAGCAGGCGCCCAGCCCACCCAGCGGTGCCGCATGTGAAAGCGCACGGGCTGCGCGCCCGCCTGCGTGGGCTGGCGCAGCCGGTGCAGCCAGGCGCGCAGCAGCGGGGCGGCCTTCATCTCGGTCGGAAAAACGCGGCCCGACGTGCCCACGAAGGTGTCGATGCCCAGGGCCGCCGCCCAATCGCGCGTGGCCTGCGGGCCAAAGTCTTGCAGCCAGCCGCCCACCTCATCCGCGCGGCCGCCAAAGCGCGCGATGAAGGCATCCAGCGCTTCGGAGTGGGTCAGGTTCAGCCCGCCGCGCCCGGCCAGCAGAAACTTGCGCCCGGCCGAGGGCATGGCGTCGAACACATCCACCGCCACGCCCGCGCGGCTGAGCACCTCGGCGGCCATCAGGCCCGCGGGCCCGGCGCCGATGATGGCGACGGTGGGAAAAAGGATGGGAGCCGTGGAGGACAAGTGCATGCGCCCGCAATCAGAAGGAGCCGCGATTGTGGATGATGGCTGCCGGTCGCCAGTTCCGCTGCGCTGATCCCTGACCAAGCGCCCGCTGGACGCTGCTCGCAGCATTGGTCGGAGATCGGCGATCAATGCTCGTCTGTCAAGGGCTATGGAAGAATTGCCGCATCCAATCCCCTGCTACGCCGACAAGATGACCCTTTACGCCCAACTCAAACAAGTGCGCAGCGAGGAAGACGTTAAGGACGCCTACATCAAGGCCTTGGGACTCAAGGGCTACACGAAGGGCCTGATCGACATCCAGACCAACGAAATCTGGTTTGAGGCGAAGGACACCAGCAAGCACTCCAGCTACGCCATGTTCACGCAACTGTTGCACTACGTGCAGGTAGCGCTGAACAAGGGCGAGCAATTGCCGCCCTTACTGGCAGTGATCGACACCGAAAAAGCAGCACTGATGAAGAGTGCCGACGTGCTGCCTTTCCTGCGCAAGAAAACCGTCAAGTGGGGCAAGTCTGCGAGCCAGTACACGCAAGAGGCGCTGGACGAGATATCCGCCCACATCGGCACGCACTTTGTGTCATTCCGGATTTCCTCTCATGAGGAAGAATTCATCAGGACCGTCAAGGACGCAATCAAAAGCGGCGACATCATCCGCACCCAGATCACACCCGATAACCTGAAACAGGTCTTCGACAAGTGGGTGGACATGATTGGCCACGAAATCGTGGGCGTGCGGGATGAAGACTACGCCCTGCTGTTTTTCGCAGACATCATGCACGACGGCACCGTATCCACCCACGCAAACCTGCCCGCCGAGCTGCTGCACAAGAACGGCGCGCCCGTGTTCAGCCTGGGCGGCAAGAATTTCGAGCTGGGCAGCAAGGAAGGCTATCGCCGTTTTTGGGCCATCTACCACCGCCCGCCCAAAAGCGAATACCGCGACTACCTGCTGGAACGCCGCGACAGCCTTATCCCGCTGGACGAACGCAGCTTCAAGGGCGCGTACTACACGCCGCTGCACGTGGTGGACAAGGCCTACGACAAACTGGCCGAAACGCTGGGCAAGAACTGGCAGAAAGACTACATCGTCTGGGACATGTGCTGCGGCGTGGGCAACCTGGAGGTCAAGCACAGCAACCCGCGCAACATCTACATGAGCACGCTGGATCAGGCCGATGTGGACGTGATGAAAGCCACCAAGACCTGCGTGGCGGCGCAGCGCTTTCAGTACGACTACCTCAATGACGACATCACCGACGACGGAAGGATCGACTACAGCCTGAGCAACAAGGTGCCGCAGGGGCTGCGCGACGCGATGGCGGCGGGTAAGAAGATGCTGGTGCTGATCAATCCGCCGTATGGCGAGACCGGCGCGGGCATTGGCAGAGGCGGCCAAAACAAGAAGGGCGTGGAACAAACCCGCATCAACGCCACCATGACCGACGTGGGCTACGCCAGCAAGGAACTGTTCGTCCAGTTTCTGGCACGCATTGCCAAGGAACTGCCTACGGCCACCCTGGCGATGTTCAGCACCCTGAAGTACGTCAATGCGCCGAACTTCGAGAAGTTTCGAGCCAACTGGAATGCGGACTACCAAGGCGGCTTCGTCGTCCACAGCAAAGCGTTTGACGGGCTCACTGGCGATTTTCCGATTGGTTTCCTGATATGGAAAACCAGCCAGGATGCGAGAAAGAAAATGCCTATCACCGAGATCAGCGTCGAAGTGCTTAACAGGAAGGCGCTGCAGATAGGCGAGAAGAAGTTCTACAACCTGCCCAGCAGCACCTACCTGAACGTATGGATGGACAAGCCGGAGACCAATGATGAACTGGCCTTGCCCCTCTCGAACGCCA
Source organism: Ottowia oryzae (assembly GCF_003008535.1). Classification (NCBI taxonomy): domain Bacteria; kingdom Pseudomonadati; phylum Pseudomonadota; class Betaproteobacteria; order Burkholderiales; family Comamonadaceae; genus Ottowia; species Ottowia oryzae. Next base: position 3,572,741 of record NZ_CP027666.1, read on the forward strand.
TCAAGGTTTCCAGCAACCCGCGGCTGAAAAAATCGTGCGACGCTATGGTGGGCTACCTGTACGCCAGCAACAACGACTTGCAGCATGCCGGGCAGGAAACTCTCATCACCTCATCCATTTTTACGGGCGGCAATGGGGGTGGCGCCTACGTCAACCGCCAGAACCTGTGGCAAGCGGCTGTCGTTTTTGCGGTGCGCCTGCTCATAAAACATAGTTGGATCAACCACAACGACCAGTTTCTGCAGTCGTCCGAACCACTGACCGACGAATTCAAGATCGACTGCCTGGTCTGGATGCTGTTCCACGGCAAAAACCTCACCGCCGGCGCCAACGGCCTCGAATGGAACGGCAGAACGTGGTCGCTCGTGAACCACTTCATCCCCTTCACCGAGGCAGAGGTTGGCGCACCCGACCGGTTCGAGTCCGACTTCATGGTGCAGTACCTGGCCGACAAAGCCTTGTCGCCAGAAGCCCAGACGGTGCTGGACGCAGGGCGGGCGCTGTGGCAGGCCTACTTCGCCCACACCGATGTGCGTGCCGTGCGCGACGAGTTCAAGCTCAACCGAGCCGATGCAGGCTGGTACCAGATTCGCAATGCCTTGAAAGCGCGCAACGCCAGCGGCGACACCGCGCCCGTCGGCTTTGGCCGCTTCGATCAGGCCTATCAGGCGCTGAGCGAAAAATTGCGCCCGCAGGTCTACAGCCTGGGTTTCCTGCGCTGAATGGATTCCTGCGGCCGCTTGCCAAGATGAGGCAAACGGTGTGGCTTAGCGGGCCGCTACCGAATATTCCTCCCCGCCCCAGGCGTTTCACGGTGGCAGGCAATAGTTAGTCGCGCGCGAGGGCTTAACCCACCACGCGCCCGTCGCCCGTCAAGAACGCCACCCGCACAGGCTGGCCGGGGTGCAGGCGTTCGATGGCGGCGCGGTAGCGGGCCATTTGCGCCTGCAGCAGCGGGTCGCGCTCGGGGTGGAAGGCGCTTTTGTAGTCCAGCACCCACCAGGCTTCGGGCTGCCCGGCGCTGGCGCGGCGGCGCACCAGGCGGTCGATGCGCAGGCGCTGGCCGTCGTGCGTCAGCTCGACTTCGTTGAAGGCCTGCAGCACTTCGTCGGCAGACCACGCCCAGGCGGCTTCGCCGGTGAAGATGCGGCGCGCCAGCGCTTCGGCGCGGCTGGCCTGCTCGGGCGTCAGGGCGTAGCGGGTGCGCGCCTGGCTGAGCCGCTCGGGGCGCCAGCCTTCGGGGCCGTCGTGCGCGTTTTCCAGCAGCCAGTGCATGGCTTCGCCCAGGCGGGATGCGTCGGTGGGCGGCGTGCGCAGCGGGTCGGCCTCAATCCGCATTACTTCGATTTCGATAGCTGCTTGCGCTGGCTGCACGGGCGCTGGTGGCAGATCGAGCATAGAAAATGCCGCTGCGCTGGCCGCGTCGCCCGCAGGCGCGGGGGGCGCTTCGGGCGCTGGCAGGGGCGCGGCCAGTGGCTGGATGCGCTGCCACCAACTGGTGGCGGGCTGGCGGTGCGGCGTGACGCCCGAGAGCACCAGCCGCTCGCGCGCGCGGGTCATGCCGACGTACAGCGCGTTGAGCTCTTCGCGCGCCTGCGCGTCCACCTCTTGGCGGGCCAAATCTTCTGCGCTGGGCGGCGGCGCGTTGCCGTTGGCCAGAAAGACGAACTGGGTGGGCGCGGGCGCGTCGCCGGGCCAGTCGATCAGTGCGGTGGCTTCGCTGCGGGTGCGCAGGCCGGATGCGGTGTCGACCAGCAGCACGTCTTCGGCCTCCAGCCCCTTGGCGCCGTGCACGGTAAGCAGTTGCACGGCGTCGGGCGCGGCGTGCCGCGGGGCCATCAGGCGCTGGCGGCGCAGCGCGCGCACCCACTGGTAGGCGGTCAAAAAGCGCCCGCCCTGCACCTGCAAGGCGGCGCCCAGCAGCGCGCGCAGCTGGGCGACGGCGTGGTCGCGCTCAGCGCGCGGCGCGGCGGCGGCAAAGCGCGCCAGCGCGTCGCGGTGGGTGTAGATGGCTTGCAGCGCGTCGTGCGGCGGCAGGCTGCGCAGCCAGCCCTGGTAAAGCATCAAATCGGCGTGCAGCGCAGCGCTGTCGTGCGCTGGCAGCTGCACTTTTGGTAGCAAATCAAGCCACGCCGAGGCAGCACGGCCTGCGCCCGCGGGCGCGTCGCCGCCGTCAGTGCGCGCCGCTCTCACGGCCAGCGCGATCTGCACCAGCGCCTCGTCGGCCAGGCCGAACAGGGGTGATTTGAGCGCCCGCGCCAGCGACAGATCGTTGCCGGGCGAGACCAGCGCATCGACCAGCGCCAGCACGTCTTGCACCACCGGCAAGTCGCCCAGCACCTGCTGCTCAGGCTGCTCGCACGGGATGCCGTACTGGCGCAACTCTGCCTGCAGCAGGCCGAGGGGCAGGCGGCGGCGGGCCAGCACCATGATGTCGCTGGGCGCGCGCCCAGCGGCCACGCGCGCGGCGATCCAGCGCGCGGCCTGGCGCGCTTCCAGCATGTTCAGCTTTTCTTCCAGCGTGACGCGCGGGGTGGTGAGGCTGTCGCGCCAGGCCGGGGCGTCGTCTTCGTCCTCTGCATCGTCCGCAGCCGCTTTGTCGGGGCGTGGGATCAGCGGTAGCGCCAGCACTTCGCCGGTCACATTGGATTGCGTGGTGTGCGTGCGGTAGCCGCTGAATTCGCCCGCGGCCTGCGCCTGGCCCATGACCTGGTTGACGGCGCCCAGCACGGCGGGCGTATTGCGGTGCGTGTGGTCGCACGCCAGGCGGTCGCCGCCCAGGCCGTGCACCACGAAATCCTGCGCGGCGGCGAACACGCGCGGGTCGGCGCGGCGAAAGCGGTAGATGCTTTGCTTGGGGTCGCCCACGATGAAAACGCTGGGCGGCGTTTGCCCACCGCCCGCGCCCACGTAGCCCGCCAGCCAGGCGTGCAGCGCCTGCCATTGCAGCGGGTTGGTGTCTTGAAACTCGTCGATCAGCAGGTGGCGCACGCGCGCATCCAGCCGCTCTTGCACGGCGGCGCTGTAGTCGCTGTCAGACAGCAGGGTGTGGGCGGCGCGCTCGATGTCGGTCATGTCCACCCAGCCACGGTCCAGCTTGAGCTGCGCAAACGCGCGGATCAGCGGCCGCGTGAGGCGCGCCATGCGCAGGTGGTGCTCGCGCGCGGCCTGCTGCCGCTCGGCCCGGCGCACGGCCAGGACTTCTTCTTGCGCGGCGCGCACGTCGTCGATGCCGGCCAGCTTGTCGTTGAACTTGCGCGGATCGCCCCCTTTGGTGACCAGGGCGTCCTGCGCGCTGGCCCAATCGCCCGCCGCCACGGCGGCCTTCAGCTTGGCGCCGCATTCGGCAAACGTGCGCGCGCCGGGCAGCAGGGCTTCGGCGGCGGCCAGCAGCAGGGCGCGGCCCGGCTCGCGCGCCATCAGCCAGTCGGCCGGGGCCGCCACGCCGGCCAGGCGCGGGTAGTAGGCGCCAAAGGCGGGCACGGCGTCGTCGATGCGGCCGGCCTCGTCGGCCAAGGTGAATTCCACGCGGCGGGCCAGCGCGGCTTCCAGCGCCTCGTGGGCGCGGCTGCGGCCCAGCGCGCGGACCAGCGCGGCGTAGTCTTCACGCAGAGCCGCATCGCGCGCCACGTCACCCAGGTAGCGGCGCCACACTTCGGCCACCGCGTCCTGGTCGTCTTCCAGCAGCTCGTAGGCCGACGGCAAACCCTGGTCTTGCAGCACCTTGAGCGGGGCACTGCGCAGCAGCGCGGCAAACCAGCTGTGGAAGGTACGGATCTGCACAGTGCGGCCGTACGCCAGCAGCGCGGGATACAGTTTTTGTAGCGTCTGGCGCAGCTCTGGCCAGCGCTGGGGCTCGATTCCCCTGATGCGCAGTTCGTTGTCGAGCCGCGCTTGCCAGGCTTCGTCCGTCTCGCCTTCACGGCGCTTGGCGAAGTCGCTCAGCCATTGCTGCAGGCGCTGGCGCATTTCGCCAGCGGCTTTCTTGGTGAAGGTGATGGCCAGGATTTCTTGCGGCTCGGCCCCGTTCAGCAGCGCGCGCAGGATGCGCGACACCAGCATCCAGGTCTTGCCCGCGCCCGCGCAGGCTTCGACGGCCACGCTGCGGCGCGGGTCGCACGCGATGGCGTAGAAAACTTCGCGCGCGCAGGGCTGGCCGTTGTGTTCGTAGGCGGGTTGGTTGTCGATACTCATCGTGTTGCCTCAACGGCCAATGGGGGCACCACGCTGGCGCTTACGCCGCGCCAGCCCAGCAAACGCCGTGGAAAGGGCTTGGCCCGGCTACTGGCGTCGTGCCCTTGAGGGGGAGGCGCCGCAGGCGACTCAGGGGTGCGCCTTTTCACCAGAAATCCTTGCGGCACAGGCCGCGGGCGTCGCACCACTCACAGGTGGCGCCCTCGCCCAGGGCGGGCAGCGGCTGGCCCGCGGCGATGCGGGCCATGTCGGTTTGCATGCCTGCCAGCAGCTGCTCGGCCAGCGCCAGCAGCTTGGGCAGCTCGTGCAGGCTGGGCGCTTCGCGTTCGGCCAGGTTCAGGTAGGCGGCGCGGGGCGCGTCGGCACCCGAAAGCAGCGCGTAAAACGGCAGCTGCGTGTCTTCATTGCCCGCGGCCACGCGGGCCTTGCTGCGGTCAACACGCTCGGTCTTGTAGTCGATGAGCATGGGCGCGCCGCCCGGGAGGCGGTCGATGCGGTCCAGCCGGCCGAAAAGCTGCAGGCCGCCGGGCTGGGCCTTCAGGGCGGTCTCGGCGGATTCAAAGGTGGCGCCTGTCGCCTCGTACTGCGTGAGCCAGTCAAGGTAGGCATCGCGCAGGCCCGGCCAGGCCACGCTGAAGGGCAGGAATTCGCCCTCGTCCACGTCTAGGCCGCCTTCGCGCGTGGCCAGCGCGGCGGCGGCGTCCATCAGCGCCAGGCGGTCTGCGGCGGGATCGGCCTTCAGCGCCACGTGAAAGTGGCCCAGCGTGGCGTGCACCCAGTTGCCCCAGTCGCGCTTGTCGATGTCCACGTCCAGCTCGCCTTCCGTGCGCAGGCCCAATTGCTGCAGCGCGAAGAAGCGGTAGGGGCAGGCGCGCAGCATGTCGTAGCTGCTGGCCGACAGGCCGGCGGGCAGCAAGGCTGCGCCACTGGGCGCGGGCCGGCTTTCTGGCTGCGCGGCCAGGGTGCGGGGCACGCGCGGGTCAACGCCGGGCGCAGGCACGTTCGCACCGGCGGGGCTGGCCGCCGCCGCCATCTGCAAGCCCTGCACCAGCGGCGAGGGCGACAGGGGCTCGCCACTGTCGTCGCTGGTGCGCCAGAGAATGTCGACGTGCGGCACGCGCTGCACCAGGCCCCAGGCCTTGGCCTGCGCCTGGCGCAGGTCTTCGCGCGAAGGCATGTGCAAGGCCTGGCGCTGCGCGGCGGTCCATGCGCCGGGCGGCTCTGGCGTGGACGGCAGGCGGCGTTCGTCCGCGCCCGGCAGCACCAGCGCCGCCAGCGGGCGGCCCAGCAGCTGGCTCATCGGCAGGATGATGACGGGCGCCTGGGGCGCGGCCGGCGGGCGGAAGCTGGCGGCCTCCAGCGTTTGCGACACCCAGCGGGTGAATTCGCCCAAGGCCATGCGGCGCTGCGCAGCGGGCCATTGGCGCCACGCTTCCAGCGCGGCTTCGGACAGGCCCAACGCATCGATCACCGCCGCGCCTGCCTCATCGCCCGCCAGGGTGGGCCACACGCCAGCGCCTTCCAGCAGCGCGCGGGTGTTGCCCAGCCAGCTGCCCAGCGTCTGGCGCCCTTCCATCGGTGCGCGCCACACTTCCACCTGTGTCAGCAGCGCAGCCAGCCTGGGCGATGGGGTGGCACTGCGGGCGGCCACTTCGAGCCAGTTGCGCACCGGCTGGCGGCGCAGGGCTTTTTCAAGCGACTGCACGGCGGCGGCGTCAAACGCCGGGGCCAGCTTGAGGGCGTCCAGCATTGCATCGGTAGAAGCGGTGGGCGAGCAGGCTTGCAGCAGCGCGTGCAACAGCGCCGCGGCGTGTGTGGTGGACAGCTTCCACCCCGTTTCGTCGCGCAAGGGCACGCCGCGCGCCGCCAGCAAGGCGCTGACGCGGCGCGTGAGCACCCGGTCGCCCGCGCACAGGGCCACCGGCGTGCGGCCCAGCGCCAGGTGCTGCAGTACGCACGCGGCGGCGCGTTCGGCTTCGTCCTCGCCGTCGGCGCAGGTGTGCAGCGCGATCTGGCCTATGGTGGCGGTCACCTGCGCTTGCAGCGTGGCGCTGCGGTCGTGGTAGTGGTCGGCCAGATGGCTGGCCAGCGGGTCGGCCTGAATGCCTTCGACGATGAGCAGTGCATCCAGCCCGTCCGACACGCGCCGGGTGAAGAGCACGTCGCTCGCGTAGTCGGAATTGGCGGCCCACGCCACGCCGATGCGCGCGAGGGCGGCGTCCAGCGCCAGTGCGGCGTCGTTCACAGCGGGCAGCGACTGGCGCGCCTGCGCCGCCCACTCAGGCCGCAGCTCGGCTGGCACGCTGGCCGCCATCTGGCCAAGCTGCGTGGCCATCTCCAGCAGCGGGCCCACCAGCAGCGCACGTTGCGCGCCCAGCCCGGCGCCCTCCAGCAGCGACGCGGCGGTGAGCAGATCGCGTCCGTGGTCAAAGCTCAGGTCATTGGGGCTGGGCTGGAACGTGCCCACGCGGGCAGCCCAGTTTCGGGTGGTCTCGAAGCGCGGCGCAAAGCTGTTGGGAAACTGCTGGGCCCAGAGGCGCTCGGCCAGCGGCATCAGCTGCGCGTAGGGCAGCAAAACCACCGTGCGGGCGGGGTGCGCGCCCAGCGCGTCGATTTGCGTGGCCACGTCGGCCAGCAAGGTTCGCCAGGTAGCCAGCACGCCACCGGCGCTGGTGGAATCATCGGATTCGGCTATCACGGTCATAGCGAGCGCCGCATGCCCCGCACGGGGCCGCGGCAAGGTGTTTCTGTCACAATGGAATGCACTTTATCCGGTCAGTTCGGCCGGTTCTCAAGGATTAGCCCCATGGCCAGCGATTTGATCAAACATGTGAGCGACGGCTCGTTCGAAACCGATGTCCTGCAGTCTTCCAAGCCCGTGCTGGTGGACTTCTGGGCCGAATGGTGTGGCCCCTGCAAGGCCATCGCCCCTACGCTGGACGAGCTGGCGAAAACCTACGACGGCAAGCTGCAGATCGCCAAGGTCAACGTGGACGAAAACCGCACAATCCCTGCGAAATTCGGCATCAAAGGCATTCCCACGCTGATGGTGTTCAAGGACGGACAACTGGCCGCCACGAAGGTGGGCGCCATGACCAAAGCGCAACTGGCGCAGTTCATCGACCAGCAACTGGCCTGATCCCGCCCGGCGTGGGCGCGCCCGCGCCGCGCACGTCGTGCCGCGTTGTCTCCAGGGCCCTCAGGGGCCCGCCTTTTTTCCTGTCATAATTCCGCCAAGGCGAGTGCGCAGTTGAGCACCCGCCCCGCGCCCTGGCAAACATGGCGCGAGACTTCCAGGCCCGCCTCCGGGCCTGTGCAACTCCCCCAGATCTTGATTTCGATGCCTCGTTGATTGGCCCATTGCGCCGATCCGCCGCACACGCACCCACCCGCAGGACACCCTCCATGCATCTGAACGAACTGAAAGCGCTGCACGTTTCCGAATTGCTCAAGCAGGCGGAAACGCTGGAAATCGACAACGCCGGCCGCATGCGCAAGCAGGAGCTGATGTTCGCCATCATCAAAAAACGCGCCAAGGCTGGCGAGCAGGTGTTCGCCGATGGCGTGCTGGAAATCCTGCCCGATGGCTTTGGTTTCCTGCGCAGCCCCGACACCAGCTTCACCGCCAGCACGGACGACATCTACATCAGCCCCAGCCAGGTGCGCCGCTTCAACCTGCACACCGGCGACATGATCGAAGGCGAAGTGCGCATCCCCAAGGATGGCGAGCGCTACTTCGCGCTGACCAAGCTGGACAAAGTCAATGATGGCGCGCCCGAGGCGAACAAGCACAAGGTGATGTTCGAAAACCTGACGCCGCTGTTCCCGCGCGAGCAAATGAAGCTCGAGCGCGACGCGTTCAAGGGCGAAGAGAACATCACCGGCCGCGTGATCGACGTGATTGCGCCGATCGGCAAGGGCCAACGCGCGCTGATCGTGGCGCCGCCCAAGAGCGGTAAGACGGTGATGATGCAAACCATCGCCCACGCCATCGCCGCCAACTACCCCGACAGCCACATGATGGTGCTGTTGGTGGACGAGCGCCCCGAAGAAGTGACGGACATGCAGCGCTCGGTCAAGGCCGAGGTGATCGCCTCCACCTTCGATGAGCCCGCCGCACGCCACGTGCACGTGGCCGAGATGGTGATCGAGCGCGCCAAGCGCCTGGTCGAGCTGAAGAAGGACGTGGTGATCCTGCTGGATTCCATCACCCGCCTGGCGCGCGCCTACAACAACGTGGTGCCCTCGTCCGGCAAGGTGCTGACCGGCGGCGTGGACGCCAACGCCCTGCAACGCCCCAAACGCTTTCTGGGCGCGGCCCGCAACGTTGAAGAAGGCGGCAGCCTGACCATCATCGCCACGGCGCTGATCGACACCGGCAGCCGCATGGACGAGGTGATCTTTGAAGAATTCAAAGGCACCGGCAACAGCGAAGTCCACCTGGATCGCCGCCTTTATGAAAAGCGCGTGTTCCCTTCGATCCAGCTCAACCGCAGTGGCACACGCCGCGAAGAGCTGCTGCTGGCGCCGGAGGTGCTGCAGAAAACCCGCATCCTGCGTCAGTTCATGTACAACATGGACGAGATCGAATCGATGGAGATGGTGCTCAAGAGCATGAAGGCGACGAAGAACAACTCCGAGTTCTTCGACATGATGCGCCGCGGCGGCTGACATCACCTGGGCAGCTGCGCCATTTGACGCCACTGCCCCCCAGAGCATGCCGGGCGCTTGCCTGCCCCACGGCAAGCCTTTTATAATGCGTGGTTTCGCGGAAAGTACGTCAGATGGGCTGGCGCGGCTGCCGCAGCCAAGTCACCCCAAGGATTTCATCATGCGTGAAGGCATTCACCCCAATTACCGCGAAGTGCTGTTCGTTGACCTGTCCAACGGCTTCAAGTTCGTGACCCGTTCTTGCGTCAACACGAAGGAAAACGAAACCTTCGAAGGCAAGGAATACCCCCTGTACAAGCTGGACACGTCCAGCGAGTCGCACCCCTTCTACACCGGTACGCAAAAGTCGGTGGACAACATGGGCGGCCGCGTCGAGAAATTCCGCAACCGCTACGGCAAGGTCGCCCGCTAAAATCCAGCGGCGCCAGACTTTTCCCGCCTGATCAGGGCAGCACGGGCAACCGCGCTGCCCTTTTTCTTGATCGGGCGGCTTTAATAGCGCCCCCGACGCTGGCCGCCTTGAGTGGGCTTTCAAGTTCCCGTACGTTTGAATCAGCCGAACCCCGCCATCGTTACCCAGGACGCCGTCCGACGCCTTCCGCGTTGGGCACTGCTGCTGCTCTGCGTGGCCTACGTGGTGCCGGGCTATGTCGGCCGCGCGCCATGGAAGAACGCGGACATTTCCTCCTTCGGCTACATGCTGGAGCTGGCCGGTGCCACCGACCTGGCGCAGTGGCTGCAGCCAACGCTGATGGGCCAGGTGGCCGATTCGGGCGCGCTGCTGCCCTACTGGCTGGGCGCGTGGGCGATCCAGCTGGCACCCAGCTGGATGACGCCGGACTTCGCCGTGCGCTTGCCGTTCATCGCCATGCTGGCCGCCACCCTGGCGGGCACCTGGTACGCCGTGTACTACCTGGCGCGGCAACCCAATGCGCAGCCGGTGGCCTTCGCTTTCGGGGGGGAGGCCAACCCCATCGACTATGCCCGCGCGCTGGCAGATGGCGGCCTGTTGGCGCTGGTGGCCACGCTGGGGCTGGCGCAGTTCTCGCACGAAACCACACAGGCACTGGTTCAGCTGTTCTGTGTGGTGATGGTGTTCCTTGGGTTGGCGGCGGCGTACTACCGGCCCAACCGCGCTACCGTGGCGCTGATGATCGGATTGCCGGGGCTGGCCTTGTCTGGCGCACCGGCCACCGCCATTTTCTACGGCAGCATCGTCTTGCTGGCCTTGCTCACGCCGGGCCTCACGCTGACTGAGCCCAGGGTGCGCCAGCGCCTGATCTGGGTACTGCTGCTCACGCTGTCCATCACCGTGGCCATGTGCTGGCAGCTGGATCTGCTGCGCTGGCGGATAGCCCCGATGCGGTCTGGCTGGGCCGAGTGGCGCTCCACCGCCAACCTGTTCCTCTGGTTCACCTGGCCCGTCTGGCCGCTGGTGCTGTGGACGCTCTGGCGCTGGCGCCGGCAGTTGCTGGATTTGCGGGTTTATCGCCACCTTGGCCTGCCCCTGCTGCTGGCCAGCGTGCCCGTCACCTCCACTCTGATCACCACGTCCGGCGACCGCGCCCTGTTGCTGGCCTTGCCATCGCTGGCCGCGCTGGCCGCCTTCGCGCTGCCCACGTTCCGGCGCAGCATGTCGGCGCTGATCGACTGGTTCACCCTGCTCTTCTTCACCGGCTGGGCCATCGTGATCTGGGTGGTCTGGGTCGCGATGCAGACCGGCGTGCCGGCCAAACCCGCAGCCAACGTCGCCAAGCTGGCACCGGGCTTTGAGCCCGTATTCCAGTGGCCCGCTTTGCTGGCGGCGCTGGGGGGCACCCTGGCCTGGGCCGCCCTGGCACGCTGGCGCACCGGGCGCCATCGCACCGCACTTTGGAAGAGTCTGGTGCTGCCCGCCGCCGGCGCTACCTTGTGCTGGCTGCTGCTGATGACCTTGTGGCTGCCCGCGCTCGACTACGCCCGCAGCCTGGCGCCCCAAATGCGCGAAGTGCGCAGCGTGGTCGGCGATGCGCCTTGCGTGCAGGTGTTCGGCCTGTCGGCGCCGCAGGTGGTGGGTGTGCGCTACCACGGTGGCTGGGCAACAGAGCCCCTGATCGGCACCACCGCCTGCCCCTGGCTGCTGGTGGATGTGGATGCGCAAGCCTCGCTGCCCCAGGTAGCGGACATGACCCAGTGGGAGCTGGTTGACCGGGTGCGCCGCCCCACAGACGACAACGAGACGCTGCTGTTGCTGCGCCGCATCGGCACATCGCAGAAATAGATTACTATATTTTTGATAGCTACCAGCGCTGCATACACCGGCGCCAGGGACCGATTTGACGTAGATCTTCAGTCAATACGTCCGCACAGGCATCGCGCAGGATTGCCGCGATCAGTGCACCTTCACCAGCGCCGCTAGGGCGCCATCGAGGTGAGTTTTACCGGCGCCGCCAACCCGCTGCCGTCGCTTGCCGCACGCACCCGCGAGGCGGGAAAGACCAGCGCAAAAGTGGAACCCTTGCCAACTTCGCTGACCACGCTCAGCTCGCCGCCGTGGCGCTGGGCGACGTGCTTGGCAATCGCCAGCCCCAATCCCGTGCCGCCCGATTCGCGCGAGCGGCTGCGGTCCACGCGGTAAAAACGCTCGCCGATCCTTGAAATGTGTTCGGGCGCGATACCTGGGCCTGTGTCGGTCACCGCCAGGCGCACTTGGCCGGGCAGCAACTCTTCCCAAAACACGCGGATCGATCCACCAGCGGGCGTGTAGCGAACGGCGTTGTTGATCAGGTTGGACGCCGCGCTGCGCAACTCGCCGCGCGAGCCAGCCAAGGCAAAGGCTGGGGGCGGGTCGAACTGCAGGCGCTGCGCTTCGCCTTCAGGGTGAAGCAGTTCGGAAAGGCCGCGCGCCTCGGCCTCACATTCGGCCATCAGCGCGGCCAGGTCGACCAATTCATGTCCATCTGGCAGCGGGCTGCCTTCCAGGCGCGAGAGCATCAGCAAGTCGTTGACCAGCGTCTGCATGCGTTCGGATTGCGCAGCCATCAGCGCGAGGTAGTGCGTGCGCTCAGCGTCTGACAGGGGCAGCGACTGCATGGTCTCAACGAAGCCTGCCAGCACCGTCAGCGGCGTGCGGATCTCGTGCGACACGTTGGCCACGAAGTCGCGGCGCATGGCTTCGGCCTGCGACAGCGCGGTGATGTCCTGCGACAGCAGCAGCTTGTAGTTGTCGGCGTAGGGATGAATCTGCACCGACAGCTTGACCGGGCGGGCCGGCGAATCCTCGCGCCCGCGAATGCGCACGTCGCGCTGAAAGGCGCCTGTTGCGAAGTACGCGGTGAACGCCGGGTCACGCACCAGGTTGCCGATGTGCTGCAGCAGATCGCGCTGCGGCACAAAGCCGAAATGCGCCGACGCCATTTCGTTGAACCACTGGATGCGCCCGTCCGGCCCCAGCACCACCACCCCATTCGGCGAGGCCTGAATGGCCGAGAGGAAGGATTGCAGCCGCACGTCGGCAACGCGGGTGGCGTCTTGCTCGCCACGCAGCGCGCGGGCCGTGCGGTAGCCGGCGTCGCCCCACTGCCCGCGCAGCCCGCGCGGCGCGCCGCCTTGCGGCTCTTTGATCCAGCGCAGAAAGCGATTGCCCTGCACGGCCTGCCAAAGCGCCACGCCACCAGCGGCCAATACCGCCCCCGCGAAGGCCCCTGGCCAGGATTGCCACCACCAGCCCAACGCCCCCGCCACCAACTGCAGCAACAGTACCAACGCAGTGTGTGCCATTCAGGTCGCCCGCCAGCGAAGCAGCTTTCGTGGTCAGGAAGACGCGGTCGCGGGCGTCGCGTGGGCCAACGGTTGCGCCGTCAGGCGGTAGCCCGCACCACGCACGGTTTCGATCAGCACGCCGGCCGCGCCCAGCGCCTCACGCAGGCGTTTGACGTGCACGTCCACCGTGCGCTCTTCGATGAAGACGTGGTCGCCCCAAACTTTGTCGAGCAACTGGCCGCGGCTGTGCACCCGCTCAGAGTTCTGCATGAAGTAGTGCAGCAGCTTGAATTCGGTCGGCCCCATCTTCAGCGGCTGGCCGTCATAGGTCACGCGGTGCGTCGACGCGTCCAGCACCAGCGCGCCGATGGCCACCACCCCGCCGGCCATTTCAGGCGAGCGGCGGCGCAACACCGCACGGATGCGGGCCAGCATTTCCTTGGTGGAAAACGGCTTGGTGATGTAGTCGTCGGCCCCGGCGTCCAGCCCCGCGACGCGGTCGGATTCGTCGCCGCGCGCGGTCAGCATCAGGATGGGCACGGCCTTCGTGCGCGGATCTTTGCGCCATTTCTTGGCCAGCGCCAGCCCGCTTTCGCCGGGCAGCATCCAGTCCAGCAAGATGACGTCCGGCAACTGATCGTCCAACTCGCGCTGGGCGGTTTCGCTGTCCATGGCCCACGTGGGCTGAAAGCCGTTGTGGCGCAGGTTGACGGCGATCAGCTCTGCGATGGGCGGCTCATCCTCGACGATCAGCACCCTCGGCATCGTTCTCATCTCGACAGCATCTCCAGCTCTTCCATCGTGCCGTGCCGCACGTCGGCGCCCTTGACGATGTAGATGATGAACTCGGCGATGTTGGTCGCGTGGTCGCCAATGCGTTCGATCGCCTTGGCCAGCGTGAGCAGGTCCAGGCTGGCGGAGATGGTGCGCGGATCTTCCATCATGTAGGTGATGAGTTTACGCACGAAGCCGTCAAACTCGCGGTCCAGTGCCGCATCGCCCTTGATGATGGCCACGGCGTCTTCGGCGCTCAGGCGCGCGAAGGCGTCCAGAGCCCGGCGCAGCTGGTTGGCAGCCAAGTCGGCGGCAATGCGCAGCTCGCCCGAGGGCAGCAGCCGCGCCTTGCCGGATTCCACGATGCGCTTGACCATGCGGGCGATCTTGGCCGCCTCGTCGCCCACGCGCTCGAGGTTGGCGTTGGTCTTGGAGATGGCCAGCAGCAGCCGCAGGTCGATCGCCGTTGGCTGCCGGCGCGCGATGATGCTGGACAGCTCACGGTCGATCTCCAGCTCCAGCGCGTTCACGCGCTGCTCGGTCTGCTGAACCTGATCGGCCACTTCTTCGCTGAACTCGGACAGCGCGTACATCGCCTGCCGAATCTGCATTTCCACCATGCCGCCCAGCTCAAGCACATGGGCGGACACCTGGTTGAGTTCGTTGTCGAACTGCGTTGAAAGGTGTTTGTCCTGCATTGTCATGTCTCCTTAACCGAAACGACCCGTGATGTAGTCTTCGGTCTCTTTGCGTTTGGGCTTGAAGAACAGTTCCTCGGTGGCGCCGAATTCGATCAACTCGCCCAGGTACATGTAGGCGGTGTAGTCGGACACACGCGCAGCCTGCTGCATGTTGTGCGTCACGATGGCGATGGTGTACTCGCGCTTGAGCTCGTGCACCAGCTCTTCGACCTTGCCGGTGGAAATCGGATCGAGTGCCGATGTCGGCTCGTCCAGCAACAGGATGGAAGGCTTGACCGCCACGCTGCGCGCGATGCAAAGGCGTTGCTGCTGGCCGCCTGAGAGCGACAGGCCGCTTTGGCCCAGCTTGTCCTTCACCTCGGTCCACAGGGCGGCCTTGCTCAGGGCCCACTCCACACGCTCGTCCATTTCGGCGCGGCCTAGGTTCTCATACAGACGCACGCCAAAAGCAATGTTGTCGTAAATCGTCATCGGAAACGGCGTCGGCTTCTGAAAAACCATGCCGATGCTGGCGCGAAGCAGGTTCACGTCTTCGTGCGGCTGCAGGATGTTGCGGCCTTCGAACACGATCTCGCCCTCGGCGCGCTGGCCGGGGTACAGGCTGTACATGCGGTTCAAGGTGCGCAGCAAGGTCGACTTGCCGCAGCCCGACGGGCCGATGAAGGCAGTGGCCTTGCGCTCTGGAATCGTCAGGTTGATCTTCTTGAGGCCCTGAAAGCCGTTGGCGTAGAAGAAGTCAAGGTTGCGGACGGCCAGCGCCACGCGTTCGTTGTCGATACCGGTGACGTTGCCGCGCGGCTGCACCTGGGGGATGGGGGTAGCAATATTCATGGATGAACTCTTGTTGGGTGTCGGCGATGGCTCGGTCAACTCAGTGGCCGGCCGTTCGTTCGCGGAAGAACACGCGGGCAACGACGTTGATGATCAGCACCGTGAGCGTGATCAACAGGGCGCCGCCCCAGGCCAGGCGGATCCAGTTGTCATAGGGGCTCATGGCGAACTGGAAAATCACCACCGGCAGGTTGGCCATTGGCTGGTCCATGTTGGTGCTGAAGAACTGGTTGTTCAGCGCCGTGAACAGCAGCGGCGCGGTTTCACCGCTGACGCGTGCCACCGCCAGCAGCAGGCCGGTCATGACGCCGCTCTTGGCCGCACGGAGCGTGATCATCAGCGAGACCTTCCAGCGCGGCGCGCCCAGCGCAGCGGCGGCTTCGCGGAGGCTGCCGGGCACCAGGCGCAGCATATTCTCCGTCGTGCGCACAACCACCGGGATCGCGATCAGCGACAGCGCCAGGCTGCCCGCAAAGCCCGAGAAGTGGCCCATGGGCGCCACCAGGATGGCGTAGACGAACAGGCCCAGAACGATCGACGGGGCTGACAGCATGATGTCGGTCACGAAACGAGTGAACTCCGCGACCTTGCTGCCGTCGCCATATTCGGCCAGGTAGATGCCTGCCAGGATGCCGATCGGCGTGGACACCAGCACCGTGAGGCCCAGCATCATCAGGCTGCCGACGATGGCGTTGCGCAGGCCACCCCCGTCCGAGCCCGGCGCGGGCGTGTCTTTCACGAACATGTTCATGTCCACGGCGCCCAGCCCTTTGCTGAGCAGCACGAACAGGATCCAGAGGAGTACCACCAAGCCCAAGACCATGGCGGTCATGGACAAGGTCAGGCCGATGGCATTGGCCATCCGGCGTTTTTTGTAGAGCGCGTTATCGGCTTGCATGGAAGTCTGTTTGAAATCTTGGCAACGACCTGGCGAATGCTCAGGTGCCCTTGGCGCGCTCGGCGCGGATGATCATCAGCTTGGCCAGCGCCAGCACCACAAAGGTGATGACGAACAGCAGGAAGCCCAGGGCGAACAAGGCGTTCAGGTGCAGATCGGCAGCTTCGCCAAACTCGTTGGCCAGCGTCGACGCGATGGATGTACCGGGCGAGAACAGCGAACTGGGCATCCGGTTGGCGTTGCCGATCACGAAGGTGACGGCCATGGTTTCACCCAGCGCGCGGCCTAGGCCCAGCATCACGCCGCCGATCACGCCCTTCTGGGTGTACGGCAACACCACCTTGCGCACGACTTCCCAGGTGGTGCAGCCCAGGCCATAGGCCGACTCGCGCAGGATCGATGGGACGATCTCGAACACATCGCGCATCACGGCTGCGATGTAGGGCAGGATCATGAACGCCAACACGATGCCGGCGGCCAGGATGCCCATGCCGTTGATGGCGCCGCCAAACAGCGAGCCGATCACGGGCATGCCGCCCAAAAGGGATTGCAGAGGCGTTTGCAGGTAGTCGGCGAAGATCGGCGCGAAGACGAACAGGCCGAACATGCCGTAGATGATGGACGGCACGGCCGCCAGCAATTCGATGGCGGTACCCAGCGGGCGGCGCAGCCATGCGGGGCAGTTTTCGGTCAGGAACAGCGCAATACCGAAGGCCAGGGGCACGGCGATCAGCAGGGCGATGCCGGCGCTCAGCACCGTGCCCACGATGGCGATCGCGGCGCCAAATTCTTCATTGACCACGTCCCACTCGACGCGCCAGATGAACTGCAGGCCGAACTTCTGGAAGATCGGCCAGGCATTGATGAACAGCGAGACGATGATGCCCACCAGCGCGGCCAACACCAGCAGCGAAAAGAGCTGCGTGCCGCGATGGAACACCACGTCCTGAATGCGTTGCCGGCGTGCGACACCCGCCCGGCTGGCGATAAGCGAGGCGTCTGCCTCAAGAGGTGGTTGATGCGCGTTGTTCAGCGTGGACATTCCCGCACTCATGGTTTCCTCGATCAGATCGAATTATGTTGGCGTCGTCACTTGAAAGCCGCGCCCGCACGCCGCAGGGGCGTCGGGCGCGTTTGCTCCAAGGCGATGCTTACTTGTTCTTGATCTGTGACCAGACCTTGCTGCGGATTTCGTTCGTCAGGTTGTCAGGCAGGCCGACGTAGTCCAGATCGCTGGCCATGGTCTTGCCGTTCTTGAACGCCCAGTCGAAGAACTTCAGCACTTCGGCGGATTGCGCCTTGTCGGTCGGATCCTTGTACATCAGGATGAACGACGCGGTGGAGATGGGCCAGGAGTGGTCGCCCTTGGCGTTCACCATCGACACGCCCATACCGGGGGCGCTGAACCAGTCCACGCCGCTGGCGGCTGCGGCAAACGTCGCGTCATCGGGGCTCACGTACTTGCCGGCGGGGTTTTGCACCTGCATGTAGGTCAGCTTGTTTTTCTTGGCGTAGGCGTACTCGACATAGCCGATGGCGCCCTTGATGCGGCCCACGTTGGCGGCCACGCCTTCGTTACCTTTGCCACCAACGGAAGTCGCGGCAGGCCACTTCACGGCGTTGCCTTTACCCACTTTGTCGGCCCATTCCTTGCTGACGGTGGCCAGGTAGTCGGTCCAGTTGAAGGTGGTGCCCGAACCGTCAGCACGGTGCACGACAGTGATGGCCTGGTCCGGCAGGGTCTTGCCCGGATTGAGCGCAGCGAACTTGGGGTCGTTCCATTTGGAGATGGTGCCCATGAACATCTCGGCCAGCACGGGGCCGGTCACGCGCAGCTCGCCCTGCTTGAAGCCTTCCAGGTTCAGCACGGGGACGGTGCCGCCGATGATGGCAGGGAACTGCACCATGCCGTCCTTGTCCAGCTCTTCACCTTTGACGGGCGCGTCGCTGGCACCGAAGGCCACCGTCTTGGCGCGGATCTGGCGCACGCCACCGGAAGAACCGATGGATTGGTAGTTCAGGCCCACGCCGGTGGCGGCCTTGTAGGCTTCAGCCCACTTGGCGTAGATGGGGTAAGGGAAGCTGGCGCCAGCGCCAGTGATGTCGGCGGCGAAGGCGGTGGTGCTGACAACGGCGCCAAACGCCGTCACGGCCAGCGCTTTCAGGAATGTACGTTTCATGAAATGAAAACCTCAGAGGTTGGGGATTCGACAGGCCCGACTGTATGAACTCAATGTGACAGCCGTGTGACCGTCATAGACGTTCGCCCCAGTTTCGTGGCGCCTCTGCCCCAGGCCATGGGCAGCCAGCGCGGAGTGCGCCACAATCAGCCCCCAAGGCACGCTAGTGGCCGCTTTTTTTTGACTGATTCATGCATACAGGCAGCCGACTTGCCACCGTTGATCTCGGATCCAACAGCTTCCGCCTTGAAATCGCCCGCCTGGAGTTGGGGCAGATCCAGCGGATGGAGTACCACAAGGAAACCGTGCGCCAGGGCAACGGCCTGGACGCCGACCGCCGCCTGTCCCAAGAGGCGATGCAGCGCGGCTGGAACTGCCTGGCCCGCTTTGCCGAGCGGCTGGCGGGCTTCAAGGCGGACCAGGTTCGCGCTGTAGCCACCCAGACGCTGCGCGAGGCGCGCAACCGCGAGGAATTCCTGAGCGTGGCCCAGCAGGTGCTGGGTTTCCCGATCGACGTGATCTCGGGCCGCGAAGAAGCCCGCCTGATCTACCAGGGCGTGGCACACCTGCTGCCGCAGTCGGACGAGCGACGCCTGGTCATCGACATCGGCGGGCGCTCCACCGAGATGATCATCGGCCAGGGCTACACCGCCAAGGCGATGGAGTCGTACCGCGTGGGCAGCGTGGCCTGGTCGATGCGCCACTTTCCGGATGGCGTGCTGTCCGCCAAGCATTTCGACCACGCCGAGATCGCCGCCAAGGCGGTGCTGGACGAGGCCCTGCACACCCACCACCGCAGCCTGTGGGATACGGCTTACGGTTCTTCCGGCACCGTGGGTGCGGTGGCGGGCACGCTGTTTCTGGCGGGCCAGGCGCCGGCCGAGGGCGTGATCACGCGCGAGGGGCTGGATTGGCTGCGTGATCGCCTCATCAAAACCCGCCGCGCCGACGCCATTCGCCTGGACGGCATCAAGGAAGAGCGGCGCCCCGTCATCGCGGGCGGGCTGGCCGTGCTGCGCGGCATCTTCGACCTGCTGGGCATCGACAGCATGCAACACGCGCACGGCGCGCTGCGGCACGGCGCGCTGTTCGACATGCTAGACCGCGAGCAGCAAGAGACCGACGTGCGGTCCAGCTCGGTCGAGCGGCTGGCGGCCAAGTTCAACGCGGACGCGCAGCAGGCCGAACGCGTGGCGCTGACGGCGCAGCACTTGCTCAAGCAACTGCTGCCGTCCCTCAAGCCGGCCAAGCTTGCTGTCCTCAAGCGCGAGCTGGCCTGGACGGCGCGCCTGCATGAGATTGGCGCGCGCATCGCCCACGCCGACTACCACAAGCACGGCGCCTACATCCTCGACAACGCCGACGTGCCCGGCTTTGCCATGCACGAGCTGCACAAACTCAGCCAGCTGGTGCTGGGCCACCGAGGCAAACTGCGCAAGCTGGAAGCGCGCTTTGACGACCGCCTGTTCATGGCGCAACTGGCCGCGCTGCGACTGGCGGTGCTGCTGTGCCACGCCCGCCAGGCACCCGCCTACGAAGCGGTGAAAGTCACCACCGACGCCGAGCCGCAACACGGTTTTACCGTCACCGTGCCGCCCGGCTGGGCCAAGGCCTGGCCGCAATCGGCGCATCTGTTGCGCGAAGAGGTGGTGGCCTGGCAACGCACGCCCTGGGGCTTGAAGGTGCACGGGCTGGACGACTGACGCCGCGCGCTTACGCGGGGCCGCGCAGACGGCCGCGCCCATCGGCCACTTAAACAAAAACAGCCTCCAGCGCCCGCCCCACCAGCGCCGGCAGCTATGCTTTTTGAAGCAAACCCTGCGCCAGCTTAGCTGACCAGGTAGAGCGCCTCAAGCCGCCGGCGCTCGGCTTCGCCTACCCGCAACTCGCGCTCCAGGTAGATCGGCATGCCGCCGTAGTCGGCGTCCACCGCGTCCAGCGCGGCGTTCAGGAAATCTTCCTGCACGCGCCACAGCACGTTCAGCACTTCCTTCGGCGCACGCGGGTCGGCCAGCACCGGCATGCGATAGAAGTCGTTGGTGAGCAGGTAGTCGCGCATCACCACGTCGCGCGGCACGCCCAGCGCCATCAGAATCAGCGCGGCCGCAAAGCCCGTGCGGTCCTTGCCCGCGGTGCAGTGAAAAACCAGGGGCGCGTCGCTTTCCAGAAGATGCTCGAACAGCGTGGCGAAACGGCCTGCGTTGTCGTGCACGAAGGCACGGTAAGTCTGCTGCATCAAGGCCACCGCGTGCGCCGGCGTGATCTGCTCGCCAGCCTCGGCCAGTTCCTTCATGCGCTGCACCACGGTGGGCTCGATCGGCAGCGAATACTGCGCCACGCCCGCCACGTCGTAGGGCACGGCAGCGCGCTCTGTCGTGCCGCGGAAGTCGAACGCACGGCCCACGCCCAGCGCGCCCAGCGTGCGCGCGTCTTCGGGCGTCAGCGCGGCCAGGTGGTCCGAACGAAACAGCTTGCGCCAACGCACGGTGCGCCCGCCGCTGCCCTGGTAGCCGCCCAGGTCGCGGAAGTTGCTGGCGCCCGCCAGTGCAAGCGAGCGATCGGGGTGAAGCGGCATGGGGTTCAGTCTCCAGTTCTGGGCGCAGTGCAACGGCCCATTGTCGGCCATTCGATGACAGGAAGATGGCCGCCGGCCGGTTGGCAAGCTGGCCCCTGGATCGCCCTGAGCTTGCGCTTGCATCGCGCACTCGTCCTACAGGGCGACCGGCCGGCGATTCTGACAATCTGGGCGAGGTGGCGCGCGCCACCGCCGCCCGACGGCGCTGGGTTCCACGCCGTCTTTTTCCCGCCCCTGAACCCCTCGACACGTGCCAGACCCACTCAGCCCCCACGCGCCGCCGGTGCTGACGGCCTCCGACCCCATCGACCCGGCCGCGCCCGCAGGCTCAGCCGCGCCTGCCCGGCAGCCGCTGATGTACGGCCTGGTGAGCGGCGCCGTCATCGTGGCGGCGCTTTATTTTGGGCGCGACATGCTGATGCCGCTGGCGCTGGCGGCGCTGCTGGGCTTCGTGCTGGACCCGATGGT
Organism: Ottowia oryzae; assembly: GCF_003008535.1. Taxonomy (NCBI): domain Bacteria; kingdom Pseudomonadati; phylum Pseudomonadota; class Betaproteobacteria; order Burkholderiales; family Comamonadaceae; genus Ottowia; species Ottowia oryzae. The sequence continues at coordinate 3,593,774 of NZ_CP027666.1, forward strand.
GTCTTGGCTCAAGCGGCGAGGCCTGCCCAGGGCGGTGGCGGTCGTGGTGGTGGTGACGACGGCCGTGGCGCTGCTGGCCGGCGCCGGCTGGTTCATGTACGGCCAATTGCGGCAGTTGGCCAGCGACCTGCCCGCCTACGAAACCAATATCAACCAGAAGGTGCGCTCCCTGGGCAAAACCTTGCGCCAGCCCGGCATGTTCGACCGTTACTCGCGCGTGGTGGACCGGTTCGAGCGCGAGATCGACCCATCCCAGCGCCCGGCCACGCCGGCCGCGCGCGCCAGCGCCCCGCAGCAGGTTCAGCTGGTCGGCCAGTCGCCGTCCACCGTGCAGCGCGCGCTGGGGTGGATGGACACGGTGGCCACGCCGCTGACGATGGCGGGCATCGTCTTCGTCTTCGTGGTGTTGATCCTGCTGGACAAGGGCGATTTGCGCGACCGCGCCGTGCGGCTTCTGGGCACCGACCTGCACCGCACCACCGATGCGCTGAGCGACGCGGGCAAGCGCGTCAGCAAGTATTTGTCGATGCAGCTGCTGGTGAACGCCACCTACGGCATACCGCTGGCCGTGGGCCTGCTGTTCATCGGCATACCGGGCGCGCTGGTGTGGGGCCTGCTGGCGGCGGTGCTGCGCTTTGTGCCTTACGTGGGGCCGATGATTGCGTCCGTCTTTCCGTTGGCGCTGGCCTTCGCGGTGGACCCCGGCTGGAGCGTGGTGCTGTGGACTTTGGCGCTGATCGTCACACTGGAGCTGCTCAGCAACAACATCGTCGAGCCCTGGCTTTACGGCACCAGCACCGGCATGTCCACCCTGTCGCTGATCATGGCCGCCATGTTCTGGACGACCATCTGGGGCCCCATCGGGCTGGTGTTGTCCACTCCCATCACCGTCGTGCTGCTGGTGCTGGGCCATCACCTGCCGCAGCTTCAGTTTCTGGCGGTGCTGCTGGGCAGCGAACGCGCGCTGGACGAGCCCACGCGGCTGCACCAGCGCCTGCTGGCCGGCGATGTGGAAGAGGCGTCCGACCTGGCCATCGAGTTGGCCGACGACAAATCGCCGCTGGTGTTCTACGACACCGTAGGCCTGGGCGCGCTGCGCCTGGCGTCCAGCGCGCACGGCACCGTCGCCACCGCCGAGCACCGCCTGCGCGTGCTGACCGGCATGGAAAACGTGATCGAAGAGCTGCGCGAGCAGTACCCGCCGCCACCCGGCCCACCCGTGAAGGTGGCGTGCTTTGGCGGGCGCTGGGCGGTGGATCTGCTGGCCGCCGACATGGCCGCCCATGCGCTGGCGCTGTCCGGCGTGGGCGCCAAGGTGGTGCGCGTGGGCGCCATGTCCACCGAGTATTTCTCCGAGCTGGATCTGCAAGGCGTGGAAGTGGTTTGCCTGAGCTACTTCTCACCCGACCCGACCACACTGGCCAAGTTCTTCGTGCGCCGCCTCAAACGCCGCTGGCCCGATGTCACCGTCATCCTGGCGGCGTGGAACACCCCGACCGACGCCGCCACCGCCTACCCGCTGGACCAGATCGGCGCCGATGTGCTGGTCACCTCGCTGCAAGAGCTGGTCGCGCAGACGCGCAGCCGCCTGTCTGCCGCCGACGCCCTGCCCTTTGCCGCCGCCGAGATGCCCGCCAACGAGGACGAGCGGCTGGCGGCGCTCGACGCCAGCGGCCTCACCGCGCCGCCCCTGCGCAGCACCTTCGACAAAGTGGCCCGCCGCGTGGCCGACGCCTTCGACTGCCCGATGGCCGAGGTGCTGCTGGTCACGCGCGATGCCGAGCTGCTGCACGGCAGCGCCACCGCCGTGGGCGGCGACGGCGACGAGCCCCCCCAGCCCGTGGCCGACCGCGCCCTCTCCATGGCGGCGCACGTAGTGGCCAGCGGGCAGCCGCTGGTGGTGGGCGATGTGCTGCGCGATGCGCGCTATGGCGCGCACCCCGGCCTGGCCGACCGCGGCATCCGCTTCTTTGCGGCGGCGCCGCTGCTGGACGACGCGGGCCGCGCCATGGGGGCGCTGTGCGTGATGGACACCGAGCCGCGCCAGCTCAACCAGCGCGACGTGATGCTGCTGGCGAACCTGGCCGCCGACGTGGTGACCACGGCGCAGATGGAGCGCGACGAGCGGGCGCAGGCCGCAACGAACACGGCTGACACCTCAACCAGCGCTGCCAGCGAGGCACCAGCACCCGACGAGCCCGCTGCGGGCACAGGCGGCGCGCAGCCCGCACCAGCGTAAAGATTCCGTGCGTGGTGCGGCCCGCTGATCGCACTGCCCGCGTGGCGAGCGCGGGATAGTTATCGACCCGTCTCGGCTCAGCCCAACAACCGGCCACACGCCGAGGCAACGGCGCCCCCGGTCGCTCAGTCGCTCACGCCGCCACGTCTTCCGTATCCACCTCGCGCCGGCCCTGCTCGGCGTAGCGGTGCCCGCTGACGGTGGCGGTGTTGATCAGCTCGCCCGCGCGTTGCAGCACATCGGCGGGCAGGCGCAAGTCCCACGCGGCCAGGTCGTCCCTCAGATGCGCGACGCTGCGCGTGCCGGGTATGGGCACGATGTCGTCGCCCTGCGCCAGCACCCAGGCCAGCGCCAGCTGCGCGGGTGTGCAGCCCGCTTCGGCGGCCAAGGCGCGGTACTGGGCCAGCAGCGGCAGGTTGCTGGCGAAGTGCTCGGCGCCGAAGCGCGGCATGGCGCGGCGGATGTCCCTGTCGGGCAGCGCCTGCACGTCGTCCCAGCTGGGCAACGCATCGGCCAGGTAGCCGCGCCCCAGCGGACTGAAGGCCACAAAGGCCACGCCCAGGTCGCGGCAGGCCTGCAGCACGGCCAGCTCGGGGTTGCGCGTCCACAGCGAATACTCGGTCTGCAACGCGGTGATGGGGTGCACGGCGTGGGCGCGCCGCAGCGTGGCGGACGACACTTCCGACAAGCCTATCGTGCGCACCTTGCCCGCACGCACCAGGTCGGCCAGCGCGCCCACGCTGTCTTCGATGGGCACGCGCTTGTCCCAGCGGTGCAGGTAGTACAGGTCGATCACGTCGGTCTTGAGCCGCCGCAGCGAGCCTTCGCACGTCGCGCGGATGCTCTCGGGCGAGCCGTCGATGACCCGCCCCGGCGCCACGGTGCCATCGCCCGCCTCGTGCGTCATGCCGCACTTGCTGGCCAACGTGAAGCGCTGCCGGTGCGGGCCCAGCACGCGGCCCACCAGCGATTCGCTGGCGCCAAAGCCGTACAGCGCGGCCGTGTCGAAGTGGGTGACGCCCATGTCCAGCGCCGCCAGCAGCAGGCGCTCGGCATCCTGCTCGGTGGGCGGCGTGCCGTACGCGTGGCACAGGTTCATGCAGCCCAGGCCAATGGGCGAAGCGGTGAAGGGGCCGATGTGTCTTGCTTGCATGGGCTCAGCTTAGCGCGGGCTGGGTGACGGGCGCGGTGTGGGGCCATCGTCGCCGGCCGCGGGCAAAAACAAAGGCGGCGCCGCTCAGACCAGAGCCTGCGCGAGCACCGCAAAACACTCTATTTTTGATAGCTTCCAGCGCTGGTGGGGCATGCGCTGGCGTGGGATTTTGCTTGGATTCAGCCTGCGGCGTTCAGCTGCTGTTCCAGCTTGTTCAGCACCTGGTAGCACGGCAGCACCTGCGCCACGCTGCTGTTGGGCTCGCGCCCTTCGCGGATGGCGGCGAAGAACTCGCGGTCTTGCAGCTCAATGCCGTTCATCGACACGTCTACTTGGCTCACATCGACCGGCGTCTCGGCGCCCTTGCTGTGCGTTTGCACCAGATCATCGTAGCGGGCGATGTAGGTGGCTGTGTCGCCGATGTAGCGGAAGAACGTGCCCAGCGGGCCGTCGTTGTTGAAGCTGAGCGACAGCGTGCAGATGGCGCCGTTGGCAGCCTTGAGCTGGATGCTCATGTCCATCGCAATGCCCAGGTCCTTGTGGATCGGGCCTTGCACGGCGTTGGCCTGCACGATGGGGCTGCCCGCCTGGTAGGCAAACAGATCGACCGTGTGCGCGGCGTGGTGCCACAGCAGGTGATCCGTCCAGCTGCGCGGCTCGCCCAGCGCGTTCATGTTGGTGCGGCGAAAGAAGTAGGTCTGCACATCCATCTGCTGGATGTTGAATTCGCCCGCCTGGATCTTCTTGTGCACGTACTGGTGGCTGGGGTTGAAGCGGCGGGTGTGGCCCACCATGGCCACCAGACCGGTTTTTTTCTGCAGCGCCAGCACTTCTTCGCCCTGCGTCAGCACGTCACACAGCGGAATTTCTACCTGCACGTGCTTGCCGGCTTTCAGGCAGGCGATGCTCTGCGCGGCGTGCATCTGCGTGGGCGTGCACAGGATGACGGCGTCCACCTCTTTCAGCGCCAGGCTCTCGTCCAGATCGGTGGTGACGTGGCCGATGCCGTACTTGGCGGCCACTTCCTTGGTCTTGTCCAGGTCGCGGCTGATCAGCGAGACGACTTTCACGCCGTCGATGTTCTGAATGCCGTCCAGGTGCTTGATGCCGAAGGCGCCGGCCCCGGCCAGCGCCACGTTGATGGTCTTGCTCATGTTACTCCTAGGTTGATAGCTGCCCGCGCTGGTGTGGCGGGCGCTGGAGGCCGATCAGGCCTGGTCTTCAAGAATGAGGTGCCCCACCGCCGTGTTGGAAGCAGGCACGTGAAAGAACCGGTGCGCCACCTTGGGCGCGGGCCCGCCCGCCACGTCGGCCATGGCGCCGCGGGCGATCAGCCACATCACCAGCTCGATGCCTTCGCTGCCCGCCTCGCGCACGTATTCGATGTGCGGCATCTTGGACAAATCCGCCGGGTCCGCGATCAGCCGGTCCAAAAACCGGTTGTCCCATTCCTTGTTGATGAGCCCCGCGCGCGGGCCTTGCAGCTGGTGGCTCATGCCGCCGGTGCCCCAGATCTGCACCTTCAGCGGCTGGTCGTAGCTTTCGATCGCGCGGCGGATCGCCTGGCCCAGCGCGAAGCAGCGCGCCCCCGATGGCACGGGGTACTGCACCACGTTCACGGCAAAGGGAATCACCTTCACCGGCCAGGCGCTGGGGCTGCCGAACATCAGGTTCATCGGCACCGTCAGGCCGTGGTCCACCTTCAGGTCGTTGACGATGGTCAGGTCAAAGTCCTGCTGAATGACCGACTGCGCGATGTGGCTGGCCAGCTCGGGGTGGCCTTCCACCACGGGCACCGGGCGCGGGCCATAGCCTTCGTCTGCCGGCTCGTACGACGCCGCCGTGCCGATGGCGAAGGTCGGAATCACGCCCAGGTCGAAGCTGGTGGCGTGGTCGTTGTAGACCAGGAAGACCA